>JAEPNQ010000068.1 GCA_017643305.1 Marinibacterium sp. | reverse complement strand
GATGTCCTTCGACCGGTCCTGAATTTGGATGTAGCTGTCCGGATGTTGCACGGCGATGTCACCGGAATGGAAATACCCACCCTTGAACGCCTCTTCCGTCGCCTCGGGGTTCTTGAGGTAGCCTTTCATCACACCATTGCCCCGGAACATGATTTCGCCCTGGGCTTTCCCATCCATGGGGACCTGCGCCATGGTTTCATCCATGACTGTGATATGTTCGAAAATCGGCATCGCCACGCCCTGACGCGCCTTGATCGCGGCCCTGTCGGCCCCTTGCAGATCATCCCATTGCGGTCCCCACGTGCATTCGGTCGCCGGCCCGTAGGTTTCGGTAAGTCCGTACACCTGCGTGACATTGAACCCCATCGGTTCGATCTTGGAGAGGGTGGCCGGGGCAGGGGGCGCAC
Source organism: Marinibacterium sp. (assembly GCA_017643305.1). GTDB lineage: Bacteria > Pseudomonadota > Alphaproteobacteria > Rhodobacterales > Rhodobacteraceae > HXMU1420-2. The sequence goes on along the minus strand of JAEPNQ010000068.1, from coordinate 22,003 downwards.
CAGCAGTAAACACCTCCACTATATGGTCGAAATCGCGCCGCTCGGCTTCGGGCGAATTGACCAGCATGTTGAGAACGATAGGCGCACCGCCGAAATGGGTAACGCCCTCATCCGCAATCGCATCGAAAATTGCGGGCGCAGTGATGTCGCGGCAGCAGACAACCGTGCCGCCCACCATGGGGATCATCCACGGATGGCACCATGCGTTGCAGTGGAACAGCGGTACGATGGTCAGGTAGCGGGGCCGCAGCACCATGCGCCAGCTCAGGATCTGGCCCATCGCGTTTAAATAGGCGCCGCGATGGTGGTAAACGACCCCTTTGGGCTTTCCGGTGGTTCCAGAGGTGTAGTTCAGGCAGATGGATTCCCATTCATCTTCCGGCATGATCCAGTCAAACTGCGGGTCGCCTTCGGCGATCATCGCCTCGTATGTCACATGTCGCCCGGTGGCGGGAAAACCAGCCTGGTCGTCAGGCACTTCGATGATTTCGGGTTCGGTCCCGTCCATACGCGCCACGGCAGTCTCGACAACCTCCAGAAACTGGGTGTCAGCGAGAACAATCTTGGCCCCACCATGGCCCAGAATGTAAGAAATTGTATCGGCATCCAGCCGGGTGTTGATTGTGTTCAGAACGGCACCGCAGGCTGGAACGCCGAAATGGGCCTCGGTCTGAGCGGGCAGGTTGGGAATAACGGTTGACACAACATCCCCCGGCTGCACCCCGCGTGCGGCCAGAGCCCCGGCAAGGCGGGTGCAGCGGTCGATATATTCTGCATAGGTCTTGCGATGCGTGCCATAAACCACGGCCAGTTCGTTGGCGTAGATCATTGCAGCACGACGCAAGGTCGACAGCGGCGTGAGGGGGACATAATTGGCGTGGTTTTTCTCCAGCCCCGTTTCATCCTGCATCCAGCCCATGCGTTTCTCCCTCGATCGGCCGTTTCACGGTCAATTTTGGTATAAAGCCAAGTCTGTGTTCTTGGGAAGGGGGCGGGTGAGAAACGGGAATTGCGCTTGGGTACGGGTCCGGTATCGTCTGGGTCATGATCATTAGCACCGGACGCAATTACGTCTTTGTCCACATTCCCAAGACTGGCGGCACGGCCATGGCGATGGCGCTGGAGGATCGGGCGATGAAAGACGACATTCTGATCGGGGATACGCCAAAGGCCCGCAACCGCCACCGCCGGTTGAAGGATCTAGAGGCGCGGGGGCGATTGTGGAAACATTCTACGCTCGCCGATATTGATGGTGTCCTGCCCGCCGGGACACTGGAGCAGATGTTCGCCTTCACGCTTGTGCGCAACCCTTGGGACCGGATGGTCAGTTATTATCACTGGCTGCGGGAGCAATCGTTTGACCATACCGCCGTCCAACTGGCCGGAGCGCTGAGTTTTACCGACTTTGTCCAGCACGCGCACACCCAGACGGCGCTGCGCAGATGGCCCGCCGCCGCCTACATGCGCCGGGCAGACGGAACTGAACAATGTGCCGCCTATATCCGGCTGGAACATTTTGCGCAGGACGTGGCCCCTCTGACGACGCATCTGGGGTTCACTCCTGACCTGCCGCGCACAAATGAATCGAGCCGGGACGCCGATTATCGCGGCTATTATTCCGACGTAGCGGCGGACATGGTGGCCGAGGCTTGCGCGGAAGATATCGCACGGTTCGACTATCGCTTTGATTGAGCGGTTTGTTTCGAGGCCCAACACGGTATCTACAAACCTTTTAAAATTGTTCGGTATTCTCGAAACAGTGCCACAATCTTTTTATTTTGTGACCGCGCCTTAACCCTTCGAATCGCCAAGCGTCATCCTGCAAGACTGGTACGCTGACCGGGCCGCATCTGGGGAAGAACATGTTCGATTGGATCAAGGGTGAAACCGCCCAAACCGACTTGGAAAACGACACTGCACTGTCCGGTGACGGCTACCTTATCACGGGTCAGAACGGGTTGCTGGCGGGCACGCATGTGGTCTCCAACCTGGGCTGGCGCAAGGTCGAAGCGCTGAGCATTGGGGACAAGGTTCTAACCTTCGACAACGCCATGCAGACCGTGACTGGCATCCAACGGGAAACGCTGTGGATCGCCGAGGCCAGTCAGTCACATCCGGAAACTCTGCCGGTTCACGTACCAAGTGGCGCTCTGAACAACCGTCGGGACCTGTGGCTAATGTCGGGACAAGGGCTGATGATCGAAAGCGATTCCGCCATGGACGCGCTGGGCGACCCATTTGCTGTGATCGCGGCGCAAGTGCTGACCGGCTATCGTGGCATCACCCAGGCGGCTCCTGCTGGAAAGCTTGAAATCGTGATCCTTTCCTTCGCTCGGGATGAGGTGATCTATGTCGAAGGCGGTTTGCTAGCCTATTGCCCCTTGCCGCGCGATATCCTGCTACCCGCAGGAGCATCCAACGAAGACCTCTACGACGTTCTCGATCTCGAAGAAGGTCGCGGGTTGGTTCAGCAGATGATTGCGGGCCAGCAGACGCGCGGATTTACCTATGAACGGGATGAAGTGGCCTGCCTGTCCTGATGGACAGGTCAAAGTCCTGGATCCGGCAGCCGCGGCGACAAAAATATTCAGAAAAGTAAAGGCCGAGCGGGCGCATTGCTCGGTCGGCCTTCGCTTGTGTCTGGTGCCCTCCGGCACCGAAAAGGATCAGGCCGCTTCGGCCTGTGCTGCAAAACGCCCGTAGAAGGTTTGGCCCTTCTCAGCCATTTCCCGGAGCAGAGGCGGGCAGGCGAACCGGTCGCCATACGCCTCAGTCAGCGTATCACAGCGGGCGGCGGCATACTCCGCGCCGATGATGTCCAGCCAGGCAAAGGGGCCGCCGGTCCATGGTGCAAAGCCCCAGCCCAGAACTGCGCCGACGTCGCCTTCGCGGATGTCTTCCAGCACGCCTTCTTCCAGCGCGCGCACGGCCTCCAGCACCTGTGCGAACATCAGGCGCTCCTGCACCTCCTGCACACTGGGCTGGTCTTCGGCCAGCGGGTATTTGTCCTGTATGCCTTTCCAGTACCCGGTGCGCTTGCCCTTTTCGTCATAGTTGAAATACCCGGCCTTGGATTTGCGGCCCAGGCGGCCCTGTTCTTCCATCCAGACGATCAGGTCATCCGCCTCGGACGCCGGATAGGCATTGCCCATCGCCGCCTTGGTCGCCTTCATGATCTTAACCGCCAGATCAACGGAGGTTTCGTCACCCAGCTGCACCGGCCCGACAGGAAAGCCCAGCTGCTCGGCTGCATGGTCGATCAACCACGGTGCCACGCCTTCGGTGATCATCCGGGTGGCTTCGCCGCCGTACGGAATGATGCAGCGGTTGGCATAGAAGAACCGCGCGTCGTTCACCACGATCGGGGTCTTGCGGATCTGGCGCACGTAATCCAGCGCCTTGGCCACGGCCCGGTCTCCGGTTTCCTTGCCCTTGATGATCTCCACCAGCAGCATGCGTTCCACGGGGCTGAAGAAGTGGATGCCGATGAACTGCTCGGGCCGAACGCTGGCCTTGGCCAGATCGGTGATCGGCAGGGTCGAGGTGTTCGAGGCAAAAATACAGTCTTCGCCGATGATCGCTTCGACCTTTTTGGTCATCTCGGCTTTCACGCCGGGGTCTTCGAACACGGCTTCGATGATCAGGTCGCACCCCTTCAACTTGTCCAGATCCGGGGTCGCGGTGATGATGTTCAGCATCGCTTCCTTCAGCTCAGGCGTGCCTTTGCCGCGCTTCAGGCCCTTGTCCAGATAAGCTTCGGTATACGCTTTGCCGCGATCCGCGCTTTCCTGGTCGCGGTCGATCAGGACCACTTCGATTCCGGCCTGCGCGCTGACCAGCGCAATGCCCGCGCCCATCATGCCTGCGCCCAACACGCCCACTTTCTTCACACGCTGGTCGGCTACGTCTTCGGGGCGCACCGCACCCTTTTCCAACGCTTCCTTGTTCACGAACAGAGACCGCATCATCGCGCCCGAGGACGGGTTCATCAGTACGTTGGTGAACCAGCGCGCTTCAATCCGCAGCGCGGTGTCAAAGTCTACCAGCGCGCCTTCATAGACCGCGCTCAGCAGCGCCTTGGGGGCAGGGAAGGCGCCCTTGGTCTTACCGCCCACCATGGCGTTCGCGCCGACAAAGGTCATGAAGCCCGCTGGATGGTACGGCGCGCCGCCTGGCATTTTGTAGCCCTTGGCATCCCACGGCTTGACCAGATCGGCATCCTTGGCGTTCAGCACCCATTCCTTGGCCGCGGCCAGCGGATCGGCGACGACTTCGTCAATGATACCGGCACCTTTTGCCTTGGCCGGGTCCACCATTTTGCCTTCCAGGAGGAAGGACGATGCGCCCATCGCACCCAGCTTGCGCGCCAGGCGGGTCGTGCCGCCCGCGCCGGGGAAGATCCCGACCAGGATTTCTGGCAGGCCGATCCGGGCCGTCTTGTTGTCGGCCACAAAGATCCGATGCGTTGCCAGCGGCAATTCCAGCCCGATCCCGGCAGCAGTGCCCGGCAGGGCGGATGCAATTGGCTTGCCGCCCTTCTTGGTTTTGAAATCCATACCGGCCAGCTCAATCTTCCGCAGCAGGCCATGCATCTGCATGATCCCGTCAAACAGACCCTGCGCTGGGTTATCGCCCGCGGCGCTGCGCATACCGGACAGGGTGTTCAGGTCCATGCCCCCGGCAAAGCTGTCAGGCTTGCCCGAGGTGATGACGATCCCTTTCACCGCATCATCGGCCAGCGCATCGTCAATCGCGTCGTTCAGTTCCTGCAATGCGTCCAACCGCATTACGTTCATCGACTTGTCGGCCACGTCCCAGGTGATGACGGCCACGCCATCGTCACCCTTCACCATTGTAAAATCAGTCATTTTCGTCTCCGATCTGATCAGCCGCCAAAGGCTGTCCGTCTTTTTTCGTGAAATGGAAGTCGGACGCATCCGACTTCACCATCATGTCCATGTCGCAGTAATAGGTGGTTTCGGTTTCCGTTCGGGTACCCACCATCAAAAAGGTAGCGGTTGTGTCGGTGCGGTTTTCCAGAAAGCGTCCGTTCTACCCGCATCACCCAGCCGGAGCGAAGATCGGCCATCCATCCAGGCGTCAAACTCACCCGGATAGATGGACCCGGTCCGCCGTTCCAGCTCGGAAAGGTCCACCTTGGGCATCAAACCCGCTCGATGATCGTGGCCGCACCCATGCCCGACGCGATGCATAGTGTCGCCAGCCCGGTTTCCTTGTCGGACCGCTCCAGCTCATCCAGCAGGGTGCCGATGATCATAGCGCCGGTAGCACCCAGCGGGTGACCCATGGCTATGGACCCGCCGTTCATATTGACCTTATCGCTGTCCACGTCAAAGGCCTGCATGAAGCGTAGGACAACAGATGCAAAGGCTTCGTTCACTTCGAACATGTCGATATCGCCGATAGTCATGCCATTGTCGGCCAGGATCTTTTCGGTCACCGGCACCGGACCGGTCAGCATGATGGTCGGATCGGTCCCGATCTTGGCGGTGGCCTTGATCCGCGCGCGCGGTTTCAGACCCCATTTTTCTCCAAATTCCTTGTTGCCGATCAGCACAGCGGCGGATCCGTCCACGATGCCCGAGCTGTTACCGGCATGGTGGATGTGTTCAACCTTTTCCAGTTCCGGGTATTTCAGTAGTGCGACCTTGTCGAACCCTGGCATCTGTTCGCCCATCATCTGGAAAGACGGGTTGAGCGAGCCCAGTGATTGCATGTCGGTGCCCGGACGCATGTATTCGTCATGGTCCAGAATGGTCAGCCCGTTCTGATCCTTGACCGTAATTACCGACTTGGCAAAGCGGTCGTCATCCCAAGCGGCCTTGGCCCGGCGCTGGGATTCCACGGCCAATGCATCGGCATCATCGCGGGAAAACCCGTATTTGGTAGCGATGATGTCTGCGGAAATGCCCTGCGGCACAAAATAAGTTTCCATCGCAACGGACGGGTCGGCTGCAATCGCTGCCCCGTCGGAGCCCATCGCTACGCGGCCCATCATTTCGACGCCACCGGCGATATACGCTTCACCCGCGCCACCCTTGACCTGGTTTGCGGCCAGGTTCACGGCCTCCATGCCCGAAGCGCAGAAGCGGTTGATCGCCAGACCGGGGATACGTTCATCCAGGTCCGAGGCCAGCACAGCGGACCGCGCCAGGCAGCCGCCCTGTTCCATCACCTGGGTGACATTGCCCCAGATCACATCTTCCACGGCATGGCCGTCCAGATTGTTGCGTTCCTTGATCGCATTCAGCGTCAGGGCAGACAGACGCAGCGAGGTTACCTCGTGCAGGCTGCCATCCTTACGGCCCTTACCGCGCGGTGTACGCAGGGCGTCGTAGATATAGGCTTCGGTCATTGTTTTCTCCTTCAGGCGCGGTCCGCGGGGGACCCGGGCATCAGATCATAGGGGGCTTTCCAGCCGGGTGTTTCCGACAGTCGGGTCAGCCAGGCGTCGATATTGGGCCACTCGGCCCGGTCGAACCCGAACGGTTCGGGGTAATAGAGATAGCCGCAGCAGCTCAGATCGGCATTGGTGATCCCTTCACCGACGATCCATTCGCGCCCGTCCAGATGCGCTTCCAGCACCTGAAAGGCGCCTTTCAGGCGGCCCTGGGCAAACCCGATCACATCTGGGTTGCGGTGTGCTTCTGGTAGGAAATTCATCAGGAACCGGGTCATTCCGGCCTGGCTGGACAGCTTGTGATTGTCCCAAAGAACCCAGCGCAGCACCTCGTATTTGTCTTCAGGCGCGCCGCCGAACTTTCCAGATTTGTCCGTCACATATTGCTGGATCACGCCCGATTGCGTCAGCTTCACGTCGCCGTCGATCATGACTGGCGCTTCGCCCATTTCATTGATCTCGGCGCGAAATTCCGGCGTACGGTTGGCCCCGTTGAAGAAATCGACAAAGACAGGCTCCCAATCCAGCCCACTCAGTTCCAACGCCAGGGCTGCTTTGTAGGAATTTCCGCTTTCGCCAAAGCAATACAATTGGATGGTCATTCTCTCAGCCCCTCCCTGGGCATCTGGTTGCGCGGCCGGATGTGGGGGTTGCGCACCCCCACGCCCGCGCGGAGTATTTCCACGAAGATGAAGATTATACCTCGCTTTGGTCACCGGCCATTAACGTTGATCCTGTATGCTTGAAACGCGGTACAGGCTGAAGAGCCAATGGCCGTCAAAGGTGAACTCGTCCTTGTCCGTAGAGCCCATGGCCAGATGGTGGGGGCGCATTTTCTGCAACTTCATCTTTGTTCAAATACTCCCGCCGGAGGCGTCCGGCAGATTTGGATTTAGCGAGGCATGAGGCCTTGAGGATCACCGTTTGCGATCCTCCAGCTCTGCATTGAAAAGCCGTAACCGATGTGTCAGATTTTCATGATCCGTCACGCTATCGAAGTTCTCGAACAGAAAGGACAGCGCCTCGCCTTCGTCCAGCCCGGCCTCACCGGCGAACCGGCGCAGACGGCGATAGCCATCTTCGGTCATCGCCAAAGGCAGGCGGCGGGTCAGACGAAAGCGTTTGGGCATGTGCTGTCCTCAGTACAGTGGGTGAAACCCACCGCGGTTCAGAAATTCGCGGCCTCCAGCGCCATGACTGGCTCTGCCCCAGTTTCGATCCGGGCCAGGTGCACGGCCGTGATTGGCAGATGACGCGCCATATAGTACCGTCCAGTGGCCAGCTTTGTCTCATAAAACGCCTTATCTGAGGTCCCGCTGTCCAGCGCCGCCTTGGCCGCCAGCGCCATCCGCGCCCACATGTATCCTAGGCAGACATGACCGAACATGTGCATGAAGTCAGTGGACCCGGCCAAAGCATTGTTTGGGTTCTTCAGACCGTTCTGCATGAAATACATGCCAGAGGCCTGCAGATCCTTGGATGCTTTTTTCAACGGTTCCATGAAATCACGGTCAATCGCTTCGTCGCCACTGTTTTCCTTGATGAAACTGCGCATCAGCTCAAAGAAAGCCATCACATACTTGCCGCCATCCTGCGCCAGTTTGCGGCCGACAAGGTCCAGCGCCTGAACACCGTTTGCGCCTTCGTAGATCATGGCAATCCTGGCGTCACGAGTGAACTGGGACATGCCCCATTCTTCGATGTAGCCATGTCCGCCATAGATCTGCTGCGCCTTCACGGTCATATCGTAGCCGACATCGGTCAGGAAACCTTTGATGACCGGGGTCATCAGCGACACCAGACCATCAGCATCCTTGTCGCCTTTGCGGTGGGCGGCGTCGATCAGGGTTGCACCCCAAAGGATGAACGCGCGCGCGCCTTCTGCAAAACTTTTCTGATCCATAAGCGACCGACGGATGTCCGGGTGTACGATCAGCGGATCGGCCGGGCCATCGGGGTTCTTCACACCGGTCACGTCGCGGCCCTGCAGACGATCTTTCGCGTATTCCAGAGCGTTTTGATAGGCGACCTCGGCCTGGGCCAGACCCTGCATGCCGACGCCCAAACGCGCTTCGTTCATCATTGTGAACATGGCGCGCATACCTTTGTGTTCGTCGCCCAGCAGATAGCCGGTGGCACCGTCATAGTTCATCACACAGGTCGAATTGCCGTGGATGCCCATTTTCTCTTCGATCTTTCCGCAAGCCACGCCGTTGCGCGCACCGAGAGACCCATCTTCGTTGACCATGAACTTAGGTACGATGAACAGCGATACGCCTTTAATCCCCTCGGGCCCGCCAACGATCTTGGCCAACACAAGGTGGATGATGTTACCCGCCATGTCATGTTCACCGGCTGAGATGAAGATTTTCTGTCCGGTGATCTTGTAGCTGCCATCGCCCTGCGGTTCCGCCTTGGTCCGCATCATACCCAGATCCGTGCCGCAATGCGGTTCGGTCAGGTTCATGGTGCCGGTCCATTCGCAGGAAACCATATTGGGCAGGTAGGTGGCCTTCTGTTCATCCGACCCGTGCGCCAGGATGGCCGAGGCCGCGCCGTGGGTCAGGCCCTGGTACATGGTGAAAGCCTGGTTCGCGGACGAAAACATCTCGCCCACAGCGGTTCCCATGACATAAGGCATATTCTGCCCGCCAAACTCTTCGGGCATGTCCAGACCGGTCCAGCCGCCTTCTTTCATCTGCTCAAAGGCATCTTTGAAGCCAGTGGGGGTGTAGACCACACCGTTTTCAAACCGGCAGCCTTCGGTGTCGCCCACAGCATTTAGCGGGGTCAGAACTTCGGAACTGATCTTGCCGGCTTCCTCCAGCACGGCGCCGGTGAATTCGGCTTCTAGTTCATCATAACCCGGTACGTCGCTGGTGGTGACGTTCAGGACATCGTGCAGCAGGAACTGCAGGTCTTTGGTAGGCGCTGTATAGCTCGGCATCTCGTGGCTCCGGTCTTTCTTGGCTTACGGTTTATTCGGCGGCTTCAAGGTCGGCGCTGCTGGAGGTGATCATCTTTTCCCCCCATTTGAGCTGCTCTTTGAGGTCCGAAATGGCCTCATCCAGCTCTTCGCGGCGACGTTCCATATCCGCCAGACGGTCCTTGGCGATCTCGTAGGTACGGGTCAGCTGCGTGTGCTGCTGATCGCCAATGTGGTAAAGGTCCAGCAATTGCCGGATTTCTTCCAGGCTGAACCCGAACCGCTTGCCACGCAGGATCAATTTCAAACGTGCGCGGTCCCTCTTGGTGAACAGGCGCTTCTGCCCTTCACGGATCGGGAACAACAATTCCTTCGCCTCATAGAATCGCAAGGTCCGCGGTGTGACGTCATATGCGTCACACATTTCGCGGATGGTCATCAGGTCTTCACTCATGATCTTCGCTCCTTAGTGTCTGTATCTGTCTGGACGCTTTGGATGAGAGGTGAGGCGGTCGAGACCACATTACAACAAGTGCTTGACGTTTACGTAATACGGACGCTGCGTCACAAAAAAGTTGACGTAACTTCCTCGAAGGTAAACCTGTGATTTAGGAAATTTTATTCCTCGGCACTGTCTGGAATTCCGCCGGACGCGGCCGTAGCCACTTCTGCGATTTAGGGAGAATCAGCCCAGCCCGGATTCGGTTTCGTCCCGTAGGGCGCGCAATTCGTCGATTGCTTCGGTGATCTGGCTGCGCTGTTTTTCCAGCTCGGCCAATTGTTCGCTGGCGTTGCGTACAAAAGTCCGCATTTGCGCTTCGTTGCCGTGATGTTCGTAGATCAACAGCCACTGTCGGATGTCTTCCAGCGAAAATCCAAACTTCCGGCCCCGGAGAATCAACTTCATCCGGGCTCGCTCCCGAGGGCCGTAGTACCGCGAACGACCTTCGCGGTCAGGTTGCAGTAACTCGATATATTCGTAATAGCGCAGCGTTCGGGGTGTCACCTCGAACTCCGCACACATCTCTTTGAAAGAAATGCGCTCATCGAACATTGCGCAGTACCTCCCGGCGGAACGTTATTTGGTCACGCGACGGAGCGCAACCGGTGGACTTGCACCTGAATGCTCCACAGCCGCATAAAGGCGCATCGAAGCCTGATGGGAACGTGAAATGGTCGACAAGACGGCGGTTGCGCAGCAGTTTATCGAAGCCGTGCCCTATGCGCATGCGCTGGGTCTGACCGTGGATGACATCCGCGGAGGCGTAGCGATAATGTCGCTGCCGTGGTCCGAGCATATCGTGGGGGATCCCGAAAAGGGCACCGTGCATGGCGGGGCTTTGTCGGCTGCGATGGATACCTGCTGCGGCGCGGCGGTGATGAGCCATCCGGCCTCGCCCGCGCTGACGGCCACGATCGACCTGCGCATTGATTACATGCGTGCGGCTACGACGGGTCAGACCATCGTGACAACCGCGACGTGTTATCATGTGGGGCGCAACGTGGCTTTTGTGCGGGCGGTGGCCACGGATGATGACCTTGAAAATCCCGTAGCCATGGCGACGGGCGCCTTCACGGTGGAGCGCTAATATGGCCAGAAAACCGCCCGAACCGGTCCAGATCATCAAAGAAAGGCGTGATGGCGCGCTGCATGCGATGTTGGCTGGCATTCCCTATGTGCGTTTTATGGGCGTGCAGTTCGACCGGCGCGGGGATGAATTGACCGCCGTGCTGCCATTTGATGAAAAACTGATCGGCAATCCGTGGATCCCGGCGATTCACGGCGGTGTCACCGCGTCTTTTCTGGAGATTACGGCCATCATTACGCTCAGCTGGGTGTCGATGTGGGAAGATATTGAAAGCGGCTCCATCGACGTGCAGCAGATCCGCGATGGCAACCTGCCGCGCCTGCCGCGTACAATTGACTTTACCGTTGACTACCTCCGCTCTGGTCTGCCCCGCGACGCGTATGCCCGGGCCAAGGTCAGCCGGGCAGGGCGGCGCTATGCCTCTGTCCATGTCGAAGGCTGGCAGGACAACCGTGATCGGCTGTTTGCGCAGGCCATGGGCCATTTCCTGATGCCCAGCCGCGAGGTAAAATCGAGTGCGTGACACGGTCGGCGAGATCACACATCGCCGTGTCCTGAAAATTGCATTTCCGATCCTGTTGGCCAACATCACGGTCCCCCTGTTGGGGATCGTGGACACCGGCGTTGTCGGGCAGCTGGGCGAAGCTGCCCCCATCGGCGCAGTTGGGATCGGGGCCATTTTGCTTTCGGCTTTCTACTGGGTCTTCGGGTTCCTGCGGATGGGCACGGTCGGTCTGACCAGCCAGGCGCGCGGGGCAGGCGACAGCGCCGAAGTCTCCGCCCTGCTGGTGAGAGCGCTGCTGATCGGCGGGCTGGCCGGGCTGGCAATGATTCTGCTGCAGCTGCCGCTGTTCGCGGGTGCGTTTATGGTGGCCCCTGCATCGCCCGAAGTGGAAGCGCTGGCACGCGACTACATGGCGATCCGCGTGTGGTCAGCCCCGGCGGCCATAGGGCTATATGGCATCACCGGCTGGTTGGTTGCACAGGAACGCACGCGTGCTGTTCTGGTGCTGCAGCTCTGGATGAACGGGCTGAACATCCTGCTCGACCTCGTCTTTGTTCTCGGTCTGGGCTGGGGCGTCAGCGGCGTTGCTTTCGCAACTTTCCTTGCCGAATGGAGCGGTCTGGCGCTTGGCTTGTGGCTATGCCGCGCTGTCTTTGCCAACCCGGCCTGGCGTGACCCGCTGCGCCTGTTCGACCGCGCGCGGTGGCGACGCATGCTGCTCTTGAATACCGACATCCTGATCCGGTCGCTGCTGCTCGAGGCGATGCTGGTCTCTTTCCTGTTCCTCAGCGCCCGGTTCGGCGACGTGACGCTGGCGGCCAATCAGGTGCTCAAGCAATTCCTCATGATAGTGGCCTTCGGGCTCGATGGGTTTGCCTTTGCCGCAGAGACGCTGGTGGGGCAGGCGATGGGCGCGCGAAAACGTCTGGCTCTGCGCCGCGCGGCGGCGCTGACCAGCGTCTGGGCCGCTGGCGGTTCGGTACTCATGGTCCTTGCCATCTGGCTTTTTGGCACGCACCTCATTGAACTCATGGCGAAATCTATCGAGGTACAGGACCGCGCGGAAACCTTCCTGATTTACCTCGCCCTTTCCCCGCTTTTGGGTTGCGGCGCGTTCATGCTGGACGGGATATTCATCGGCGCAACCCGGTCCCGTGACATTCGCAACATGATGGCAGTGAGCTTCGTGATCTATTGTATTGCTTTGGTGTTACTTTTGCCGCCCTTCGGCAATCACGGCCTGTGGATATCCCTGTTGATTGCTCTTGGCGCACGCGGCGTGACACTGGCCATCCGCTACCCGGCGTTGGAAGCCGAGGCGGACCGTCTTAGCCCAACCTGCACCATCACATGAACTGGGCGTGGCCTGTTCATGTGATGGATTAACGGAAGTCGGCGAAATGGTTTCTAGCAGTTAGCCTGTGGAACGGATGTGGATAAATTCAGCTGTCCAACAGTGTCAGAACCTGCTCTGGCGGGCGTCCAATCACGGCTTTGTTGCTGGAAATCGCCATGGTACGTTCAATCAGAATGGGGTTCGCGGCCATGGCCGCAATCAGTGCCTCATCATCGTCTGACTTGGTCAGCCCCAGTTCCTTGAACATTTTTTCACCGGTCCGCATCATCGCCACCACGGCCGGGTTTCCCATGGCTGCACGCGCCTGCCGCAACTCCGCCTCGGATGGGGCGTCCTCCAGATACCGACGTACGGTGACCGGCGCACCACGTTCTTCCAGCAAAGCCAGAGCCTGGCGAGATTTCGAACAACGCGGGTTATGCCAATACTCGATCATGCCCAGTCTCCTCGCTTCGTTCCAACCGCTCGCGCGACATTGCTGAACCCGTCGCGTTCCAGCAGGGCATCCAGCCCGCGGGCAATCTCTGCACCCAGCGATAACCCGGCATACACCATGGCCGTATAAAGCTGCACCACGCTGGCCCCGGCGGTGATCTTGGCATAGGCCTGTTCCGCCGTCGCAACGCCGCCCACCCCGATCAGCGGAACGCGCCCATCGACCAGCTGATGCAGCCCTGCCAGCACCCGCGTGGATTTTTCAAACAGCGGCGCGCCTGACAGCCCGCCCGTTTCCGAGGCCTGCGGGTCTGTCAGCCCAGACCGGTCCAGCGTCGTGTTCGTGGCGATAATCGCGTCCACACCACAGCTCGTGGCCACCTCTGCCACATCCTCCAGTTCCGCTGCGCTCAGGTCTGGCGCGATCTTCAGGAACACCGGCACCGGGCGCTCTAGCGCCACCTTGGCTTCCATCACCGCGCCCAGCAGGCTGGCCAGAGCCGCTTTGCCCTGCAAGTCGCGCAGCTTTTCGGTGTTTGGGGACGATACATTAACTGTCGCGAAATCCAGATGCGGTGCACAAACTTGCAGCACCTTTACATAATCGGCCACGCGGTCGGCGCTGTCTTTGTTTGCACCCAGATTCAAGCCGATCACCGCATCGCTTGGCCGTTGTGCCAGCCGGGCAGCGATAGCCTGCATTCCATCATTGTTGAACCCAAACCGGTTGATTGCTGCACGATCCGCCGCTAGCCGGAACAGGCGCGGCTTTGGGTTGCCCGGCTGTGGCTGGGGTGTCGCGGCGCCCACCTCGATAAACCCGAAGCCAGATTGCGACAGTGGCGCCAAGGCGGTGGCGTTCTTATCATACCCTGCCGCCAGCCCCACCGGGTTGGGCAATTCCAGCCCGGCCACCGTGGTCCGTAACCGATCTGATGTGATTGGCCCAGGCGTGGGAGCAAATCCAGCTTGCAAGGCCCGGATCGACAGCCCGTGTGCGGTTTCCGGATCCATCCGCAGCAACGCGGCCAGCCCAACCCGCTCCAGCAGGGTCACTTCATTCGCTCCGGAAACACGTGCCGCCCGTTCACGACTGGCAAGGGTTCGGCCCACAACACATCCGCCATCCGAAGCGGGCCGTAAAGATGCGGAAACAGGTCGCCGCCGCGCGATGGTTCCCATTTCAACGGTTCTCCCAGCGCGTCACCGTCTAACGCCAGCAACATCAGCCCATCCATATCTGCGAACCATTTCGCAGCGGTCTCGGCGGCCTGCGAGGCCGTGGAAAAATGGATAAAGCCATCGGCCACATCCACCGGGGCCCCGGGCGTTTCGCCCTGCGATTGCAGCGCGTGCCATTCCTCGACACGCAGGATCTTGTAAATCAGCATGCCCGCGTGATGCCGCGCCGGGCGGCAGTGGTCAAGCACCATATGGGGGCACGCACGTCAGCTTTGACTCGTCTTGAAATTACGCGCACCATCGCATGATAACCACTGGGAGTATTGCCATGATCACCCGTTTGCTCACCTCTGCCGCCGCGCTCTGCCTGACTGCAGGGATCGCGTCGGCCGAGTACAAACTGACCATTTTGCACACAAACGATTTCCACGACCGGTTTGAGCCGATCAACAAATACGACAGCGGCTGTAAGCCCGAGGACAATGACGAAGGCAAATGCTTTGGCGGCATGGCCCGTATGGTCACTGCCATCGAAGAGGCCAAGGCGCGGACCGACAACTGGCTGCTGGTGGACGCCGGTGACCAGTTTCAAGGCACGCTGTTCTACCAGTACTACAAGGGTCAGACCGCGGCCGAGTTCATGAACGACCTCAACTATGATGCCATGGCGGTCGGTAATCACGAATTTGACGACGGGCCTGAAGCGCTGTTGGAATTCGTCAAACTGGCGCAGTTCCCGGTGCTGATGTCAAACGCTGACCTCAGTGGCGAACCGGCGCTGCGCGAAGTGATCCAGAAATCGGTTGTTGTGGACAAGGCGGGCGAAAAGATCGGCTTGATTGGGGTCACTCCCATTAACAATGACGAACTGGCCAGCCCCGGGCCAAACATTGTTTTCTCCGACCCGTCGCCTGTCATCCAGGCCGAGGTTGACCAGTTGATGGCCGATGGCATCAACAAGATTATCCTGCTCAGCCATTCGGGCTATGCCACCGACCTGGCCATCGCGATCAACACCACCGGTCTGGACGTGATCGTGGGTGGGCATTCCAACACGCTGCTGTCCAACTCCTCCGACCGGGCGGCTGGTCCGTACCCGGACATGGTGAACGGCGTCGCAATCGTCCAGGCCTACGCCTATGGCAAATACCTCGGCGAACTGAACCTGACCTTCGACGATGATGGCAACATAACCGAGGCCATGGGTGATCCGGTGCTGATCGACGCTAAGGTTGCCGAAAACGCCACCGTTAAGGCGCGTGTTGCGGAGCTGTCCCAACCGCTGGAAGAAATCCGCAGCAAGGTTGTGGCCGAAGCCGCCGAAGCCATTGGCGGCGACCGCGCGGTTTGCCGGAGCCAGGAATGCTCCATGGGGTCGCTCATTGCCGATGCGATGCTGGACCGCGTTAAGGACCAAGGCATTCAGGTGGCCATCCAGAACGGCGGCGGTATCCGCGCGTCGATTGACGCAGGCCCGGTCACCATGGGCGAGGTTCTGACCGTGCTGCCGTTCCAGAACACGCTGTCGACCTTTGAAGTCACTGGCGTGGTGCTGCTGGAGGCGCTGGAAAACGGGGTCAGCCAGATCGAAGATGGCGCCGGGCGTTTCCCGCAGGTGGCCGGCATGACATACGCGTTTGATGCCTCCCAGCCAGCGGGCAGCCGTATAAGCGATGTGATGGTTGGTGGCGCGCCGCTGGATCCGGCCAAGACCTATGGCGTGGTGTCCAACAACTACGTCCGCAATGGTGGTGACGGCTACAAGATGTTCCGCGACGCGCAGAACGCGTATGATTTCGGCCCCGACCTTGCCGATGTGACAGCGGAATACATCGCCAGCCAGAGCCCGTTCACCCCGTATACCGACGGGCGTATCAAGCAGAAGTAACCCAACCGCTGATCTCGGGCCACGGCCAGGGGTCGAGCGCCTGAACGAACGGCGTCAGCATCTCGGCATGCTGGCGCCACTGCCCGCCCGACCGAGTATGTACCCCCTGCCGCAGTTGCATGGCTTACGCTGCCATGTACGGGCCAGTGCTGTCCACCGGATGCGCCATCTCTGCAGCCCAATCTACCCTGCAAATGACCGCTACTTGACCGCTGATCTGTGCCAGATCACCGTTGAGTTCGACATAAGGCGGCGCCAGCAACCCGCCCCGCCTGCGGTTTATCAGCCCGGTTTTCTGTGTTTTTTCCTGCGCATTGTCCACACGCCGCACGCCCAGCAATAGGGTTTGGGCATGTGTGGCCGGTTTGCAGTGACGCTCCCCAATGATGCGATGGCGCAGCTGTTTGCGGCGGCGCCGGCCAATACCCTTCCGAGTGTGCCCAATTTCAACGTCTGTCCGACCACGCAGGTGCATGTTGTGCGCAGCGGTGAGAACACCCGCCAGGTCTTGCCAATGCGCTGGGGGTTCCTGCCACATTGGTACAAGACTGAAACCGCCGGGCCTTTGCTGATCAATGCACGGGCCGAAACCATTGCCGAAAAGCCCGCCTTCCGCGCGGCTTGCCGCGAACGCAGGTGTCTGATCCCAGCCACGGGCTTATATGAATGGACCAAGGATCAGGAGGGCAACCGGTTGCCCTGGTACATCTCCCGCGCGGATGACATGCCGATCGCTTTTGCCGGGGTGTGGCAGAACTGGGGCAAGGAGGAGCCGAAACTCAGTTGCGCAATTGTCACGACCCCCGCGAATGCCCGGATTTCCGAAATCCATCACCGGATGCCGCTGATCCTGGAGCCTTCGGACTGGGCCCTGTGGCTCGGGGAAGAAGGCAAGGGCGCGGCACGTCTGATGCAGCCAGGGGCCGAGGATGTGCTGAGCTGGCACCGGGTTGATCCGGCCGTCAATTCCAATCGCGCGAGCGGGTCCCAGTTGATCGAACCTCTGGCCTGACGCGCGCTGTTCACGCTCAAGTAATTGGAAACCTTTGTTTGGGTCGCTGACCTCGGCAGCCTTCGCCGCCCAGCGGAACGGCTAAACACGACACGGCCCAATATCTCTGCCCGTGTTGCAGGGTTGCAGGCTGTACCGGGCCAGCGGCTCACGGAACGCGACGCCGTTTACCCCAGCAGGGGAGGAGCTGCTGGTCCGTACCCGGCTTGTTTTGCGCGCGACATAGGATCTGGTACTGGCCGCCGGGCATGTCGGTCGGCGCGAAGGCGTGCTGCGGCTGGGCTTGACCCAGATGGTCGCGCTGACCTGGCTCAATGCAAACGTTGGGCCGCATGGGTGTTGCCTGTCTGCTGTCCCGATAAGGGCGGAAGCTGTGGCCGAGGGGTGACTGCGCCAATTGGAGTATCTGTGAGTTTCGGACACCGTGCGGGTCGAGGCCCGGTAAAACGCAGAGCGGGCCAGCACCTTTCTCCCCCAGGCAGCAGAAATGGCTGTGGCAGAGGATGAAAAATTTCGATCCAAAGGATATGAATTTATAGTTGGACGTGAAGCTCAGGCCGCCGTTACCGTGCCCATAAGCAAGAAAGAGACAGTGCAATGGAATCCTGGCGTTTGGGTGTCGATATTGGCGGAACCTTCACCGATGTGGTGCTGGAAGATGGGGCAAAGCGGTATTCGATCAAGTTGCTGACGACGTACAGCGCGCCAGAAGACGCGATCCTGCAGGGCATCCGCACGGTCTGCGCCGAAGCGGGCGTTGCACCCGGCAAGATTGGTCAGATGATCCATGGCACCACGCTGGCCACGAACGCGCTGATCGAACGGCGCGGGGCACGCACGGCGCTGATCACCACGCGGGGCTTTCGCGACGTGATTGAAATGCGCACTGAAAGCCGCTTCGAACAATACGACCTGAATCTCACGCTGCCCGAACCCCTTCTGCCGCGCCAGCGCCGCTATACCCTGTGTGAACGCATCGACGCGCAGGGTGAGGTGTTGATCCCGCTCGACCGGGCCGAAATCGAAGCGTTGGCCGATGAACTGGCCGGGGCGGGTTATGACAGCATCGCGGTGGGGTTCCTGCATTCCTATCTGAACGAAGCGCATGAACGCATGGTGGGCGAGGTTCTGGCCGAAAAGCTGCCCGGTGTGATGGTGTCGCTGTCCTGCGAGGTCAGCCCGCAGATGCGCGAATATGAGCGCTTCAATACCGTTGTCGCCAACGCCTATATCAAGCCATTGATGAAAAGCTACCTGACCCGCCTGAAAGGGGAGCTGGAGAAAGAAGGGCTGAACTGCCCAGTCTTCCTGATGCATTCGGGTGGCGGTATTATCAGCTTGGAAAACGCTGCAGAATTTCCCGTTCGTTTGGTGGAAAGCGGTCCTGCTGGTGGTGCGGTGTTTGCTGCGGATATCGCGGCAAGGCATGGGCTGGACAAGGTGCTCAGCTTTGACATGGGTGGAACCACTGCCAAGATCTGCCTGATCAAAAATCAGACACCCCGCACGGCGCGGGTCTTCGAAGTGGCGCGGTCTTACCGGTTCAAGAAAGGCTCCGGCATGCCCATTTCCATCCCCGTGATCGACATGGTCGAGATCGGGGCAGGCGGCGGGTCACTGGCACATGTGGACGTGCTGAACCAGATCCGCGTGGGTCCGGAAAGTGCGGGATCTGAGCCGGGTCCGGCCAGCTATGGGCGCGGCGGCGACCGGCCTGCCGTGACGGATGCAGACCTGATGCTGGGCCGTCTGGATCCGGAAAGCTTTGCGGGCGGGACCATCGCGCTTTATCCCGACCGGTCCGAAGCAGCGATTGCGGAACATCTGGGCACCCGGCTGGATATGGACACTGAAACCGCCGCATTTGGGCTGTCCGAGGTGGTTGATGAAAATATGGCCAACGCGGCCCGTGTGCATGCAGTGGAAAATGGCGAAGACCTTAGCAGCTACACGATGATTGCCTTTGGCGGCGCCGCGCCTTTGCACGCCGCAAGGCTGGCACAGAAACTGGGTATCTCCCGCTTCCTTGTGCCCCCTGGCGCTGGTGTTGGCTCCGCCATCGGCTTCCTGCGGGCGCCGTTCAGCTTTGAGGCCACCCGCAGCGTCTATATGCGTCTGGGGGAGTTTGACGCGGATCGGATTACCACGCTCTTTGCCGAACTGGCGGCGGAGGCCACGGGGTTTGTACGCACTTGCGATGCCACCGCGCCCATTGGGGCCGAACACAAGGTTTACATGCGCTATACAGGGCAAGGCTGGGAAATTCCCGTCGCGCTCACAGCAGAAGAGGCCGCCAACCCTGACGCCGCCATTTATCAGGCCCGGTTTGAAGCTGAGTATGAAAAACTTTTCGCACGCACGGTGCAGGGTCTGGATATCGAAATCACGGTCTGGGCCGTGAACGCCGCCACCCCGGCGGCGGAAGTCACACCAGTGGATCCTCAGGCAGACACCGGGGCGGCGGCCATTGCCGGGCACCGTACCTTGTTCGATCCGGCCTTTGGGCAGGCGGTGGAGGCCGACGTGGTCCTTCGTTCCAGCCTTGAAGCCGGCAGCACCGTGGCAGGGCCTGCAGTGATTACCGAAGATGAAACCTCCATCATTCTGTCTGTTGGCATGACCGCCCAGGCGCAGGCTGATGGCTGTATCGATATCAGGACAGGAGGCGGGGCATGAGCGTTTCTTATCAGGTCATGTGGAACCGCCTGATTTCGGTGGTCGAAGAACAGGCGCAGGCGCTGGTGCGCACGGCGTTTTCCACCTCGGTGCGCGAGGCGGGCGATCTGTCCGCCGGGGTCTACGACGCCGAAGGCCAGATGCTGGCCCAGGCCGTCACCGGCACGCCGGGCCACGTGAACGCCATGGCCGATGCGGTCGCTCACTTTATCCGCCGCATTGGGCGGGACAACATGTTCGAAGGGGACGTTTACATCACCAACGACCCGTGGGAGGGCACTGGCCACCTCCATGACATCACCGTGGTTACGCCGTCCTTCCGCAATGGCGCGTTTGTCGGGTTCTTCGCTTGTACCGCCCATATCGTCGACATCGGCGGGCGCGGCTTTGGGGCAGATGCGAATTCGGTCTACGAAGAAGGGCTTTACATCCCGATCATGAAATTTGCCGACCGGGGCAATGTGGACCAGACCCTGATCCGCATCGTGCGCGGCAATGTGCGGGAACCCGATCAACTGGTGGGCGACATTTACGCGCTGGCCACCTGCAATGAGATCGGACATCGCAGGCTGGTGGATATGATGCAGGAATTCGGGTTGGACGACCTGACAGGCATCGCCACCTATATCCTCGACAATTCCCGCCGCGCCACCATCGAACGCATCGCCGCCCTGCCTCGGGCGCAGGCCAGCGGGCAGATGGAGATTGATGGCTACGACACGCCCATCACGCTCTCGGTCCGGCTGGAGGTACATGATGATCACATGATCGCGGATTTCACCGGTACCAGCGGCGTTGATAAAAAGGGCATCAACGTTCCTCATGTCTATACCAAGGCCTATGCCTGCTACGCCCTTAAATGTGCCATTGCTCCGGAAATCCCCAACAACGCTGCCTCGCTGGCGCCTTTTGTCATTTCCGCGCCCGAAGGCTCCATCCTTAACGCGCCGCATCCCGCCCCAGTGGCGCTGCGCCACGTGATTGGCCACCTGATTCCCGACACGGTCTATGAGGCGCTGGACCAGATCCTGCCAGGCCAGATCCCTGCGGAAGGCGCCGGTTCGCTCTGTAACTTCCAGGTCTCTCTGCGCCCCCGTACCGATGCGCCCGCTCCGGCGGATGCGGTCCGATCTGAGGTGTTGATGTTCAATTCTGGCGGTTCTGGCGCACGGCCCACGCTCGATGGGATGAATGCCACCGCCTTTCCCTCCGGCGTCATGACCATGCCCGCTGAGGCCACTGAACATGCCGGTCCCGTCATCATCTGGCGCAAGGAATTGCGTCCCGACAGCGGCGGGGCAGGCGCCACGCGTGGCGGTCTGGGCCAGTACATGGAGGTCGGCGCGCGCGAAGGGCAGGAATTTGACATCTCGCTCATGTTCGACCGCGTTGATCATCCCGCGCGAGGCCGCCATGGTGGGCAGACGGGCGGGCCGACCACCGTCGCGCTGGACGATGGCACCAAGCTGCGCGGCAAAGGCAAACAATTTGTCCCGCATGGCCGACGCGTGATGATGGCCTTCCCTGGGGGTGCAGGCTACGGCGACCCGGCGGCCCGCAACCCGGAACAGGTCAAACGCGACCTTGCGCGCGGCTACATCTCTGCCGAAAGTGCGGCATCGGATTACGGCATGTCCGACACTGAAATCGCCGCCGTTCAGGCCGCTGCCCGCAAGGGAGACATCGAATGATACAGACCCCAGCGCATGCCTCTTATGAGGTCGCCATTGTCGGCGGGGCAATGTACGGCGCGTCGGTGTCTTGGTGGCTGGCCCGCAACCCTGATTTCGATGGCCGCATTCTCGTAATCGAACGTGACCCGAGTTACGAATTCGCCTCCACCACGCACACGAATTCCTGCATCCGGCAACAGTTTTCTGCCGACATCAACGTGCGTATCTCGCAGTTCGGAGCTGAATTTATTCACAAGTTCCGCGACTTCATGGGCGGCGATGCGCGGGTGCCTGAAATTGCACTGCACAGTCATGGCTACATGTACATGGCCGCCACGG
>JAEPNQ010000021.1 GCA_017643305.1 Marinibacterium sp. | reverse complement strand
TGACGCAACTGGCCTCCTGTGCGGCTTGGAGCAGTGCGCGGGATGGTTCACCATCCAGCTTGGCTAGCAACCCGGTGCCGCCCAGATGTAGGAACCGGCAGTCGAGCACATCCGGCAGCATGTCAGGCGTGACATCGAAATGGTCCGACGCGCCCCGGCAATGCAGGGCCGGGCGTTCACCATTCGGTCTGACATTCAGAATGGTGGCAGAGGTTTCGACCCCTTCCAGCCGGGCCATATGCGTACAGTCAATGCCGAATTGCTGCATGCGGTTGATGACAAAATCAGCCTTTTCATCTGAGCCGACTGCGCCCACCGCCTGGCAATTCAAGCCCAGTTTGGCCAGGTCGACCACTGTGCCGCCCGCCGTTCCAGCCACGGTGAGGCGAATTTCTTCAATGAAATCGACATTGCCACCTTCTGGGATCGCCGTAACCGGGCGGCCCAGCACGTCGAGAATATAGAGCCCGACAACCGATACATCGAAACGGCGGCTCACCGCAGCGACTCCAGATAATCGACGTAAAGGAATGCCGTACCGACGCCCAGCGATGCTGCGACGCCCAGGACAATCAGGATGATCACCGTCACCTTGACGATGAAGCGCCATTCAACCCCTTCCTGCGCCAGCGGCACCAGATTGAAGGCCAGCGCGCCAACAACCACTGTCACACAGCCGATGGAAAACAGCTTAATCGAGAAGGGCTGGAAGATGGCGACTATCGACAGAACACAGACCCCGATGATGATCCGTTCGAGCCATTTTGCCTGAGCTGCGGTCATGGCGTCCTCAACACTTGTTCGTCTTCGGTGAAAATATGTGTGGTGCCCGGCGGGAAACGGGTATGCGCCTGTTCGCCCTCGGTCAGCGGCACGCGCCAGTCTGTGACCAGCCGCAGATCGTGATGCCCGTCATTCATGTGCGCCAGCGTTTCGGCGCCCATGGGTTCGACGATATCGATACGGGTGGATAGCCCATCCGCCACCGGTTCCGTGCTGATTTCAAGGTTGCGAGGGCGAATGCCCAGTGTGACCTTGGCTCCCGGCGCAAGCGTCTTGATGGCAGGGTCCACAACTACGGTCAGCGTCTGGCCACCTTCGACGGCAAATTCCGCCGTGTCATCGCCGTGGAGCGCGGTAAAGGTTGCCGGGATCAGGTTCATCTGCGGAGTGCCAATGAAACCTGCCACAAATAGGTTGGACGGGCGCTGGAACACGTTATGCGGTGTATCAACCTGTTCGATCCGGCCATCGCGCATCACGGCAATGCGGTCCGCCATGGTCAGCGCTTCCAGTTGGTCGTGGGTCACGATGACGGTGGGCTTGGACAGATCCTGCAGCACCTCCTTGATCTCGCCTCGCATTTCTTCGCGCAGTTGCACGTCCAGTCGCGACAGGGGTTCGTCGAACAGGAAACAGTTGGGATCGCGGATAATGGACCGGCCCACCGCAACGCGTTGCTTTTCCCCCTCAGCCAACTGGCCGGGCGTACGGTTCAGGATACCACCCAGTTGTAGCGTGTCCGAGATACGTTGGACGCGGGCGTTGATTTCGGACTTTGAAAGGCCCTCACCATGTAGCGGGAAGGCCAGATTTTCGGCCACGCTCAGCGACGGATACAGTGCATAGAACTGGAACGACATCGCCACGTTGCGATCGCGAGGGGCCAGATCGTTTACACGCTTGCCCTGCAGGAACACGTCCCCCTCGCTGGCATATTCCAATCCTGCCACCATGCGTAGCGTCGTGGTTTTGCCGCAGCCGGATGGGCCGAGCAGGCACAACACCTCCCCATCGCCCACATCCAGGTCGATCGCCTCCACTGCCGTCAGAGACCCGAAACGTTTGGTCAGTTTTTTCAGCTCGATTGTCATTTCTTGACGGTTCCAAAGGTAACGCCCCGCAGCAGCTGGTTTTGCAGCAGGAAGGTGACAAAGAAGATCGGGATCAGGAAAAGCGTGACGATGGCGGCAAGCAGGCCGTAATCTACGCCGACCTCACCGCCCATCGTGCGGGCCATGGCCACAGGCACGGTGCGGGTTTCCACCCCGGTCAGCAGCAATGCAAACAGGAATTCGTTCCAGGTCAGGATCAGCCCGAACACAAAGGTTGCAGAAAGCCCTGCAAGGATCTGCGGGATACAGAACCGAAAAAACACGCGTCGTTCGCTCGCGCCATCCATGCGCGCGGCGTCTTCGATCTCGGGATTGAGTTCATCGAAGAAAGATTTCACCAGCCAGACCGAGAAGGGGATGTTGAACGCGGTATAAAGCAGGATGATACCCCAGTAGCTGCCCGCCAGTCCCGACAGGCGGAACATCAGGAAGATCGGGATGATCACAACAATCGGCGGTAACATCCGGGTGGTCAGGATGATGAACAAGTACGTGTCATTCCCGCGCAGCGGATAACGTGAGAAGGCATAGGCCGCCAAGGTCCCCACGATCAGCGCGGCGGTTACAGACACACCCGCGATGAAGATGGAGTTGAAGAAATACAGCGCCATGTCGGTCGCCTGCGACGTGCCGGTGGTTATGCTGGAGCGGTAGAACACCGACACAAAGTTGTCGAATGTGGGTGTAAAGAACAGCTTGGGTGGCACTGCCAGCGCATCCGTGCGCGTTTTGAAGGCGGTCAGGATGATCCACAGCACGGGGAAGAAATAGATCAGCCCGACAACGGTGGTAATCGCCGTATATCCCCAGCCGGCCTTGCCGATTTCGCGGTATTTGCGGGCCATCAGCTTACCTCCGCTTCGCGCCGGTTGACGGCGTAGAGATACAGGTTGGTCAGAACGATCACGATGAACAACACGATGTAGGCCAATGCCGACGACTGGCTGGTTTTGAAGAACTGGAAGCCGGTGCGGTACAGGTAAACGGCAATGGTTTCCGTTGACGACCCGGGCCCGCCTTCGGTGATGATGTAGACGATATCAAACAGCTTGAAGGTCTCGATCGTGCGGAACAGCACGGCCAGCAGCAGCAGCGATTTGATATATGGAAAGGTGATCGTCCAGAAGGTCCGCCACTTTGATGCGCGGTCGATCTCGGCCGCTTCATAGAGGTATTTCGGCACGGAAACGAGCCCGGCCAGAACCAGCAGCATAACGAAAGGGGACCACATCCACGCATCAGCAATTACAATCCCGGCGATGGCACCAGCGGGCGTGGCCAGCATCACGAATTTCTCCGTGGTGAAGAAATTCAGAACATAGGACACGATGCCGAAGGTCGGTTCATAAAACAGTTTGAAGAAGACGCCGACCGACACGAAAGACAACATCATTGGCGTCAGCACCAGCATCAACACGATGCGGCGCAGCGGGAAGGCCTTGGCAAAAAGTAGTGCCAGAAGAAACCCGACGATCAGTTGCAAAAGAACCGAAGACGCCACAATCACGGCCGTGGTCTGGAACCGTTCCCAGACCTTTTCATCGGTCAGAACGTCGGCATAGTTGTCCAGGCCCTTGAACTTAGGCGTCCGCTGGCTTGAGGCCTTGTAGTTGAAAAAGCTCAGGCCAAAGGACCACAGCAGCGGGAAAATGTTCATAACAAAGAGGATCGTCAGCGCTGGCGCCACCAACAGCGCGCCGCGCCGCTTTGGGTCCAGTAGCCAGGCGCCAAACCCGCCTTGTGTGCTCGATGCTTCGGCCATCTATGCCTCGTCAGATAAAACGTACAGGAAAATGGGGCCCGGCAGAGCCGGACCCCAAGCTTATGAGATCATTCGATCATGTCGATGTCTTCCAGCAGTTCCTGCTGGAATTCAGCAATCTCATCCAGGGCTTCCTTGGCCGAAATCTGGCCGGTGATTGCCTTGTCAAACTCTTCTTGCTGTTGGGTCAGCATCTCGAAGAATTCTGGGATGTGCCAAACGTCCTTCTGCCAGTCGATCATTTCGACATGCGCACGGTTCCATGGACGCAGGCTGTTGTAGGACGGATCAGCCATGACGCTCATCCGGCCTGACTGGCCACCATTCTTGACGGCTTCCAGCTGGGTTTCGGGCGACAGCCACCATTTCACCACGTTGAGTGCTTCGCCGACAACTTCGTCACTGTTCCAGGTCGTCAGAACAAACGGCTGGCCGCCGATATTACCGGTGCGGTCGATGGATCCATCCGCCATACGAGAACCCGGAGCTGGGCCAAAGGCAGATTTGTCATGCACCTTGGACGCGTTCGCGTCGAGCACGGGTTCACCCAAGCCAACCCAGTCAATGATCGCGCCAACCTTGCCCTGCATGTACAGATCCTGGATCACGAAGATGTCCATTTGACCGGTCTTCGCAACTGGCGGCATGTACTGTAGATAGCTGAGGTATTCATCGAACGCGGCCACGGCCACATCCGAGTTTACCACACCTTCGGCCTGCGCGCTGGGTGCCTTGGATTCGTCCCAGATATCGCCGCCCTGCTGCCAGACAAAGGCGTTGATCTGCATGGTCGAGAAGTCATAGCCCTTCCCGGCCTGATAGGCGATGCCATAGAAATCGTCATCCAGGGTTTCGCCAGCCAGCATGTCTCCGGCCTTGCGCTGGAAGAACTCGCCGATCTGGCCCCACTTGGACCAGTCCGTGTCCTGCCAGTCTTCATACGAACACGGCAGGTTGGTGCCGTACTTGTCCATGAACGCCTTCATCTCGCCTTCATGACAGAAAATGTCCTGACGGTAGAACGTTACGTAGGTGTCCGGGAACTGCGGGAAGCCATAATAGCTGACGCCAGGTGCTGGGACTTCGCCGATCTCTTCCAACTGCGCGCGGGTCTTGTGCGGGTAGGTGGAATAGGCCGAAACCAGTGCCGGATGCAGATCCTGCAGGATCGCTGTCAGCTCGGGGTCGGCTGCGATCTTGTCGGTCAGGTTCATGTAGTACCCGCCTTCAACAAACGCACCAAGCCACTGGCTGTCGGTCACGATCATCTGGTATTTCTGTTCGCCGGATGTCAGCGATGCGGCCACACGCTCATAGAAGCTGGGCCAGGGAATGAAATCCATGTCCAGGGTCGTGTTATGGCCTGCGGGCGACTTGTAGGTCGCGTCGAAGTGTTCTTTCATGAAACGGGTTGGGGGCCAATCTGGCGCCGCCATCGTAATCGTGATGTCGGAAGCAGACACTGGCGTCCACCCCATCCCGGCGGCCAGGACGGTTGCGCCCATCAAGCCGCTGATCAGGTTGCGAGTTTTCATTTTCTCCTCCACTGGTTAGGCATTTCGGTTCCGTTATTGCTGCTCTGTTTTTATTGGCTGGCACCGGGCCCGAGCCGGGAACCGGTGTTGCTGTCGAAGACATGCAGATCCGATGGATCAAACGCAACTTCGATGTCCTGACCGACCGAAAACCGGGCGGCCACCTCCTCTCGCAGAACCATTTTCATCGTGGCATTCTGCGTCTCGACGTCGATCACAGTGACATCGCCCAAAGGCTCTGTCAGGTGGATCTTCGCCTTGAATCGTGCGCTGCGGGATGACCCGTCTTGCGCAAGTTCAATATCGTGCGGGCGCAGGCCCAGCGTAACCGGCTGGCCTGATCCCACGCCCTGTGCCGCAACTGGCCCGGGTAAGAATGGCAACGAAACCTGATTGTCCGCCGAAGCAGTGGTTTCGAGGAAATTGATCGGCGGGGATCCCACCATCTGCGCGACATAGAGATCCTCGGGCATCTGGTAGAGATCGCGGGGCGTACCGACGGCCACAACCTTGCCATCCTGGATCACGCCAACCCGCTCCCCCATGGTCAGCGCTTCCAACTGATCGGGGGTGGCATACAGCATAGTCATGCCCAGTTCCCGGTGCAGTCGCTTGAATTCAGCCCGCATTTCATGACGCAGCTTGGCGTCAAGGTTGGTCAGCGGTTCGTCAAGCAACAGCAGTTTGGGCTGCCGTACAATGGCACGGCCGATGGCAACGCGCTGCTGTTCGCCGCCGGACAGCGTCGTTGTCTTGCGATTCAGCGTATGGGTGACGCGCAGCAACTCTGCCACTTCCTCCACCCGTTTCTTCACGGTGGATGAATCCTGACCATCTCGTATCAGCGGATGGGCCAGGTTCGCGCGTACCGTCATGTGGGGGTAGAGCGCAAAGGTCTGGAAAATCATCGACATACCGCGCCCTTGCACCGGTGCGGTAGTCACATTCTTGCCGCCGAACTCCACTCGGCCATTGGACAGCTCTTCAAGCCCCGCAATCGCTCGCAAAGTGGTTGTCTTGCCTGAAGAGGACGGCCCCAGAAGGCAAAAATATTCGCCTTCAGCGACATCAAAGCTCATGTCTTCTAGCGCGACGACGTCGCCGAATTCCCGGCGTAGGTTGCTGACCTTCAGTTCAGACATTGACCCAAGCTCCATTTCGTTTGGACGACCGGACACAGGCATCGACAAACGCGACACCGGCCAACCCGTCTTGAACAGTCGGATAGACAACTTCAGCTGGCGCGGCTTGACCGTCGCGTGCGGCGCGAATGGCTGTGGCGGCTTCGGTATAGATCGTGGCAAAGCCTTCCAGATATCCTTCGGGATGGCCCGGCGGAATGCGGCTGACGCGAGCGGCAGCGTCGTTCGACCCGGCACCGCCGCGCGTGATCAGGCGCTTGGGTTCGCCCAGTGGCGTGTACCACAGGTAGTTCGGATCCTCCTGCGACCATTCCAGCCCGCCCTTGGTGCCGTAAACCCGCAGACGCAGCGCGTTTTCATTACCTGGCGCGACCTGGCTGGCCCAAAGCATGCCTTTGGCCCGGCCATTGAACCGCATCATCACATGCGCGTTGTCATCCAGCATGCGGCCATCCACAAATGTGTCGAGATCGGCGGCCAGACTATCCAGTGTCAGGCCAGATACGAAACAGGCGAGGTTGTATGCGTGCGTGCCAATATCGCCAATTGCTCCTCCCGTACCGGAACGTGCAGGGTCTGTCCGCCACTCGGCCTGCTTCAAACCAGTGTCTTCCAGTTTGGTCGAAAGCCAGTCCTGCGGGTATTCCGCCTGGACCAGCCGGATGTCGCCCAGGTCACCATCGGCCACCATCTGCCGTGCTTGCCGCACCATCGGATAGCCAGTGTAGTTATGTGTCAGCACAAACAGCGCGCCGGACTTCTCGGCGGCCTTCACCAATGCTTTGGCTTCGCTCAATGTACCGGTCAGCGGTTTGTCGCAGATCACGTGAATGCCGCGCCGCAGGAATTCCTTGGCCACGTTGGCGTGCATATGATTGGGCGTGACGATTGACACCGCTTCTATCCCATCCTTCAGCCGCGCCTCGCGGATCGCCATTGCCTTGTAGTCGCCGTAGGCGCGGTCGGCGGCAATGCCGATATCAGCGGCTGAGGCGAGCGATTTCTCCGGCGTGGAACTGAGCGCGCCCGCGACAAGCTCAAACTGGTCGTCCAGCCGCGCCGCCATCCGGTGCACGCCACCAATAAAGGCATCGCGTCCGCCGCCGACCATTCCCAGCTTGATACGGTCCGCCATCACGAAATTCCCAGAATGCGTTTGTTCGCGGCTTCGTCGGTGCCGCCAGAGGCGAAATCGTCGAACGCGACCTCGGTCACGCGAATGATGTGATCCTTCACGAACTGGGCGCCTTCGCGGGCGCCGTCTTCGGGGTGCTTAAGGCAACATTCCCATTCCACCACAGCCCAACCGTCAAAATCGTTGGCTGCCATTTTGGAAAAGATCGCGCCGAAATCGACCTGACCATCGCCCAGGGAGCGGAATCGCCCAGCCCGGTCCACCCAGGACTGGAAGCCGGAGTAAACACCCTGCCGTCCAGTCGGGTTGAACTCTGCATCCTTCACATGGAACATGCGAATACGGTCTTTGTAGATGTCGATATTGTCCAGATAATCCAGACATTGCAGCACGTAATGCGATGGATCGTACAACATGCAGGCTCGGTCATGGTAGCCGGTGCGTTCCAGGAACATCTCGTACGTGATGCCATCGTGCAGGTCTTCGCCCGGATGGATTTCGTAACAGACATCCACGCCGCAGTCCTCGGCATGGTTCAGGATCGGCAGCCACCGCTTGGCCAATTCGTCAAAGGCTGTTTCCACCAGTCCGGCGGGGCGTTGCGGCCAAGGGTACAGGTATGGCCAGGCCAGCGCGCCGGAGAAAGACGCCATCTGCCCAATCCCCATATGCCGGGATGCGCTGATACACATCTTCACCTGCTCCACGGCCCATTCCTGCCTGGCTTTGGGATTGCCACGCACTTCAGGGGCTGCAAACCCGTCAAATGCTTCGTCATAGGCGGGATGCACGGCGACCAGCTGGCCCTGCAGGTGCGTGGACATATCGGTGACCTCCACGCCATTGGCGCGGGCGACCCCGACGAATTCATCGCAGTAGTCTTTGGAAGACGCCGCAGCCGTCAGGTTGATCAGCCGCCCGTCCCAGCTGGGCACCTGAACGCCCTTGTAGCCGATGTCAGCCGCCCACTTGGTAATCGCGTCCCAACTGTTGAAAGGGGCATCATCGCCTGCAAACTGCGCCAGAAACAGCCCGGGGCCTTTGATCGTTTTCACCTAAATTTCCTCCCTCGTGCCGGGTCTGCGTCAGGGCAGATTGTCCCGAACAAAAATCTCGATGCGAATGCGTTCCTGGTTTTCGTTGATCTGGGTGCCGTCGGTCAGCGCCTTCAGGATGCGAATTGCGCTGCGCACTTCATGGCTTGGGTCCTGTACCAGTACGGCGTCGATCTCACCACGGATCAACGCTGTGCGAGTATGCGCGGACAGTTCCGTTGTCACCACGCTGAATTTTTTCGGATCCGTCTTGATCGCGTCGATGACGCCGCGCGTCCCTCCCCCGAGGCTATAAAGCCCTACCACGTTCGGGTGATCGGCTAGGACCGCTTTTAGCTTGGCCTCAACGACATCAGCCAATTCTTCCCCCTCGATCCAAGGCAGCACGTTCAGGTGCGGGCACTCCGCTCGCATCACCTGTTCAAACCCCATGCGGCGTTCAACATGGTCGCGCAGGGTGCCAGACCCGGCCACCACCACAACGTCGCCCTCGGGCGCGTGAATGAACCGTTTCAGCAGGCTTGCGGCCACGCGTCCGGCAGCCACGTTGTCGATACCGACAAACCGCTCTCGGCTGGATGTTGGGGCATCAGAGATTAACGTAACAACGTGAACACCCCTGGCGCGCAGGTCGTTGATCGCGTCGCGAACGATCTGGCTTTCCACCGCGACCATGGCCACGCCATCACCGATATCGGCGCCAAGCCGGTCGATTTCTGCAACGATTGCATGGGGGTCCAGCGGCGGGACCTTGATCATGTTCACTTCGATCCGATCCTTGGCAAAATGTTTGCGAGCGATTTCAATTTCGCTCCTAATGCCGCCAAAAAACGCGGTCTCACCGGATGGAACGAGGAAGGTGAAACGGTAGTCTCTGCGGCGCGCCAGCGTGGCTGCGGCCTGATCCCGTTCAAAGTTCAGCAGTTCCATCGCACGAATGACGCGTTCGACCGTGCTTTCCCGAACACCCTTGCGATTGTTCAAGACACGATCAACTGTCGCCAGACTGACGCCTGCTGCGTCAGCAACGTCCTGTGCGGTGACCCTGGTCATACATCCTCCCAATATTTCAAAACCTGAGGTAAGAGTTGAGGTACGTCAAGCAAAATTAAGATTCGCATACCTCATGACACGAGGGGAAACGCGAGGGAGGAAAACAATGTT
Organism: Marinibacterium sp.; assembly: GCA_017643305.1. Taxonomy (GTDB): domain Bacteria; phylum Pseudomonadota; class Alphaproteobacteria; order Rhodobacterales; family Rhodobacteraceae; genus HXMU1420-2. Next base: position 36,187 of record JAEPNQ010000021.1, on the reverse strand, counting down.
GATCGGAATTGCCAGCGCCTTGACCCCGGATTTGTTGCGGCACCTGCGCGCTATGGGGCACGGTGATGAAATCGTCATTGCAGACGCAAATTTCCCCGGTGAGTCATGCGGTCAACGGATAGAACGGCTCGCCGGTGTGACGTCGACGGACGCACTCCGGGCGATTCTTAGCGTCATGCCGCTCGACACGTTTGTTCCTGCCCCGGCCCGCACGATGGAGGTTGTCGGTGACGCTGATGCCGTGCCCCCGATCGTTGCCGAATTCCAGGACATCATAGCTGAATGCGCCAGCGACCCCTGCACGGTGCAAGGATTGGAACGGCACAGGTTTTATGAAGAGGCCCGCAAAGCCTATTGTGTCGTACAAACGGCAGAGAACCGGTTTTATGGAAACATCATACTGTCCAAGGGCGTCGTTCCTCCATCCTGATCGTGGGCTTGCGTGAGTTGGAAAAGGACAGTTCAATCAACGAGACGCTAGGGAGGAGCGACTGGTGAAAACCAAGAAGATAATCAATGACGGCGCCAATGCCGTCGACGAAATGCTCGATGGTATACTGCTGGCGCATGGAAATATTCTGCGCCGGGCCGACGGATCAGGGCGGGCCATCATCGCCAAGGACGGGCCGCGCGACGGCAAGGTTGGGCTTATGATCGGCGGTGGGTCTGGGCACGAACCGACCTTTGTAGGTTTCGTTGGGCGCGGACTGGCGGATGCGGCGGCCATCGGCAACGTCTTTGCCTCCCCCCCGCCGGACCCGGCGCTGGAGTCGGTGAATGAGATCAACGGCGGCGCGGGCGTGCTGTTTATGTATGGCAACTATGCTGGCGACGTTATGAACTTTGACATGGCCGCTGAAATGGCGGCGATGGACGATATCGAGGTGCGTACCGTGCTCACCACGGACGACATCGCCTCTGCTCCACTGGATGAGATCGAAAAGCGTCGCGGCGTTGCAGGCAATTTCTTCATCTTCAAGGCAGCCGGGGCGGCTGCTGATGAAATGATGTCCCTCGATGAGGTGGAGCGTGTCGCCCGTCACGCCAATGCCCGCACCTACACGATGGGCGTCGCGCTGTCGCCATGCTCTCTGCCCCAGACGCGGACGTTCAATTTCGAATTGGGTCCAGATGAAATGGAAATCGGCATGGGTATCCATGGCGAACCGGGGATCGAACGCGGCCCCTTGAAAACGGCAGACGAAATCACCGACGAAATCATGGACAGGATCCTGTCCGAAATGGGTGCGCAAGTAGGAGACCGGGTTGCGGTACTGGTCAACTCGCTGGGGTCCACGCCACTGATGGAGCTGTACATCATGAACCGGCGTGTTCAGGCGCGGCTGGCCGAGGCTGGGCTAGAAACCCATGCCACATGGGTTGGCAATTACTGCACCTCGCTGGAAATGGCCGGTGCGTCGATCACGGTCATGCATCTGGATGATGAATTGACCCGCCTGATCGACCGACCCTGCGAATGCGCAATGTTTCGAGTGGTATGATATGGGTACGATTACATCTGCAGACCTGATCGCCATGCTCAGCGCAATCGCCGACACGATGGACGAAAACCGCGACGCGCTTTGTGCGCTGGACGGGGAAATTGGCGATGGCGATCATGGTGTTGCCATGGCGCTGGGCTTCAATGCCGCCCGTGACGCACTGGCTGATCTGGAGGCAGACGCCGTGCCAACGCAGGTGCTGAACACGGCGGCCAAGGCGTTTCTCAGCGGTGTCGGCGCGTCCTGCGGTCCGCTTTATGCCACTGCGATGATGCGCGCTGCGGCAGCGGTTAAGGGGCAGGATGTACTTTCATCTGAAGACGGCTCCAAACTGGTCGCAGCCATGGCAGAAGGGATCGCGCACCGTGGTAAGGCCTCAGTCGGGGACAAGACCATGCTGGATGTCTGGCATCCGGCAGCAGAGGCGGCGACAGAGGGCGGGTGGTCCGCCGCGATCAAGGCGGCAGAGGATGCAGCCGAAGGCACCAAAATGATGCAGGCCAAGCTGGGCCGCGCCGCGCGTTTGGGCGAACGGTCTCTGGGTCACATGGATCCGGGCGCCGCATCCGCTGTACTTGTGATCAAGGCGATGGCCAGCACGCTGGGTTGAGGGAGGACACCAATGGCACAGTTCATTAATGCACGCGAAGACCTGGTCACCGAGGCCATCGACGGGCTGCTGCGCGGCAGCGGCGGGCGACTGGCCCGGCTTGACGGATATCCACATATCAAGGTCGTGATCCGCACCGACTGGGATAAATCCAAGGTCGCGCTGGTTTCGGGCGGTGGGTCTGGGCACGAACCGTCCCATGCGGGGTTTGTTGGGCAGGGGATGCTGACGGCTGCCGTGTGTGGTGAGGTCTTTGCCTCCCCGTCCGTCGATGCCGTTCTGGCCGGGATCCTCGCTGTGACGGGGGAAGCAGGGTGCCTGCTCATTGTAAAGAACTACACTGGCGATCGGCTGAATTTCGGACTTGCCGCCGAACGGGCACGAGCTCTGGGGCGCAAAGTGTCGATGGTGGTGGTTGACGATGACGTGGCTCTGCCAGACCTGCCACAACCGCGTGGGGTGGCGGGTACACTGTTCGTGCACAAGATAGCAGGGGCTATGGCCGAAGCGGGTGCGGATCTGGAGGCAGTCACCGGGGCGGCCCAATCGGTGATCGATGATGTGGTGTCCATCGGCATGTCACTCGACACCTGCACGGTTCCGGGATCCCCGAAAGAAGACCGCATCGCTGCGGGCAAGGCGGAACTGGGGCTGGGTATCCATGGTGAACCGGGTGTTGAGCAGGTTGCGTTTGAAGGCGCGCGTGGTGCGATGCAGATGGTGGTGGACCGGCTGGCGCAGGGGTTGGGCGACGGGCCGTATGTGGCCTTACTGAACAACCTCGGCAGCGCAACACCGCTGGAGATGTCAGTGCTCGCAGAAGAGCTCTGCCGCTCGGCCATCGGCGCGCGGGTCCAGTCCATGATCGGCCCGGCCCCGCTGATGACGTCACTAGCCATGCACGGATTCTCGTTGTCGCTGCTGCCTGTGGACGAAGACATCCGCGCACCTGCACTGGCCCAATCGGTTGCCCCCGACGCATGGCCCGGCTGCCACGCCGTCGTCGCACCGCAGGTTCTGGCAATGCCGGTGGGCATGGCGCCCGAAACCTTCGCGCCGTCACAGGACGCCGCGATGGGCCAGTTGCTGGATATCTGCTGCGCCGAACTCAAGGCCGCCGAAGCGGACCTGAACGCGCTGGATGCGAAATCTGGCGATGGTGACACGGGGTCTACCGTTGCTACTGCGGCTGACGCTTTGTTGGCCGCGCGCGACCGCTTGCCGCTGGCAGACCGCGCGGCGCTGTGCCGGGCGGTGGCGACAGAGCTGAGCCAGGCCATGGGGGGGTCGTCTGGCGTATTGCTGGCGATTTTCTTCGCTGCTGCCGGCGAGGCCTTTGCTGCCGGAGCAGGCGACATTGCTGCCCTGCAGGCTGGTCTGGAACGGATCCAGCAGGTTGGCGGCGCTGCGCCAGGCCACCGGACTATGATCGATGCATTGCACCCGGCACTGGCCGCACTACACAATGGGATAACGGCAGCAGCCGAAGCGGCGCGCGCTGGTGCTGAGCACACGGCAAACATCACTCGCGCCAAGGCCGGACGCGCAGCTTACGTCTCTGCCGACAACCTCGCGGGCCAGGTCGACCCCGGTGCTGAAGCCGTCGCCCGTGTGTTTGAAAAGCTGGCGATGAGGTAGCCAAGACGATTTTCAGAATAATATGAGACTTTCGTTTCTCTTGCCCGAATCCTGAGGTGCGGGCATCATTTTCTGATGCCACGGTGCCGGAGAGGGCGCTGTGGCGTGGATTTCTTGGGAGGAACGTCATGGATACTGCAACACCCCAGGCCCGGGCAGAAGCATGGCTGGCTCAGTTTGGCCAGGCTCTTTCAGGTCGGGACATGGACAGCCTGAAGGCACTATTCGCCGAAGATTGCTACTGGCGCGATCTGGTGTCTTTCACCTGGAACATCAAAACGATGGAAGGGCGCGACGACATCGCCGCCATGGCGGAGGCAACGCTTGATGCTGTTAACGCGACCGATTGGGCGGTTGAGGGCGAGGCGACTGAGGCGGATGGCATTGTCGAAGCATGGATCACCTTCGAAACTGATACAGTCCATGGCAAGGGCCATATCCGCCTGAATGATGAAGGCTGCTGGACGCTAATGACAACAGCGCAGTCGCTCAAAGGTCATGAGGAACATAACGGAGCCAACCGCGACCCCGGTGTCGTCCATGGCGCTGACCGCAACCGTGTGACTTGGAAAGAAGCCCGCGAACGCGAAGAAAGCGAGCTGGGATACGAAACCCAGCCTTACTGCGTGATCATTGGCGGTGGGCAGGGTGGCATCGGACTTGGTGCCCGCCTCAAGCGGATTGGCGTGCCAACCATCATCGTGGAGAAAAACGACCGGCCCGGGGACAGCTGGCGTAACCGCTACAAATCGCTCTGCCTGCATGACCCGGTGTGGTATGATCACCTGCCTTACCTGCCCTTCCCGGACCACTGGCCGGTCTTTTCACCAAAGGACAAGATCGGTGACTGGCTAGAAGCCTATACCAAGCTGATGGAGCTGAACTACTGGACCCGGAGCACCTGCCAATCCGCCCACTACGACGCGGACAAGCAGGAATGGGAGGTGATCATCGACCGGGACGGGGAGCCCATCACGCTGCGGCCCAAGCAACTGGTGCTGGCCACCGGTCAATCCGGCATGCCCAATATGCCGTCGCTGCCGGGGATGGACCGTTTTAAAGGCGACCTGCACCATTCCTCCAAACATCCCGGGCCCGATATCTACAAAGGCAAGAAGGCCGTTGTCGTCGGTTCCAATAACTCTAGCCACGACATCTGCGCCGCCCTTTGGGAGGCCGAGGCCGAAAGTGTCACCATGGTACAGCGATCCACTACGCATATCGTGAAATCTGACACGCTGATGGATATCGGTCTCGGCGCGCTCTACTCGGAAGAAGCGGTGGCCAACGGGATCGACCACAACACTGCGGACTTGATCTTTGCCTCGATCCCCTATCGCGTGCTCCCCGCCGTACAGATCCCGCTTTATGAACAGATGAAGGAACGAGATGCGGATTTCTATGCGCGGCTGGAAAAGGCTGGGTTCCGGTTGGACTGGGGCGATGATGGCAGCGGGTTGTTCATGAAATACCTGCGCCGTGGGTCTGGGTATTATATCGATGTCGGGGCCTCGGAACTGATTGCGGATGGAGAGATCAAGCTGGCCCATGGGCAAGTGTCGGAAGTGACTGAAACCGGTGTCAAACTGGAAGACGGAACAGAACTGCCCGCCGATGTGATCGTGTTTGCGACAGGCTATTCGTCGATGAACGGATGGGCCGCGCAGATTATCAGCCAGGAGGTTGCCGACAAGGTGGGCAAAGTCTGGGGTCTAGGGTCGGATACGACCAAGGACCCCGGCCCATGGGAAGGCGAACAGCGCAACATGTGGAAACCGACCCAGCAGGAAGCACTGTGGTTCCACGGCGGCAACCTGCACCAGTCGCGGCATTATTCACAGTTCGTGGCGATCCAGCTCAAGGCCCGGATGGAGGGTATTCCGACACCGGTTTACGGGCTCCAGGACGTGCATCACATCGCTTGACCGACTTCAGCCTGTCGCAGAGGCCCGTGCATCCGCGCGGGCCTTTTGCCGTTCGCGCAGGAACACAAACAACCCCGAAAAGATAATCAGCGCCATGCCGAACCACACAACGGGTTCCGGCAATTCGCCCCAGAAGAGCCAGCCCCAGAACACAGCCATCGGCAGCAGCACATATTCGAATGGAGCAACGGTTGCTGCGTCGGCCCACTTGTAAGCGGCACTCAGACAATAGCCGATGATGGCCGAATTTGCGCCAAGTCCCAGCAAAAAGACCCAGTCGCCTAATTGAGGCCAGACCCAGGCGCGCAGCAGGAATTGTAGGCTAGGGTCATCGACTTGCGCGGCATACCGGCCATCGCCAGCTACCAAGAAAAATGCGACTGAGACCAGAATGAACACACCCTGGATATACACAGCCAGGGCAGAGGCCTTGGTGGTGGTTCCCAGTTTCCGGGTCAGCAATTGCAGCCCGGCATAGGCCAGCGCCGCCACAACTGGCAAAAACAGGATAACCCGGCTGGCCCCCAGAGTTTCGGCGCTGGCCCAGGGCCGCTGCATCAAAAGAACGCCGACAAACCCGATCACTACAGCCCCGATCCGCAGCGGGCCCACCTTTTCCCCCAGCAACGGGATCGAAAGCACCGTGATAAACAGGGGTGCCACAAAAAACAGCGCGGTCGCGTCGGCCAGCGGCAGCGTGGCCAGTGCCAGAAAGAAGGTCATGTTTGAGATTACGACCAGCATGCCTCGGATCGCGTGCAATCCGGGCTGGCGGGTCTTCAGTATGCTGAACCCGCCTTCGATCTGCACAATTATCAGCGAAAATAGCAAGCCGATGAAAGATCGCGCAAAAACGATCTCATGCAGCGGGTAGCCACCCGACAATTGTTTGATCATCATGTCATTGACCGAAATCGCCGCCATACCTGCCATGATGAACAGGATACCGGCGGTGCTCGGGCTGATGCGCGTGGGCATGCCGCTCTCCTTACTGCATCAGAGCTATCATGCGGCGCGCGCTTGTTCATGCCCGAAAGCGTCTGTGCAAAGGTCGCTCTTGGACTAAGTGCCAAGCCGGATTAGATAGGGCAGATCGAAGACAGGAGACGCACCAATGCATATGAGCGATGCAAGAGAAATTCAGGCCGATCCGGCCACAGTCTACGCAGCGCTGCTGGATGCCGAGGTGCTCAAGGCCTGTGTGCCCGGCGCGCAAGAGGTCACCGGCACTGCAGCAGACGGGTTCGAAGCCACGGTCGTACAGAAGGTCGGTCCGGTGAAGGCCACCTTCAAAGGTCAAGTTACCATGTCGGACATGGTGGAAAACGAACGCCTTGTTATCACGGGCGAAGGCAAGGGCGGCGCTGCCGGGTTTGCCAAGGGAGGAGCCGAAGTGACCTTGGCCCTGACAGATTCCGGCGCAACGTTGCTCAGCTATGAGGTGGATGCAAAAGTTGGCGGCAAACTGGCCCAGCTTGGCAGCCGTATCATTGATGGATTTGCCAAGAAAATGGCGGATCAGTTCTTCCAGAACCTGCAAACCACAATCGAAGGCCCGGCCGCGGAGGACGAGGCTTCGGATGCACCAGAAGAAAAGAAAAAGGGCTGGATTGGCCGCCTGACCGGACGCGATTGACCTCGAAACAGCCTGAGCTGAAAAGGTGATAGGCCGCGATGAGTGCAATCCTGCAAGTTGAGAATCTGCGTAAGACCTACGACGGCGGGTTCGAGGCGCTCAAGGGCGTGTCGCTTGATATCCAGGATGGGGAAATCCTTGCCCTGCTTGGCCCCAATGGCGCAGGAAAAACTACTTTGATTTCAAATATTTGCGGGATTACTCGGCCAAGTGCGGGTAAGGTGACCGTTGGTGGACACGATGTTCAGAAAGATTACCGGGCCGCCCGGCAGATGATTGGGCTCGTCCCGCAAGAAATCGCGCTGGAACCGTTTGAAGCTGTCCTGAACACGGTACGATTTTCGCGCGGTTTGTTCGGCAAGAAACCGGATGAGGCCTACCTGGAACAGGTCATGCGCAAACTGTCGCTCTGGGACAAGAAAGACACTCAGGTGCGAGCGCTGTCGGGTGGCATGAAACGCCGGGTGCTTATTGCCAAGGCACTGTCGCATGAACCGCGGGTCCTCTTTTTGGACGAACCCACCGCCGGCGTGGATGTCGAGCTGCGCAAGGACATGTGGAACGTGGTGTCTGCGCTCAAGGCTGATGGCGTCACCATCATCCTGACCACGCATTACATCGAAGAAGCTGAAGCCATCGCCGACCGCGTCGGGATCATCAACAGGGGTGAAATGAAGATGGTCGAAGACAAGGCCAGCCTGATGCAACGCATGGGTCAGAAGCAGCTGGAGGTGCTGTTGACCGCACCGTTACAGGACGTGCCAAATGCGCTGGCCGAATATAACCTTGCGCTGTCGCCGGACGGGTCGTCTCTAATCTACACCTATGACACACGGTCTGACCGCACTGGCATCACCCGCCTGCTGACTGACATCTCTGCCGCGGGGCTGGTTTTGAACGATGTCAAAACCCGCGAAAGCAGCCTGGAGGAAATCTTTGTTGGGCTTGTGTCGGAGGACCGGACATGAACCTCTACGGGATCTGGGCAATCTACCACTACGAAATGAGCCGGTTCCGTCGCACGATCACGCAAAGCCTCGTTTCACCCGTGATTTCCACTTCGCTGTACTTCGTGGTGTTCGGTGCGGCCATCGGCAGCCGCATTCAGGAAGTCGAGGGTGTCAGCTATGGTGCATTCATCGTGCCGGGTCTGATCATGCTCAGCGTCATGACCCAGGCCACGTCCAACGCATCCTTCGCAATTTATTTCCCGAAATTCATCGGTACGACCTATGAATTGCTGTCCGCGCCGGTCAGTTTTCTGGAAATTGTCATCGGATATGTCGGGGCCGCTGCCACCAAGGCGCTGATCATTGGCGCACTGATCTTTGCCACGTCTCATTTCTTCGTCGACGTCACTGTTGCCCATCCGATCGCCATGGTGGCGTTCTTGGTGCTAACTTGCTTCAGCTTCGCGCTTTTGGGCTTCATCATCGGCATTTGGGCCCGCAGTTTTGAACAGTTGCAGATGGTCCCGCTGCTGATCGTGACGCCTCTGGTGTTTCTTGGTGGCTCTTTCTACTCCATCACCATGCTGCCGCCCTTCTGGCAGGGTGTCAGCCTGCTCAACCCAGTGGTCTACCTGATCTCGGGCTTCCGGTGGTCGTTTCTGGGTGCCGCAGACATCCCCGTCGGGCTGAGCCTGCTGGCTGTTGCCGGATTTACCTGTCTGTGTATCGGCGTCATTTGGTGGATCTTCCGAACCGGTTGGAGATTTCGGGATTGAGACGGTTTTCTGGAACCTTGTTTTGGTCTGATCTGAAGTTGATGGAAATTGCTCCCGTGACTCGGCTTGTTTGCGGGCCACAGGGGCTCTACATCGGCTGACATGGACCTTTTCAGGAAACTTCCCTTTCTCCGCAAAACGCCAAGCGTTGCCGTAATCCGACTGTCCGGGGCCATTGGCATGCCCGGGCGGGGCAGCCTGCATGCTGTCGGGCTGGCCCCGGTTCTGGATCGCGCCTTCGCCAAGGGCAAACCCGCGGCCGTTGCATTGCAGATCAATTCGCCGGGCGGGTCGCCCGTGCAGTCCTCGCTCATCGGCGCGCAAATTCGTCGTCTGGCAGAAGACAAAAACATTCCGGTCATTGCCTTTGTCGAAGACGTTGCTGCCTCCGGTGGCTATTGGCTGGCAGCTGCAGCGGATGAAATTTACTGCGATGATAGCTCGCTCGTCGGATCCATTGGCGTGATTTCGTCAGGCTTCGGTGCGCATGTGTTTCTGGCCCGGCAGGGTATTGAACGGCGCGTTTACACGGCGGGTGAAAGCAAATCCATGATGGACCCGTTCCGCCCCGAAAAAGAAGAAGACGTTGCGCGGTTGAAAGCCCTGCTGGACGGCATCCACCAGAACTTTATCTCCCACGTGCAGACCCGGCGTGGCCCGAAATTGTCCACAACAGAAAAGCTGTTCACTGGCCATGTCTGGCTTGGCTCACGGGCGCAGGAACTGGGGCTGGTCGACGGGATCGGCCACCTGGAACCGGTGCTGAAAGAGCGCTTTGGCGACAAAGTCAAGTTCCGCCGCTACGGCCCGAAACGGTCGTTCTGGAGCCGCATGGGCGCAAATATGACACAGGATGTTTTGGCTGGAATTGAGGAACGCGCTGAATTCGCGCGATTTGGAATGTGACGTGATCCTTAAAATTGTCTCCCTCTTCCTGATCGGCATGGCGGTGCTGGCGATGTTCGGAAAATTGCGTTTTCCGGGCCAGAAGCGTCTACAATCGGCCAAATGCCGCTCCTGCGGTCGCTACCGGATCGGAAAAGGGCCTTGTTCCTGCGGTTACGGCGGCAGCGGATGATCGCGTGGATCCTGACCGGTCTCGGCCTTTTGATCCTGTTGTTCGCCGGGGATTCTCTGGTGAAGGGTGCGGTCAACCTCAGTCTGCGGCTGGGTGTGCCAGCCTTGATCGTGAGTCTGACAATTGTGGCCTTCGGAACCTCGGCGCCCGAGCTGTTGATCGCGATTAAGGCAGTTCTGGAACAATCGCCGGGTATAGCACTGGGCAACGTGGTGGGTTCGAACACCGCCAATATACTTCTGGTTCTGGGAGTGCCGGCTTTGCTGGCGTCCCTACACACCAGCGAATGCGACAGCCGTCGCAATTACATCCAGATGATGGTCGCCACCATCCTGTTCGTGGTCATTTGTTATGTCGGGCCGTTGAACTGGATGTCCGGAATTGCCCTGCTCTCTAGCCTGGCGCTGATCCTGTATGGCGCCATGGGCGAAGCACGCGCCCATCGCCGCGCAGGTGGTGAGGCCCAAGACCTTGAAGGATTGGAAGAAGCCGACCCTGACATGCCGTATTGGCGCATTGGCATCTTTTTGGTTTTGGGACTGGTGGGTCTGCCGCTGGGCGCCAGCCTGCTGGTGGAAAACGCGTCGATCATCGCACGGACCTACGGGGTCAGCGACACTGTCATCGGCCTGACACTGGTCGCGCTGGGCACATCGCTACCGGAACTGGCAACAACCGTCATGGCGGCGCTGCGCCGTCAGGCGGATGTAGCGCTGGGCAATGTCATTGGGTCTAACATGTTCAACCTTTTGGGTATCATGGGCGTGGCGTCCTTCTTCGGGCATATCCCGGTCCCACCGGCCTTCCTGGCCTTTGACCTCTGGGTCATGATGGCAGCGTCTCTGGTTCTGATCCCGTTCGTGTTCTTTAAGGTCGATATCACAAGACCGATCGGCGTTCTATTGACCGCCCTTTATGTGATCTATGTTGTTATTGTCATCGTCTGACGTTCACAATCGGAGATCACCATGACCAGAGCTCTCGTAACCGGTGCTGGAAAACGGCTGGGCCGGGCCATGGCCCTGTATTTGGCCGGGCGCGGTTATGACGTTGCCGTGCACTATGCCTCTTCTTCCGCCGGGGCGGATGAAGCTGTGGCCGAGATCCAGAGGTTGGGCAGACAGGCCGTGGCGCTGCAAGCTGACCTGTTGGACGAAGATGCGGTGGAGGCCCTTTTGCCTGCCGCCGTCGAAGCGCTGGGTGGTCCGATTACTTGTCTGGTAAACAACGCTTCGATTTTTGAGTACGACAACATCACCACCGCCACGCGCGACAGTTGGGACAGCAATATCGGGACCAACCTGCGTGCCCCGCTGATCCTGACCCAGTCCATGGCCGCGCAGGGATTGGACCCGGTCACCGATGAAATGGGCGAACCCATGGCAACGGGTCTGATCGTCAACATGATCGATATGCGCGTGCGCAAGCTGACCCCGGAATTTATGACTTATACCATTGCCAAGATGGGGCTGTGGGCGATGACCCGCACAACCGCGCAGGCCCTGACCCCGGCGATCCGAGTTAACGCTATCGGTCCAGGCCCGACCCTACAGGGCGGTCGCCAATCTGCCGAACATTTTGCCAAACAACGCGCCTCCACGATTTCTGGTCGAGGATCCAACCCGCCTGACATTTGTGCCGCGCTTGGCTATTTTCTTGACGCACCAGCGGTGACCGGCCAGCTGTTGTGCGTGGATGGTGGACAGCACCTGAGTTGGGAAACACCGGACGTTGTCGGGGTTGAATAAGCTTACGTTGAGAAAGTTTTGCACGCCGTTAAGCTCTGTTAAAAAATCGTTACAAATTTGTCTTTGATTCCATGAGGTTGGCGTGTGAGAGAAAAATTTCTAACAAAAACAAAGCGCTACATATGTGCCTAAAAATTAGGCAATTTGACGAAGGTGCGGTGAAACAAGGAAAAATTCAAGATCACGGTAAGTTATCTTCAAACTTATACACAGGATCCGTGGATTTGTTTGGTCTTGATTCGACTCACACAAGATTGCAGCCCATTGATGAGAATCATATCTCTCGATCATGACCGAACCCGCCGATTCTGATGATACCGCCATCACCGGGTACGCCTGCATCCAGCAGTACCTGCGTACACTCGACAGTTCGCCGGGCGTATACCGGATGCTGGATGCCCAATCGCGAGTTCTCTACGTCGGCAAGGCCCGCAATCTGAAGGCGCGCGTGTCAAATTATGCCCGCCCCGGCGGGCACACGGCGCGGATTGATCGGATGATCCGCGAAACATCGGAAATGATGTTTCTGACCACGCGCACCGAAACCGAAGCATTGCTGCTGGAACAGAACCTGATCAAGCAGCTCAAGCCGAAATACAACGTGCTGCTGCGCGATGATAAAAGCTTCCCCAACATCCTAGTGTCCAAGGATCACGCCTTTCCGCAGATCAAGAAACACCGTGGTGCCAAGAAACAGAAGGGCACCTATTTCGGCCCCTTCGCCAGCGCGGGTGCGGTGAACCGTACGCTGAACCAGCTGCAAAAGGCGTTCCTGCTGCGTAATTGCTCGGATTCCATGTTTGAAAGCCGGACACGGCCTTGCCTGCTCTACCAGATAAAACGCTGCTCAGGCCCGTGCGTAGGGCTGATCGATGAACAGGGCTATGCCGAAAGTGTGCGCGATGCCGAACGGTTCCTCTCGGGTCGCTCCACACGGGTGCAGGAAGAACTGGCCACCCAAATGCAGGTAGCTTCCGATGCGATGCAGTTTGAACGCGCCGCTGCCTTGCGCGACCGCATCCGCGCCCTGACCAGCGTTCAGTCTGCCCAGGGCATCAACCCACGCGGCGTGACAGAAGCAGACATCGTGGCCCTGCACATGGACAGCGGTCAAGCCTGTGTACAGGTGTTTTTCATCCGCGCGAACCAGAACTGGGGCAATCGCGATTTCTACCCCCGTGTCGCCGCAGACATGTCCCCGTCTGAAGTCATGGAAGCGTTCCTTGGCCAGTTTTACGACAACAAGGAACCGCCCCGTCAACTGATCCTGTCGCATCCCATCGAAGACACGGACCTGATGGCTGATGCGCTCAGCGGCAAGGTCGGGCGCAAGGTCGAAATCCTGGCACCCCAAAGGGGCGAAAAAGCCGAACTGGTCTCAGGCGCCCTGCGCAATGCACGGGAGTCGCTGGCGCGCAAAATGTCCGAAGGCGCGACCCAGACTAAATTGCTGAACGGCCTAGCTGAAGCCTTCGCGCTCGACGGACCGCCGCAGCGGATCGAGGTTTACGACAACAGCCACATACAGGGCACCAATGCCGTTGGTGCGATGATTGTCGCAGGGCCTGAAGGCTTCATGAAAAACAGTTATCGGAAGTTTAACATTCGGGGTGATGATCTGACCCCGGGCGACGATTTTGGCATGATGAAAGAGGTGCTGAACCGCCGCTTCTCCCGCTTGATCAAGGAAGACCCGGATCGTGACAGAGGCCACTGGCCCGACCTGTTGCTGATCGATGGCGGCGCCGGGCAGGTCAGCGCGGTGGCTCAGATTCTGCAAAGTCATGGGGTGGCGGACATCCCCTTTGTGGGCGTGGCCAAGGGGGTGGACCGCGATGCGGGCAAGGAAGAATTCCACCGCCCTTCTCAACGCCCTTTTGCCCTGCGCCACAATGATCCAGTGCTCTATTTCGTGCAGCGCCTGCGCGACGAAGCGCACCGCTTTGCCATCGGTACCCACCGCGCGAAACGGGCCAAGGCCGTGGGGGCCACCCCGCTCGATGACGTGCCTGGCGTCGGAGCCACGCGAAAACGCGCATTGCTTGCCCATTTTGGGTCGGCCAAGGCGGTAAGCCGCGCCAATCTCGCCGATCTGAAGGCCGTGGACGGAATATCCGAAGGTCTGGCCCAGAAAATCTATGATTTTTTCCATGATGGTGGCTGAGCGTCGCTGCCCGCGCCCATATACGATTGCCCTGTGCCGCCCGCTCACGGTAGGAGGCTGAGCATGAACTGGAATTTTCCGACTGTATTGACCTTACTGCGCCTTGCGGCCGCGCTGGCCTTGCCGGTCGGTTTTCTGGTGTTGCCGCGTCCTTATGCCGATCTCTTCGCGCTGGTTGTGTTTGTGCTGGCGTCTCTGACCGACTGGATCGACGGCTATCTTGCACGAGCGTGGAAACAGGTGACCAAGCTCGGGGCAATGCTGGACCCGATCGCTGACAAAGCAATGGTGGTGATCGCGCTGTTGGTGCTGGGAGTCTATTCCTCCTGGGCGCTACCCCTGCTGCTGCCGGCCTCCATCATCCTGTTCCGCGAAGTTTTTGTTTCGGGCTTACGCGAATACCTGGGCGATACGGCGGGCATGCTGAAGGTCACAGTACTGGCCAAGTGGAAGACAACTGTGCAGATGGTGGCCATCGCGGTTCTGTTTAGCCACGGGATTTTTGAACATTATGTCGGCATGGCCATTCTAGGGATGGACAGAACGATTGTCGGTGGCATTCTCGATGGAACGGTGGAGGATGACGTCGGCCTGCTTTGGAAACTGACGGCAATGGACTGGACCGGCTGGGGAGGGCTGGTTCTTATATGGCTGGCCGCTGTTCTGACGTTGCTGACCGGCTGGGATTACCTGCGCAAGGCCTGGCCTTATTTGAAGGGAGCGTAAGCAATGGACGTTTTGTATTTTGCCTGGGTGCGTGAAAGGATCGGCATACCTAAGGAAACGGTTGAAACATCCGCCGCGACGGTCAACGAATTGGTTGCAGAACTGCGCCAGCGCGAAGAACGCTACGAGGTCGCCTTTTCCGACCTGTCTTCGTTGAGGGTTGCCGTAGACCAGACACTGACAGACTTTGACGCCTCCTTGTCCGGTGCACGCGAGGTTGCGTTTTTCCCGCCCATGACAGGCGGTTGATCCAATGCAGGTGCGTGTCCAATCAGATATATTCGACCCGGGCGCGGAGCTGAACGCCTTCACCGCCGTCATTGATGGGGCAGGGGCTGTTGTGAGTTTTTCCGGCATCGTCCGCGATGTGGCGGGCGGGCTGCAGACGATGGAGATTGAGCATTACCCCGGCATGACAGAAAGCGCCTTACAGGCCATAGCCGAAGAAGCCATGCAGCGTTGGAACCTGGCCGATGCGCTGGTAATCCATCGTTACGGACGGTTGCAGGCAGGGGAGATAATCATGATGGTGGCCACTGCCTCTCCCCACCGCAAAGATGCCTTCGATAGCGCCGAATTCCTTATGGATTACCTCAAATCCCGCGCCCCGTTCTGGAAGAAGGAAGTGTCCTCCGCCGGTGCAGACTGGGTTGCTGCCAAGGACGAAGATGAATCTGCGCTGGACCGCTGGTAACGCGGCCAAATACGGGTTTGCGCGCCTTAGAGCGCGCTGAAAACGATGACAGCGGCAGAGTAAAAGGCAAATCCTGCGATCCCCAGCAAGACGCTGGCCAGAATTATGTCCATTGCTGTTGGTCCAGGATCACTCATACAGCCGACATTAATCGCGAAACTGGTAATCCATTTGGAGATTTCTGGGCATACTTGTGGCAAGGTGCCGAGATAGTCGGAAACTGTCTTTGCAAGATCATGCTGCCGGTCATAGGGTTCCGGCAGGAGAGGTAATGCACATGTCAGACACAGAACTATGGCAGCTCACAGCTGCTGAACTTGCTGCCCAGACCCGTGCCGGGGACGTAACCGCCGAGGCTGCCGTTGCATCGGCCATCGGGCGTATGAACGAAACCAACCCGGACCTGAACGCGGTGGTCGAAGATCTCAGCGCCGAAGCGATGGAGCGGGCGCGGGAACTCGACAAGGCTCGCGCGGGCGGCACAGAAACCGGCCCACTTCACGGTGTGCCCGTGACCATCAAAGTCAATATCGATCAGACCGGCTACGCCACCACCAATGGTGTCCCGGTGTTCAAGGATCTGATTGCACCCGCCAACGCACCATTTGTCGACAATATGCTCAAGGCCGGGGCGGTTGTGATCGGGCGCACCAATACGCCGGAATTCAGCTTCCGCGCCGACACGGATAATCCGCTACATGGCCGCACCCATAACCCCTGGGGGCGCCACATCTCGCCCGGTGGGTCTTCCGGCGGCGCCGGCTCCGCCGTGATGGCAGGTATGGGTGCTCTGGCCCACGGCAACGACATCGGCGGCTCGCTGCGCTTTCCGGCCGCCGCCAACGGAGCGGTCACGGTCAAACCGGGCATGGGCCGCGTCGCAGCCTGGAACCCGTCACAAACCGCAGAACGGGGCATGCTGGCCCAAGCGATGAGCGTTCAGGGCCTGATCACCCGCGCCGCCAGCGACTTGCACCTGTCCATGCCTTCCGCTATCGCACCCGACCCGCGCGACCCGTTCCATGTGCCGCTGCCCTGGCGCGGGACACCGCTGGACGGCCCCATCAAGGTCGGCTTCACCAAAGCCACTTTTGGTTATGACTTGCACCCGGACGTTTCCGCCGCGCTGGATACCGCCCGCGACGCGCTGGTCGATGCGGGTTATCAGGTCGAAGACGTCGATCCGCCGCTGTTGGAAGAATGCGCGCTGGCTGGCTATCGCACCCTGATGGGTGAGGTGAAGGAACTGATGGGCGACGCGATCCGTGAACATGGCTCCCCCACCATCAACGCGATCTTCGACGAATATTTCGGCTATTTTCCACCCTACGAAGGCACCGAACTGCTGCAAATGATGGCCCAACGCAGCCACTTTTCGCGGGAATGGTCGCTGTTCCTTGACACCTATCCGCTGGTGTTGACTCCGTTCCTGCCGCAACCATTCTTTGGCCCCAACCGCGATGCCGAAGGCCGCGAAGGCGTGTTGGAGGCGCTAGGATCGGCGTTGTGGTCTTATTCGATGAACTTCATGGGGTTGCCCGCAGGGAACGTTGCGGCACGGCTAGCCAATCTGCCCAAAGGCCCACAACCCATAAATGTCCAACTGGTCGGCCGCCGCTGGCGGGAGGACCTTGTCGTCGATGCGCTTGTTGCCATCGAAGACCGAGTCGGCCGGATGTGTGGCCCGCTCTGGGATCAAATGGCCTAAGGGAGTATTGCCATGACAATGCAAATCAGCGCCGTTCTACGGCGCGCGCAACAAGTGTCGCCAAATTCTATTGCGACCATCCATCTGGATCGTCAACAAACCTGGACCCAGTTTCTCAACCGCGTGCAAAAACTGGCTGGTGCCTTTCAGGCGCTGGGTGTCCAGCCCGGCGACCGGATCGCATTACTGTCGCTGAATTCAGATCGGTATATTGAGTATTTCTACGCTACAGTCTGGGCCGGGGCGGCGATGATGCCTATGAATATCCGCTGGGCGCCGCCGGAATGCGCCTATGCGCTCAACGATGCCGGTGCTGAAATTCTTATTGTGGACGATGCCTTTGCCAAGGCAGTCCCGACCATTCAGGCCGAGGTGCCGGGGCTGAAAACCATCATCTTCGCCGGTGATGGTGAAACACCCGAAGGCATGCTCAACTACGAAGACATTCTCGCTGCCGCCGAGCCGGTTGAAGACGCCGGGCGTGGGGACGATGACCTGGCTGGGATCTTCTACACAGGCGGCACCACAGGCTTTCCCAAGGGCGTCATGCTCAGCCACAAGAATTTCTATGTCGGCGGTATTTCCAACGCACAGGAATTGCTCCTGCTGGATGGTGCGGTGTATCTGCACGCGGCACCAATGTTCCATATCGCCGACCTGCTGTGGTTCGTCGCCACCACATACGTGTCCGGTACCCATGTCTCCATCCCGATGTTCACGCCCGAAGCCACATTGGAAGCGGTCGAAAAACACCGCCCAAGCCACCTGTTGCTGGTCCCGGTGATGATCCTGATGGTACTGCAATCTGAAAAGCTGGCAGAAACCGATGTCTCGTCGCTGGAACTCATCGCTTATGGGGCCTCCCCAATCACCCAGGCAGTGCTGACACAGGCGTTCGAAAAATTCCCGAACGCGCGATTCCTGCAAGCCTTCGGTCAGACCGAACTGGCGCCGGTCGCCACCATCCTAGGCACGCAGTACCATACCGAAGAAGGCCTGAAATCCGGCAAGCTGCGCTCCTGCGGGCGGGCCACGCGCGTCTGCGAAATTCGCATCGTTGACGAAAACGACGAGGACGTACAGCGCGGCGAGGTCGGCCACATCATCGTACGCGGCCCGATCACCATGCTGGGCTACTGGAACAAGCCGGACGTGACCGCCTCCACCCTGAAAGATGGCTGGGTCTATACTGGTGATGCCGGGTACATGGATGAAGACGGGTTTATCTTCCTTATGGATCGCCTCAAGGACATGATCGTATCGGGCGGCGAAAACGTCTATTCGACCGAAGTCGAAAACGCCCTGTCCCAGCATCCTGCGGTGGCTACAAGCGCCGTCATCGGCATCCCACACGAAAAATGGGGGGAGTCGGTGCATGCCATCGTTATCTTTAAACCGGGGATGTCGGCGAGCGAACAGGAGCTCAAAGATCACTGCCATACGCTGATTGCGGGCTACAAGTGCCCCCAAAGCGTGTCGTTCCGAGAAGACCCCTTCCCGCTTTCGGGCGCAAACAAGGTCCTCAAGACCGAATTGCGCAAGGAATTCTGGGAAGGCCAGGAACGCACGATCAACTGATGCGCCCAGACAGGAAGCCCGGCCCCCCCCGGGCTTTTTGTATTTGAAAGTGCCTCTGCCTGAGGCATCCGAGGACAAAAGCCGAAGGCTTTTGGAAGAGAAATCATGCGTGCGCGGAACGCGCACACAATTCATTTACGCGTGCCGGCAAATCGAGTCTGCCAGTCTTCACGCTGATCATCACTGATCTTGGCAAACAGAACATCCGGCACTGAAAATGCATGGCCGGGTTCCAAAACGCTCAACGCCTCGCCCATGTCTGCTGGCCAAGTGGTGTCGTCGCACTGCATCGCCTCCAGCATCCGCGCGCTAGCATCGGGGATGAACGGTGCCGACAAAACGGCATAAAGCCGGATCAGGTTCAGGCCCATCCGCACCTGCGCTGCGGCCTGGTCGGGGTCTTCCTTAAATGTTGACCAGGGTGCTGCCGATTGAAGGTACTCATTCCCTGCCACCCACAAAGCCCGCAGCGCAGCGGCCGCCTTGCGCACTTCGATTGCATCCATATGCGCCTGATATGCTTGCAGCTTTTCCTGCATATCCGCGATCAGCGCCTGTTCCGCCTCACCATAGTTGCCACCGTCCGGCACCGCTTCGTCAAACTTCGATCGGCAGAACTTTGTGATCCGGCTGACGAAATTGCCCAGCACGTCGGCAAGGTCCTTGTTCACCGACTGCTGGAAATTCTCCCAGGTAAACTCACTGTCCGAACTTTCTGGCGCATGGCTCAGCAGCCACCAGCGCCAATAGTCCGCAGGCAGGATCTCCAGCGCCTGGTCCATGAACACGCCACGGCCCTGGCTGGTTGAAAACTGCCCGCCATCATAATTCAGGTAGTTGAACGACTTGATGTAATCCACCAGCTTCCAAGGCTCGCCTGAGCCCAGAATGGTCGACGGGAAGCTTAGCGTGTGAAACGGCACGTTATCCTTGCCCATGAACTGGGTATAGGTCACGTCCTCGGCACCTTTGTCGGTGCGCCACCAGCGTTCCCAATCGTCGCCCTTGCCTGCATCGACCCATTCTTGCGCGCAGGCGATGTATTCGATGGGCGCGTCAAACCAGACGTAGAAGACCTTGCCTTCCATCCCCGGCCAATCCTCTTCGCCCTTCTTCACCGGAACGCCCCAGTCCAGATCACGTGTGATGCCCCGGTCCTGCAGCCCATCGCCGTCATGCAGCCATTTCTTGGCAATCGAAGTTGTAAGAACCGGCCAGTCGGTCTTGGAACTGATCCATGCGTCAAGCTGATCTTTCATCGCCGACTGGCGCAGATGAAGGTGTTTGGTGTCGCGTACCTCCAAATCGGTTGAACCGGAAATGGCGCTGCGCGGATCGATAAGGTCGGTCGGGTCCAGCTGCTTGGTGCAGTTTTCGCACTGGTCGCCCCGCGCGCGATCATAACCGCAATTGGGACAGGTGCCCTCTACATACCGGTCCGGCAGGAACCGGCCATCAGCATTGGAATAAACCTGACGCTCAACGACTTCTAGGATCAGCCCGTTCCCGGCCAGTTGACCGGCAAAATGCTGGGTCAGTTTCTGATTCTGCGTGCTGGACGACCGACCATAATGGTCAAAACTCAACCGAAACCCGTCCGCCAGTTCTGCCTGCACCGCCCACATCTCCGCGCAATACTCGGCAACCGGTTTCGCGGCCTTCGCGGCGGCCAGTTCGGCAGGCGTGCCATGTTCGTCCGTGGCACACAGAAACAGCACCTCATTGCCGCGGGCCCGCAGATAGCGGGCATAGAGATCGGCGGGCAGTTGGGACCCCACAAGGTTACCCAGGTGCTTGATCCCATTGATATAGGGGATCGCGGATGTGATCAGGTGACGGGTCATGTCGCGCGCCTTTGGTCAGAGTCGCGCGTCTTTACCAGCGGGGCCGGTCGGTGGGAAGTCAATCGCGCCGCTTTCCCCGGACCCGTGCGTATTTGGTCAGTCGCCCGATCTGGAACGATGTGCGCGGCGCATAGGTATAAGCTGTGCGGTCTTCTGGCACCGGACGGGCGCGCATGCGCAGCAGACCGAACAGGACCAGCACCAGATGCCCCAGCGAAATCATTACGAACAAGGCCGCCGGGCCATAAGCCTCGATCAAGACCGAGGCCATAATTGGCGCCGCAATTGCCCCCAACGCGTAAAAGAACATCAACGCTGCCGAAAGTTCCACCCGTTCATGGGCTTCGGCAAAGTCATGGGCGTGAGCCGCAGCGACTGAATAGATCGGGAAAGTCGTCAGACCGAAAATCAGTGCGCACAGCATCACGCCGGTGGTCCCGCTGCCTTGGGCCGCGATGGTCAGCGTCGCGCTCAGGATCGCTGCGACTGACAGCCAGATCAGCACCCAGCGGCGATCAAACTTGTCCGCCAGCCAGCCCACCGGGTATTGCGCCACCGCGCCGCCCAGAACGAAAGCACCAAGGAACCATGCAATCTGTCCTGTGTTCAGCCCAACCTCCTGACCATAAACAGGGCCGACCATCCGGAACGATGCCGCAGACAGCGCCGCCACCACAACACCCGCCGCCGCCAGCGGAGATCGCCGTAACGCCAGCGCGGGCCGCAAACGCGGCGCGTCCGGTGTCGTGGGTTGGGCGACACGGGTCAATGTCAGTGGTAACAAGGCCGCGCAGCATAGGATCGCCAACAGGTTGTAGGACACGTAGCTCGCCGGTTCTAAAACCCCGATCATCAACTGCGCCAGCAAGGACCCGGACATGTCGATCACCCGGTAGACCCCCATTGTCCGCCCGCGCGTTTCATTGGTGACTTTCGCCTGCAACCATGCCTCGATCACCGTGTAACACCCGGCCACGCATAGCCCCGACATGATCCGCATCGCGGCCCAGGCCATCGGGTCTACGATCAGCATATGCCCAAGCAGCCCAATCGCTCCGACCGCCGTGAAGGCGGCGAAGGCACGGGAATGCCCGACAGACCCCATTAGGCGGGGTGCCCCCCAGCAGCCAATGAAAAAGCCGAGGAAATGAGCAGACCCTAGGATACCGATCTGGTTCTTGGTAAACTCCAGCTCCAGGCCCGACAGAGCATCCAGCGGGCCAACCCCGCCTGAAGACAATTGCAACAACAGGACAGACAGAAAAAGAGCTGCAAATGAAATGAGCATGCGCATAATGTCTGCATCTTAGGTCTGCCACGCTTGTGGTCTGGTCCGTATTCGACCCCGCGCGTCGTTTTTCAGGATGGGCAGGATTTGCCCGCCACACCTGTCTAAGCCTCAACCGGTTCCTGTGACGGTCCTGACAACATTCATGCTCGGACCGGGGTCAGTTCCAACTGTACGCCCTGTTCACGCGTCATGGTCCAAGCTTTCTGGGGCTGTGTGCGGGCTCTACGCCTTTCCAGCCGCCAGCGCTGGGCACGGTCCTTGTGCATTGGGGCCATGTGCCAGCGGCTTTCGATCCCCTGCGCGCCGCCGTCACCGGGGGTCAGAACCATCCCCAGCGGCGCCTGTTCGGGGCTGGAGGCCAGACCGCCCCCGGTTTCCGCTGCCAGGTGCATGCGCCGCACCGCTGTCAGCCCAGGTAGGCCGGGGATATCCCCCACCACCAGTGGCACGGCGCCGGAGCGCAACGCCTCTTCCATGCACCACAAAAGGTCTTCGGACCGGCGGGGGGTCACGAACAGGAAACGACTGGGATCGACCCAGGGCAGCATGCCTTCGGGGTTCAGCCTGTCCGGCTCCCATGCCGGGGAAATCCACAACACCGTGCCCGACATCTGCCCGGCTAGCCAGATCGCAAAGGTGCGCCGTGCAGGCCCACACACCTCGTGGAGCCGCGCCTGAACCAGCCGGATCTCTGGATGCGGGGATACGGCCGGTTTGCCAATGTCCGATGTGCGTGTCAGAAGGTGAGTCGCCATAAGATAAATTTACTATGTTCTCTTTTTGTTCTCAATCCCCATCCCGCCCTTGGGACCGGGTTGCACAGAAGGGGCCGATCTGAAACCTTCTGCGCATGCTCGCCGTGATCCACCCTGCCCAACCCAAAGATACCCCCGCGCTGGTGCAGAGCATCACCCGGACCTGTGCCCATTACGCCGCCCGCATCCCAGACCTGCCGGATGTGGCAGGTGGGCTGGCGGAGGCCATTGCCAAACATCTCGTCTGGGTCGCCGAACGCGCAATCACCCGCCTGATTTTGCGTCCCCACGCACAGATGCCTGAAAACCTGTCGCTCTATGCACATCTTGGCTGGCGCGAAACCGGGCGATCAGGCAACACGATACAAATGGAAAAAATACTCCCGGTCTGACCGGGACAGGGAAGGGACGATCATGCAGATGAATCCGCTGGGCCGCACGGGCCTGAATGTCAGCGCGCTGTGCCTGGGCTCCATGACATGGGGCACGCAAACGACCGAGGCTGACGGGCATATCCAGATCGACACTGCGCTGAACGCAGGCATCAATTTCATCGACACGGCCGAGATGTACCCGGTCAACCCTGTCTCCAAAGAAACTGCGGGTCGGACCGAGGCGATCATCGGCACGTGGAACGCTGCCAATCCGGGCCGCCGGGGGGATTATATCCTGGCCACCAAAGTGTCCGGCGCGGGCAACAAGGCGGTGCGGGATGGCGCGCCGATCACAGCCGCCAGCATTGCGACCGCCATCGAAGGATCGCTTAAGCGGCTGCAGACCGACTATATCGACCTCTACCAACTGCACTGGCCGAACCGGGGCAGCTACATGTTCCGTCAGAATTGGTCCTATGACCCCACAGGGCAGGATACCGCCGACGTGCTGAGTAATATGGAAGAATGCCTCGAAGAACTAGACCGCCAGGTACAGCGCGGCACCATCCGGCATATCGGCCTGTCCAATGAAAGTGCCTGGGGTACGTCGCAATGGCTGCGGATCGCGGAAGCATGTGGGTTGCCGCGCATGCAGTCGGTACAGAACGAATATTCCCTGATGTGCCGTCTCTATGACCTGGATATGGCCGAGCTGAGCCATCACGAGGATGTGGGCCTGCTTTCGTTCTCCCCACTGGCCGCCGGGCTACTGACCGGCAAATACCAAGGTGGAGAGATCCCGCAGGGCAGCCGCCGGTCGCTGGTACCTGAAATGTCTGGACGCTACACGCCCCGCGCGCTGGCGGCGGTCGATGCTTATCTGGATATCGCCCAGCGGTATGGGCTGGATCCGGTGCACATGGCGCTGGCCTGGTGCGTCGCGCGGCCCTTTATGGCATCTGCCATTTTCGGGGCGACGACACAGCCGCAGCTGGAAATTGTCTTGGGCGCGGCGGACGTGACGCTGAGCGACGAGGTGATGGAAGAGATCGCTGCTGCGCACAAGGCGCACCCTATGCCCTACTAGGGTGGGATTTTTCATGGATGAAAAATCTTCGAATCGACAACAATTTACCTGCGGGGGTGGCGCCCCGCAGGTGTGGCTAAGTACGAGCCAGATCAGCGCTGGTCGTTAAGAGCATGAAAAATATGTGTGAACGTGGCCGCACCTAGGACCGGGATCACCAAGTTGATCAATGGCACCGACAGCGGCATCGCCATCAGGATACCCGCCAGCCAGATGGTCCCTGCATGTTTGCGCCGCAACACCTTGGCCGCAGGCCGTCCGATCCTGCGCATCGCCGCCAGCGTGAAATATTCCCGCCCTAGCAGGAAGCCGTTGAGCGCCCAAAAGATGAACACAGCCGCCGGCGGGAATATTGCATAGACAACCAGCGCCACAACGTTCGCGGCAATAATCACCCCGAGGAAATTCACCGTATCTTTCAGCGCATCGTAGAAGGGCATACCCGGCACCGGTGGCAGATTGGGATAATGGCGGTCTTCAACTGCCTGCGCGACTTCGTCGAGGAACATGGAAGTGATGGCTGATGCAACTGGTACCATCAGGAACACCGACAGCGCCAGCATCAGAAAGACCGACGAAAACGTTAGCAAATCGTCCAGCCACCGGATCTCGTATCCGCCTGGCAGGGTCACGGTTTCGCCCAACCACGCGTCCAGAACCCACAGGAACCCGGCATAGGCGGCTACCAGCAGTGCGATTGTCAAAAGGACGCCCAACCACAGAACGCGTCGGAAGCGCCGGTCGTCCATCTGGCCGAGCGCCTTGAAGAAGGAGTTCAGGATCATTCCGAAATCCAGCTGGTAATCGCGTGCAGATCTGGGCGAGGTCGTTCCGGCGGCGCAGAGGTTTCCGTACCCAGGAAAATCAGACCGGCCACTCGTTCATGCGGCTCTAGTCCCAGCCCCTGCTGGCAGAATTCCCGGTCATGGCTGGCCCAGCCTGACAGCCAGTTTGCGCCCCAGCCCGAGGCCAGCGCAGCGTTCAGCAGCGCGAGGCAAGCGGCCCCGGCGGAATAGGTCTGTTCCACCGCTGGGATTTTCTCTGACGGTTTTTGCACTTCGATCACCGCCACGGCCAGATGTCCCTGGTCATAGATCGACCGGCCCTTGGCGATATCTTCGGTCGCTTTGCCCAGGTCTGCACCCCGGTCTGCGGCCAGATCCGCAAGCCGGGCTAACGCGGGTTTTTCAAGAACAATAAACCGGAAAGGTTCCAGCTTACCATGGTCGGGGCTGCGTGCAGCCGCAGTTAGCAGCGGGGTCAGTGCAGCCCGGTCTGGAGCAGGGCCAGTCAAGGTCTTGGCCGGGCGCGACCGGCGTGTGAGCAGGAATTCCATCGCGGCAGGGTTTGGGGCAGGCATATGGGAAACCTTTTTACATATTCTCGCTTCTATCTCGGACGGTCTTGTCCGAGTTTCAAGGCGTCTTATCTAAAGCGCACTGGCATGTCCCGCCACAAACCACCAAACGCTTGATTGGTTCCCATGTATCGTCTGTTGATCTGTCTAGCCCTTTTTGCCGCTGCCTTCGGATCGGTCACGTCCACCGACGTCCGGGTCAGCGGGTCAGGCGCGGTGGGTGTCAGCAGCGGCGGCGGGTCCGTCACTTACTATGGCGGTGGCGGGCCGCCACCCGGTCGCACAGCAGCGGAACGGCAAGCGCGCAAGGACTACTATCGCGGCCCCCGTGGGCGGGATTTCTGATGCGCCACATTCAATATTCCGTAACGTGGCAAGAACCGTATGGGTTTCGCCCAAAAATCGCGTATTGTCATTTCATGTCACCCGAAACTTGGTCATGCTACGTTCCGCCCTACTTTTCGCATCGATGGCAGCGGGTCTTGCGGCCTGTTCAACCACCAGTCCGGCAACCAGCGTCGATGGAAATGCGGTGGGTGGTTTCCCGACAGAACAGGCCGAACGGCTGGGTGCTGGGGCCTGGGCCGGTCCTCCACCAGGTCAAACGCCTGCGGAACGCAAGGCCCGACAACAGTATTACAAGGGGCCGCGCGCCAACGAATGGTTGTAGGCGTCAGCCTGGACGCAATTCCTGCGCCATCTCGTCAACAACCTCTAACAGGAACGCATCAAAGCGCGGACCGGGCTGGCGCGAGGCAAAGCCTTCGGCAAACGGGTCAGGCGCGGCGATCTTACTGCCTGACAGCGCTTCCAGCGTGGCGTGACCGCAGAAAGGCACATAAACCTCAGAATACCCGCCCTCGTGGACCAGAACCAGCCGTCCGTCGCAAAGCGTGTTGGCCATATCCTTGATCCTCATGGTCATGGCCCGGAAGGTTTCTGTGGTGGCCAGCATACGCGCCAGCGGATCAATAGCGGCAGCGTCAAATCCGCAGGCCACCACGATCAGGTCCGGCTCAAACGCCTCCAGCGCAGGTCCGACAATGCGGTCCATCGTGGCGAGATAGGCGTTGTGGCCAGCCCCAGCGGGCAGCGGCACGTTGATGTTGTAACCGGTCCCGGCGCCTTCGCCCCGGTCGGTGATATGGCCGCTGTTCAGCGGATAGTTGCCTTCCTGATGCAGGCTGATCGTCAGCGTGTCGGCCCGGTCATAGAAGATCGCCTCGGTCCCGTTGCCGTGATGCACATCCCAGTCCAGCACGGCGACCTTACCCAGCCCGTGATTGGCGCGGGCGGCCTCAACCGCAATGGAGATATTGGCCAGAAGGCAGAACCCGTTGGGATAATCCGGCAGACAATGGTGCCCGGGGGGGCGCGACAGGGAATAGGCGTTGTCGACCTGCCCGCGCAGCACGGCGTCTACAGCGCCCATCGCTAGCCCGGCGGACAGTGCGGCAATCTCATATCCACCGGTCGCAAACGGTGTACCCCGGCCCAGTTCACCACCGCCCGCATCGGACAGGCGTTTGAATTCATTTAGATAGCTGGCGGGGTGCACACGCTCCAGATCGGCCCGGTCAGCTGCAGGCGCGCCATGCGACTGCATTTCCTTCATCAGCCCGGTGACATTCATCAGGTTGGTTAGACGCCGCTTGGTTTCCGGGTTTTCGGGCAACCCGCCTGCGGCCAGCGGCTGTACAAGCCCGCCGATGGGCAGTGTGAACGCATAATTGCCACCCGCGTGCCAGAAGCATTGTTCGTCCCAGAAAAAACCCGTTTTCATGATGTGCCCCGTTTAGATTTGCTTCACTATCGGCAGGGGGCAAGGATTTGTCTATGGCAGTTGCAACCCGGTTTGGCAAAACTGATCGCATGGCCAAACCGAAAATCCACGATCTTCCCGATCTCAGCCACCTCGCGCATGCCGGGACCAAGGTTGTTGTGCGCGCAAAACTGGGGGCGGCGTTGAACCGGTTGGTTTACGAAAATGGTTAAATCAACATCGCCGTCATCGCCACGTCCGAACAGGGCAGGGCCAAGGCAGCGATCCGGGCGGTGCTTGCGTCAGCGATGCCGATTGCGGCGGGGGACCTGATCCTGCAGCGCGGACGAAACGCCGGGGCCAAAACATCTAGCTACGACCGCGTCTCGCGCAGCTGATACACCCCTTCGGGCAAATCCAGTGCCGCCGCCAGATCGCGCAGCTGTTCTGGCGACAAGGTGATCTTGTGCACCTGGTCTGTGCGCGGATCAAACTGTTCGATCGTCACACATTCTGCGAAACTGTTGATGACAACGTCTTCCTGCAGAGGTTTCGCGCCCTCATCCACCAGAGTGATCACGGTCGCGTCGAATTCATGTTCTATTGTAAACATGTGGCCACAGTGCAGTCCTGTCGCGCCCAATTCAACCCGTCGCGCAAACAGCTGGCGGCCACGTGTCGCTGTGCTAGACTCATGTCCAAGCAAGCTCAGAAAAAGAACGAGGTTCTGATGCGCTGGATGTTCAGCCTTGTGGCTTTGGCTCTCATGTCGTGCACCGTAGAAACCGTACAGCCCGTACAGGTAGCGGCCAGCGCACCCGTGTCCCGCAGCTCCTTTACCAGTGCAGCAGATGCAGAACGCGGCTTTGCTCAGGTCGTATCCCGCCTCGAACCCACGGCCGAATCTGTCTGCCGCCAATACCAGCCCCAGCTGAATTGCGACTTTAAGATCGTGGTCGATAAACGTCGAAATCAGCCGCCCAACGCGTATCAGTCGCTCGATTCCAGCGGGCGTCCGGTGATCACTTTCACGAACGCGCTGATCGCCGATACCCGCAACACCGATGAATTAGCCTTTGTCATGGGGCACGAAGCGGCGCATCACATCCAGAACCATCTGGCGCGACAGGCCCAGAATGCAGAGGCAGCCGCGCTGGTCTTTGCAGGGTTGGCTACCCTGACGGGCGGCAGCGCAGCAGATGTCGCCACCGCGCAGGAACTGGGTGAATTTGTCGGTGCCCGTAGCTATTCCAAGGAATTTGAACTGGAAGCGGACGAACTGGGCACTGTAATCGCCTTGCGGGCCGGCTATGACCCATTGATCGGGGCCCAGTTCTTTACCCGTATTCCCGACCCCGGCAACCGGTTCCTGGGGACGCATCCACCCAACGGAGCGCGCTATAACACGGTGACCGCTACAGTGGCCCGCGTAAAAGGCTGAGCTGCGGGCGGTGACAGCGCGCGTATTAACGGACAGACTGGGCGCAAGATTGCTAGAAAGGAACAC
The DNA here is from genome assembly GCA_017643305.1 of Marinibacterium sp. Lineage (GTDB taxonomy): Bacteria > Pseudomonadota > Alphaproteobacteria > Rhodobacterales > Rhodobacteraceae > HXMU1420-2. Next base: position 7,477 of record JAEPNQ010000021.1, on the reverse strand, counting down.
CAGATGCCTCGTCTCACCCGCCGCTACGCGATTGCAATATTGTCGGGGGCCGCGCTCATGCCCATGGCCGCTGCCGCGCAGGGTCAAAGCCTGACAGGTCGCTACCGGGCGGAAGGTCGCAACCCCGACGGGTCCACTTATTCCGGCTCGGTTGAATTGAACGATGCCTTCGGCAAGATCACCATGACCTGGAAAGTTGGCAGTCAAAGCTACGAGGGCCTCGGCACCCGCGATGGTCGCGTTCTGACTGTGGATTGGGGGGACACGCATCCAGTCGTTTACGTCGTCATGCCCGATGGTTCACTGCATGGTACATGGGCCAACGGCACAGCGCTGGAACGGCTCAGCCGTTAATCCTTGCGGGTGTTCAGCCAGAACCCTTCCCGCAGACCCTCGGGCGAAATGCCGGTCGCGCGGAAGAGGTCCGGGACCACGTCCAAATCCCGCGCAAACGGCACCTCGCACAGGGTGAAAGGCGACCAAAACGTGCGCCGCGCATCGATGTCGTAATACCAGTCCTGCCGCCTCTCCCCGCTATCGGGAAAATCGCGCATCCGGGGAAACCGCTTGGACCACGTCTCCAGATGCTGTTCCCAACTCTCTCGCCAATCCGCAGGATCGCGTCGCGCCATGATCACAGTCACTTCGCGCCCGACTGCATCGGCAAACTCTCCGATCCAGCGCCGTTCGTTTTCCGTGTGCAGATACCAAAAACTTTCGGACGACATAAGAACCGCAGGCTCCATCATGCCCCCCACATACGCTGCCAGCCGTGTCCTTCGGTTGGCCCGCTGAACCTCTGTTAGCTTCGGCACATGGTCCAGATACCGCGCGCCTGTCAGTAACTCGGGCCGCAGGAACAAATCGGCTGAGCTGTAGAGCGCTGTGCGCCATTGCCCAGTCCGCCGACCCTTGCGCATCTGCGGCTCCATCACCGGTCGCAACCCGCGCTGGGTGAGTTCCGCCGCATTGGCCTCTAGGCTGCGCTGGAACGACGTCGTCCCGGTTTTGTGCGGACCGATATGCAAGAAAAGCTTGCCCATGCGCGACACTATAGGTGTTGCTGTACCAGGGAACAGGGGTGATGGATCAGGATGCCACCAGACGGCCCCAAAGATCGTATTCTGAGGCTTCTTCCACCTCCACCGTCACGATCTGTCCAGGTGCCAGCCCTTCGAACCCTTCATCAATGAACAGGTTCCCATCAATCTCCGGCGCATCCGCATGGGTCCGGCAGGTGGCGGCTTCCTTATCCACCTCGTCCACGATTACTTCCAGGCGTCGCCCTACCTTTGCCTCCAGCTTGGCCGCTGAAATCCGCTGTGCGGTTTCCATGAACCGGTCCCACCGTTGCTGTTTGACCTCCGGCGCGACATGATCGGGCAGGGCATTGGACCGCGCGCCTTCGACGTTTTCATACTGGAAGCAGCCGACGCGATCCAACTGCGCCTCTTCCAGCCAAGCCAGCAGATGTTCAAACTCTGCCTCCGTCTCGCCGGGATACCCCACGATGAAGGTCGACCGCAGCGTGATGTCCGGACAGATCGCGCGCCAGGCAGTGATCCGGTCCAGCGTGCGCTCGGCGGCCGCCGGCCGCGCCATGCGTTTCAGTGTGTCGGGATGCGCGTGCTGAAAAGGGATGTCGAGATAGGGCAAAACCCCATGATCAGGGTCAGCCATCATGGGGATAAGTCTATCCACAAACGGATAGGGGTAGACATAATGCAAACGAATCCAGGCATCTAGCTGACCCATCTCGTAAGACAGATCATGTATAGAATCGGCAATTTCCCGGTCCTTCCACAAGCTCACAGCATTCTTGCGGTCCGCCCCGTAAGCGCTTGTATCCTGCGAGATCACCAGCAACTCGCGCACCCCGGCCTGCACCAGCCGCTCCGCTTCGCGCAGAACCGCTCCAGCCGGGCGGGACACCAGACGACCGCGCATATCTGGGATGATGCAGAACTTACACCGGTGGTTGCAGCCTTCTGAAATCTTGAGATAGGCAAAATGGCGCGGCGTCAGCTTGACACCGGCTGTGAGCAGCAGATCGACAAACGGGTCCGGGTCGGGCGGTACAGCGGCATGCACCGCATCCAGCACCTGTTCGTATTGATGCGGGCCGGTTACCGCCAGAACCTTGGGGTGCGCGCCGGTGATGTACTCTGGTTCCGCTCCAAGGCATCCGGTCACGATGACCCGTCCGTTTTCATTCAATGCCTCCCCAATGGCATCCAGCGATTCCGCCTTGGCGCTGTCCAGAAATCCGCAAGTGTTCACGATGACCGCGTCCGCCCCGGAATAGTCCGGCGAAATCCCGTACCCTTCGGCCCGGAGCCGGGTGAGGATGCGTTCGCTGTCCACCAGAGCCTTGGGACAGCCCAGCGACACCATTCCGATTGTTGGCTGTCCGGAACGTGGGGCATCGCCCATGCGGGCAGGAGGGGCGAGGTCGGGGCGGAGATCGGGCGGATTGCTCATGGCGGGCGCATATAGAACGCGCACCGCCCGCAGGCAATCTCCCCCGGCGTTTTTCGACAACTCCAGCGTCTGAACGCCGAGAGGGATTCTCCAGGATTTTTCGTAGAAAAATTTTGCCTCGCGTCAGATGGTTTGGTCGTAGTCCCCGACTGCAGGTTCAGTGCGGATCACCGCTTCGAGATCAGCAAAGATCGCGCGCATTTCTGCGTCGCTTTCAGGGCTCTCGCAGACTACCACCAGGTTCGGCGTGTTGGACGATGCGCGCACCAGCCCCCAGGCACCGTTGTCGAGGATCACGCGGGCACCGTTCACTGTCACGACTTGCTTGATCCCGCGTTCGGCCACAGTGCCGCCATCCTCGGCCAGCTTCTCCAGCTTGCCCACGATCCGATCCAGCACATCGTATTTCTCAGTATCCGCGCAGTAGGGCGACATAGTCGGGGTCGAAAACGTCTGCGGCAAAGCCTGCCGCAAGTCCGACATGGACATGTCAGGGTTACGGTCCATCAGCTTGCAAATCTCCACCGCCACGCGCATGCCGCAGTCGTAGCCGCGCCCGATCGGTTCCGCCAAGAAGTAGTGGCCGGACTTCTCGAACCCCGCCAGCGCGCCGATTTCCTTGACCCGCCGCTTCATGTGCGAATGCCCGGTTTTCCAGTAATCCGCCTTGATGTCATGCGCATGCAATTCAGGATCCGACGCAAACAGCCCGGTGGATTTCACATCCGCCACAAAGGTCGAGCCGGGATAGATCTTGGCAAGGTCACGCGCCATGATCACGCCCACCTTGTCGGCAAAAATCTCTTCACCTTCGTCATCGACCACACCGCAACGGTCGCCGTCACCATCAAATCCCAGCGCCATATCCGCGCCTGAGGCTTTCACCGTCGCAGCCATGTCATGCAGCATTTCCATTGCTTCGGGGTTTGGGTTGTAGTTGGGAAAGGTGTAGTCCAAGTCATTATGCGATGGCACAACTTCCACACCCATCCGTTCGAACAGTTCCGGCGCAAAGGCTGATGCGGTACCGTTGCCGGTCGCGCATACCACTTTCAATGGGCGCGACATGCGGAAATCACCCACCAGATCGTCCAGATACGCCTCGCGCACCCCGTCCACGAACTCGTAACCACCGCCGGGGCGGGACACACCACGCCCTTCCAGCACGATATCGCGCAGTTCGCTCATTTCATACGGGCCATGGGTCAGCGGGCGATCAAAGCCCATCTTCACCCCAGTCCAGCCATTTGGATTATGCGACGCGGTCACCATTGCCACGGCGGGGACATCCAGGTGGAACTGGCTGAAGTAGGCCATCGGTGAGAGAGCCGGGCCAATATCCTTTACTTGGATCCCTGCCTGCATCAATCCCACGATCAGGGCGTTTTTGATGGCCAGCGAATAGTCACGGTAATCATTGCCCACGGCGATCACAGGGTCGATCCCGCGCGCATACATCTGAGTTCCAAGGCCCAGCCCCAGCGCGGTCATGCCCGGCAGGTTGATTTCCTGTGGATACTTCCAACGCGCATCGTATTCACGAAAACCGGTGGGAGTGATCATCGGATCGCGCAGAAAAGACCAAGTGTTTTCTGTCACACGCGCGGCGGGTTTGGTCATGAAAATAGCCTCGGACTGATCAAATGGAAATTGTGTTGGCCTTAGCAAGCGCGTCGATCTCCATCAATGTGGAAATCAGCACTGGCATATCCTCCAGCCGGATCATGTTGGGCCCGTCACAGGGCGCATTGTCCGGGTCCTGATGGGTCTCGGTAAACACGGCACCTACACCTATGGCAACGGCAGCCCGCGCCAGCACTGGGGCAAATTCCCGCTGTCCGCCCGAAGCGCTGCCCAGCCCGCCTGGTTGGGCAACCGCATGGGTCGCGTCCATCACCACCGGATATCCGGTGCGCGCCATTTCCGGCAGGGACTGCATATCCACCACCAGCCGGTTATAGCCAAAGCTGACACCGCGTTCGGTCAACAGGATGCGTTCATTGCCAGTGCTTGCGATCTTGGCGGCCACATTCGGCATGTCCCACGGTGCCAGAAACTGGCCCTTCTTCACGTTGATCGCCGCACCGGTCTGCCCGGCCGCTAGCAACAGTGCGGTCTGGCGGCATAAGAACGCAGGGATCTGCAGCACATCGCACACCTCGGCCACCGGCGCGCATTGTTCCTTATCGTGTATATCTGTCAATACAGGCACGCCGATTCTGTCCTTCACCGATTGCAGCACCTGCAGCCCAGCATCCAGTCCAAGCGCGGGCGCGGCGTTCAACGATGTGCGATTAGCCTTGTCGAACGAGCCCTTGAAAATGTATTGCGCGCCCGCCGCATCGCAGGCTTCTTTCAGAACGCCGGCAATCATTTGCGCATGATCCGCGCTTTCCAATTGGCAAGGGCCGGCGATCAACGTCAGCGGTAGGTCGTTTCCGATTAGCAGATCGGCAACAGGAACATGTTTCATCAGCTGGTTACCTGTTCACGAAGAATGGAGGCGGTGAGCGAGAACATCAGGTATAAACCTGCGAAGATAAGGAACGACAGGATCGTATTTTCGAACTTCCGGGGGTAACTGGGCGCCTCGCTTGGCACCGGGACAACTGAGGTGGTCAGAAAGCGCACCTGGCGGTTGGCTTCCATACGGGTCTGTTCTACCTGCTGCAACGCCGATTGTAGCATCAGGTCACGCGTGGCCAGATCGGCTTCGGCCATCTGGATGCGTATGGCCAGCTGCGCCAGAGAATTTTCGCCCTGGCTGGCATCGGTCATGCGTGCGTTCAATTGTGCCAGCAGCGCCTTCAGGCGGCGGATGTCGCCCTGCGCACCCTGCACCTTGGCCTTGTTTGGGCGAGCATTGTCCAACAGTGCTGCCAGCTCCAGCTCTCGTTCCTGCAGTTGGACTTCGATGTTGTTGATCTGCCCGCGCAGAGCGCCGATCACGCCTTCGGGGTCCAACATGGAGCCTTCCTGATGCAGCTCCACGAGCTTCTGCTGGGCTGCACGCCGCTCGGTTTCTGCCTGGGAAAAACCGTCCATTGCATCCTGCATCTGGTCAGCACGTTTTTTCTGGCTCAGCCCATTTACACGCTCTTCAGCATAAGAGATCAGCTTTTCTGAAAACCGCGTGGCAACCACCGGGTCAGCCGCTGATACTTCCATACGGATCACGCCTTCGGTTGGGTCATAGCCAAGCGTGACGTTTTTCTTGTAGGTCTTGTATGCCTCTTCGTTTGACGCATTGACCTCCAGCCTCTGGATCGGATCCAGCCAGGGCTGGGTGAAATGGTCCTTGAACCCTTCGTCCCGGTCTAGCCGTAGCATGACTTCCTTGGATTCCAGGAAAGACTGCACCGCAATCGAATCCTGGCTGGTGGCAAACTGCGTGCCACTCAGCAGCCCACCGATCCCGGCACCTCCGGCATTGTCAGCCTGCAGGATCAGGAATTCGGATTTGGTAGCGTACATCGGTGTGGCAATGGAATAAAAATAATACCCGGCAATCAGCGTCGGCAGAAACACGAAGAACGCCAGACGCGCCAACAGCATCATCAGCTTGTGACGCCGCCGCCGCATGATATCGCGCTGGATTTCACTGATTTCGCGCTGGCGGCTTTCCGACGGGCTAAATTCGGTCGACGGCAGCGTCTGTTTCTGCACAGGGATCGTCTGGGGTAGTTGCACTCGCTGCTGCGGCTCGGGCGAAGATGGAGGCGCTTCGGTGCCGCCCTGTGGCACCACCAGCTCAAGCATGTTGGACCGCTGGAATGGGTCGATCCCGCGTTCGCGTAGAAGCCGCACGGCATCGAAATCTGAGGTAGCCGGCAGGTTGTACTTTTGTGCGACCCGCCGCGCCATACGCAGCTGGCGGCCGGTCAGACCTTCGCGCCGAATCGCATCAATTTCGGTTTCCGCCCCAAGCTCGCGGGTGGATTCAATCTGCCCTTCGCGAGCGACCGGTTGCTGTGGCTTGGGCGGCGCGGCAGAGCTTGGGGTCGGAGTGGCCTGTTCTTCGACTTCGACCCGGGTCACCGGACGCACGGGCTGAGCCGGGCGCGCGGGCGCTTCCTGATACGCCGGAGCCTCTGGCGGAGGCGCAGCAATAGGCGTGCCCGTGCCCGCCTCTTCCGGGGGTCGCGGCGTCGTCACGCTGCGGCGGATGCGGAATTTCTTAGCCTTGGGTTTCGTAGTCATAGAGCTGCTTCGCTTCTTCCAAGGTATCGAACATGTGCAACTGGCCGTTCAGCAAAACACCTGCGGATGTCGCGAACTTTTCCAGTGTTTGCGGCGAATGCGACACGATCACAATGGTCGTGGTTTTCAACCGCTCTTGCAGGATCGATCCTGCCTTTCTGTTAAATTCCACATCCGTGGAGGACGGCATGCCTTCGTCGATCAGGTAAATATCGAAATCCAGCGGCAGCATCAGCGAAAATGCGAACCGCGACTTCATGCCGGAGGAATAGGTCCCCAGCGGCTGGTCGAAATATTCACCCAGTCCGCACAGCCAGCGGCAATAGGCTTCCACGTAATCTGGATCCAAACCATACAAGTTGGCGATGTAGCGGGAATTTTCCAGCGCGGAGATCTTGCTGACTACCCCGCCCATGAACCCCAGTGGGAAGGAAACGTTGCTGGTGCGGTAAATGTCACCTTCGTCTGGCTTTTCCAGCCCGGCCATCATGTTGATCAGGGTCGTTTTGCCGGTGCCATTGGGCGCAAGAATGCCCATGGAACGGCCCAATTCCACCCGGAACGAGACCTGATCCAGTATGACTTTGCGCTGACTTCCCGTCCAAAAGGACTTGCTAACGTTTCTAAACTCGATCATCTCATTTCCCGGCGCGGCTCGGGAACCCGCGCGGTTTTCGAGTGAAGCTACCCGATACCTTTTTGCGCCCTACCTAGGGGATGTTACCGGTTTACACACCGATTTAGGCCATATTATGTCGAATCCCGAAACAAAATACCAACATCTTCGAAAGGATTT
>JAEPNQ010000118.1 GCA_017643305.1 Marinibacterium sp. | reverse complement strand
TCAGCTCTGCCGCGGATCAGGCCGTTCCCCAAGCCAGATCTGCGGATTAGTCTCCGCGATCTGGCGGAATACCTCTTCCCCCAGTTCATTGCGCAGCCGGAAGCACACGGCTTTCTCCGACAGTACTTCTTGTCTGGTCATGTAGTAATCCGACCCGAACAAGACCCGGCTGCGCAGGATATCTCCTTCCCTGTCTTCCCTCAGCAACAAAAGACGGAGGAATGGGATATATTCTTCGAAGTTGAACAACGTGTAAGAAATATCTGTCCACAGCTCCGGATAGGTCTCACCGGTGATCATGCGGCGGATCATGACCTGCCAGTTGCGGCTGTGTTCCTCCGCATAGGGTGACGGGCGTTCAGGGTTCACGTAAGCCGCCCAATCCCGTTGTCCGCCAAAATGCGCCAGGCAGATGCGCAGTTTGGGAAAGGCCCGCATCACTGGAATGCAAGCCGCGGGATCGGTGAACTGATCGGCGTGAAAGTCCCGCACTCCGCGCCCCTGAACCCCGCCACGCGAAGAATGGGTCATAATCGGAATGCCCCGCCGCTCCGCCTCCGGGTAGACATGCTGCATAAGCACCTTGTGATCCGGCGGATAACCAAGTCGAGGATAGATCTTGATACCACGAAACCGCAGCTCATTGATCGCGCGCCACAGTTCTGTCGCTTCGGGGTCAGCGCGGGGGTCAATCTTGGCAAAGGGCAGAATGGTTTGGCCAACCTCTGGATCAGCGGCCAGTTGCGCCAGTTCGTCATGCTGAGCGCGCAGCCCGATGAGCGGCGGCTTGTGCCCGATCTGCGACAGGTCCATCGGCAACACGACAAACCGCGTGTTGTCCGGATAATGCCGCCGTACGTTATCAAGAATCTCGCGCTGGTTGCCCGATTGGGTTTCTTTCTGGAACTGGCGCAGGCGTTTGACCTTTTCGCTCATCTCCTGAAACCCGAAAAATGCCAGTAGCCAGGCCACCGGTATGGCCAGCCACGGAAACCGTTTGACCGGGCGGAGCACCCAATGTGGGTAGTTCACCGGTACATGCCGCCCGGTGAACAGATGCACGTGGCAATTGGTAATCTCTATCGGGGCTTTGTCTGACACAGCTCTCATCACGGTTGATCCGCAGTCAGACTACCACAACCCTTAGCTTCGCCGGAAGGCCAGATAATGCGGCACCCGTCCTTCGCGCAGCGCCTTTTGTTCGTACCGCGTGGACAGCCAATCATCCCAAGGTTTGCGCCAATCCTCCGCCCGTTTCGCCTGCCAGGTGAAACCTGCGCGCGGGACCTCTTCCAGCGTCTGGCGGACATAATCGGGAATATCGGTCGCCACCCGCAGGATCGCGCCGGGCTGCATCACCCGCGCCAACGGTTCCAGATGTTCTGGCGTCACAAACCGCCGCCGATGGTGGCGTTTCTTTGGCCAGGGGTCAGGGTACAGCAGAAACGCCCTGGCGATGGATTCGTCGGGCAGCACATCAAAGAGATCCCGCGCATCGCCCGGATGCAGACGCAGATTGGTCGCCTCCGACTGCCGGATCTTACCCAGCAGGGTGGCAACCCCGTTGATGTACGGCTCCGCTCCGATAAACCCCACATCGGGGTTCGCCTCAGCCTGGTGAACGAGGTGTTCGCCCCCGCCAAACCCGATCTCCAGCCAGACGGGCTTGCCACAGAACAAAGCTTCCAAATCCAGCGGTTTGCGGTCCGGGTTCACATCCCAGCCCACATCACGCAACGACAACGCCGCCAGATCTTCGTCCAGATAGCGTTGCTGGCTGTGCTTCAGCCCGTGGCCTTTGAACCGTCCGTAGAAATTGCGCCAGGGGGCGCCTGAGGGGTGCGTGTCAGTCATGCGCCGCACATACAGACCGGGCCCAGAGCAGTTCAACCAAATTTTCTCAGTGTTTTTGACAAACGGTCAATCAAGCTGAACCTCAGGGATATAGGCGTTGGTCAGTGCAGCGGATGTCTTATTGCGTGGAATGGCGATTAGTCCCCGCCTCCTATGCGTGCAGATGGTTTCGCTTGCTCTACAGCCGAAAGCCCCCTCCCCCCAAGCCTGACAAGGCAGGGCATTACTACCTAAGAAACGGCCCAATCCCGTCTGAACAGCGCGCGCAGCACAAACAGCGCAGGCAAGGTCACCACGTACATCGTGATCCCGTAAACCGTTGCAGGCACTGCAAATTCCGGGATGCCCCCGCTTTGCGCCACCAGCCCGGCCACGGCGATACCCAGCGCGGCGTTCTGCACGCCCATCTCGATGGAAATGCAAATTCCGTCTCCGCCCGACAGCCCGATACCCCGCGCGATCCCCACGCCCAGCACCAGCAGCACCACGTTCAACAACGCCATGATCGGCCCCAGCGTCAGGGCGTTAGCCTGCACCACGTCCCAGTTTGCCACAATCGCCGCCAGAACGATCAACACGAAAAGCCCTGTCGCTACCTGCGCCACGCGCGGTTCGGTGCGGTCAGCAAAGTCCGGCACCAGCCGCCGGACGAACAAACCCAGCAACACCGGCACCACCGTGATCGTAAACATCGACGCCGCGATGCTGGTCACGTCAATCGCAAGCGCGCCCTCACCCAGGTAGCGCCCTGCTGCCCAGCCCACCAACGCAGGTACGGTCACCACCGATAAAAGGCTGACGACAGCCGTCAGCGTGATCGACAACGCCACGGTGCCGCCTGCCAACCGCGTCAGAATATTGGAGGTCACACCGCCCGGACAAAAGCTCAGAAGCATAACGCCAAAGGCAATCGCAGGTGGCAGATCCACCAGCATCAGCAGGACCAGCGCTACCAGCGGCACGCCCACAACCTGCAACAGCATGCCTGTCAGCACCGCTCGCGGCATGCGAAAGACACGCCCGAAATCAGCAAATGTCAGGCCAAAGCCCAGCGAAAACATGATCAGCGCCAGCGAGACCGGCAGCGCAACATTGACCAGCATCGGTCAGGTCCCAGCCCGGATCACACCGCGCCCTTCAGCGCGTCCACCAGATCGGTACGTTCCCAGCTGAACCCGCCATCTGCATCAGGCTCACGACCAAAATGGCCGTAAGCCGCCGTGCGCTGGTAGATTGGTTTGTTCATTTGCAGATGCTGGCGGATGCCGCGTGGGCTGAGGTCCATAACCTTGCCAATTGCCGCTTCGATATCCGCGGGCGCAACATCACCGGTGCCATGCATGTCCGCATAGATCGACAGCGGCTGGCTGACCCCTATGGCGTAAGACAGCTGGATCGTGCAGCGTTCTGCCATTCCGGCTGCCACAACGTTCTTGGCCAGATAACGCGCTGCGTAAGCGGCAGAACGGTCCACCTTGGTCGGGTCCTTGCCGGAAAACGCGCCACCACCATGCGGGGCCGCGCCACCATAGGTATCCACGATAATCTTGCGGCCTGTCAGGCCAGCGTCACCATCCGGTCCACCAATTACAAATTTACCGGTTGGGTTAACGTGCCAGACCGTGTCATCGCTGATCCAGCCATCAGGCAGAACCTCAGTGATGTAGGGCGCCACAATCTCGCGGATGTCCTCGCTACTCAGCGCTTCGTCCAGATGCTGGGTCGACAGCACGATGGAGCTTACGCCCACCGGCACGCCGCCTTCGTACACAACCGACAATTGCGATTTCGCATCCGGTCCCAACGCCGGTTCCCCGCCGGATTTCCGCACCTCCGCCAGCCGCCGCAAAATCGCATGGCTGTACTGAATCGGTGCAGGCATCAATGCCGGCGTTTCGTTGGTGGCATATCCAAACATGATGCCTTGGTCGCCTGCGCCTTCGTCCTTGTTGTCGGCGGCGTCAACACCCTGCGCGATATGCGCGGATTGTTCGTGCAGCAGGTTGGTGATTTCGCAGGTGTTCCAATGGAACTTGTCCTGCTCATATCCGATATCCTTGATGCAGTCGCGGGCGATCTGGTCGATCCGACCCATGTATTCGTGCAGCTTGTCCTGATCGCTCAGCCCAACCTCACCCCCGATCACCACACGGTTGGTTGTGGCAAAGGTTTCACAGGCAACGCGCGCTTCGGGTTCCTCGCTGAGAAACGCGTCAAGAACGGCGTCCGAAATCCGGTCGCAAACCTTATCCGGGTGGCCTTCGGAAACAGATTCCGAAGTGAAAGTGTAGTTTTGTCGGGACATGCAGTGCTCCAATGCTTTTCCGTCTGCCACGTCAGGAAGCCGTTGTGACAGCGCCAAATTGGAATACGCGGTCGCGGAGGGGTGGTCAATCTCGATTCGCGCGACGGGTCCGCACCTGTAGCAGCATCATCACGGCTGTCATGAAAAGCGCCAGCAAAAACACTGGCCAGTCGCCCGTGCGTGCATAAACCGTAGGCACCAACGGTGCTGGTAAAGCCGCCGTTACGGCCCCCGGCTGGTTCAACGGAACTGCCGCCGTGATCCGCCCCAGCGGGTCGATCATGGCTGACACCCCTGTGTTGGCGGCCCGCACCATCGGGAGCCCCTGTTCGATCGCCCGCATCCGCGCCTGCGCCAGATGCTGATAGGGCCCCGACCATGTACCAAACCACGCATCGTTCGTGATCTGCAACAACATCTCAGGACGCCCCGGCGCAGCGTTCACATCTTGCGGGAACACGACCTCATAACAGATCAGCGGCAACGCCGACCCGATCCCCGGCAGGTCCAGCACCTGAGCCCCCGGCCCCGCGCTATATCCATCGCCATCGGCGGCCAGCCCAAACAGCCCAACGCGCGCGGCCAGCCAGGACAGCGGCATGTATTCGCCAAAGGGCACGAGGTGGTGCTTGTCATAGCGGCCAGTCACAGCCCCGCCACCATCAATCAGGATGAGCGAATTGTAATAGCGCGCGCCTTCCGTTCGTCGCACACCCGCGATCACCGGCACGCCATAGGCCTGCTCAGCGATCGCCAAAACCTCACGACCGGCCCGGTTCAACGCAGGTGGAATGGAGGTTTCCGGCCACACGATCAGATCCGCACGCGGATTCGCCTGGCCGGAAGCGGTAAGGTCCAGCGCCCGATCAAAGAAGCTCCAAACATAGTCTGGATGCCATTTCAGGTGCTGCGGCGCGTCGGGCTGAACAAGGCGCACATGTTTGCCAGTCTGCTCAACCTGCGGCACGGTTTGCGACACCGCCAGCGTGCCCAGCGCAAGCGCGACCGCCGGGATCACCGCAATCCAATGCCCACGCGGACGGCGCAGCACCTCCGGCAACGACAAGGTCGCCGCCAAAGTCCACAACGCCAGTCCGTGCGGGCCAACCCAGGCCAGCAAAAGCGCGGTATCCGTAGGAACCCAAATCTGCGCCAGCCCCGCCCACGGAAAACCGGTGAAAAAATAAGCTCGCGCGAACTCTGCAAGTGTCCAGGTCAGCGCCAAAGCACCCCACCTCAGAACACCAGACAACCGCCAGGCCAAACCAAAAGCCAGCATCCAGAACAGGGCCAGACCGCCCGCCATGAATACCAATCCAAAGGGCGCCATCCAGCCATGGCGCTGCAGATCAACCAGAAACGGTTCCACGATCCAGATCAGCCCGACCGCGAAATAGCCAAACCCGTAAAGCCAGCCCAACCGCGCCGCCTGGCGACCGGTCACCGTCTGACCAAAAAGCCAGCCAATTGCGATCAGGGAAAAAATCGCGGCCCACCACGCCTCGAACGGGGCCAGCCCCAGCGCAGCGATTCCGCCCAAACCAAAAGGTAATCCAATCCCGACCGGGCCGGTCAGCCCCGGCCAGCGGCTCATTCTGCAGCCATGCCAGGCATACGCACGCGCAGACGCTTGATGCGGCGCGGGTCGGCATCCATCACTTCGAACTCCAACCCGTCGGGATGCTCAACCACTTCACCCCGGACTGGAACCCGGCCACTGAGCATAAAGACCAGCCCGCCAAGCGTGTCGATCTCTTCTTCGTCGATCTCATCGCTTTCGGTCAGCGACTGGCCAATCTCGGTCTCAAAATCCGCGAGCGGGGTCTTGGCCAATGCCATGTAACAGCCTGGCTTTTCCATCACCCAGCTCTGATCTTCCTCGGTGTCGTGTTCATCTTCGATCTGGCCCACAACCTGTTCGATCAGGTCCTCAATGGTTACCAGCCCGTCGACACCGCCATATTCGTCGATCACCAATGCCATGTGTCGGCGTTCGGTCTGCATCTTGGTCAGCAGCACGCCAATCGGCATGGAAGACGGCACAAACAGCAACCGCCGCAGCATAGACGGCAGGTCAAATTCCGCCTGCGACCCGTTGAAACCGTGCAGCAAAGCGAAATCTTTCAGGTGGACGAACCCAATCGGCGTATCCAGCGTGCCTTCGTAAACCGGGATCCGGGTCAGCCCGCTGTCGCGGAACACCTCCACCAGTTCCGCCCGGCTGATCGTATCGGGAACCGCCACAATATCAGCCTTGGGAATGGCCACATCTTCGACCTGCATGCGACGCAGATTGATTATGCCATGCGAAGGCGCCATTTCCGGAACATGCGCGTTCACAGCCGCGTCCTCGGACTCGCCCGTGGGTGTAAATGCTTCTAATAACCGACCTATCAGGCCCGGTTTTTCTTCGTTTTCGGAACTGTCCAGCGCGCTCCGCGCCGCCCCAGACCCGCCGTCTGTGTCGCCCATTATCTCGTCCAAAAACGGCGGACCGGCCGCCGACTTCGCACTAATATGGGTCGGAGACCCCCAAGGTTGCAAGTATCTCGGTTTCAAGTCGTTTCATGAGAGTGGCATCCGCGTCACGTTCATGGTCATATCCCAGAAGATGCAAGATACCGTGAACCACCAGATGAGTCACATGGTCGCCTAACGGTTTGCCCGCCTCCGCCGCTTCGCGCGCACAGGTGTTGTAAGCAATGGCGATATCGCCCAGCTCTTCATCCTCAGGGGAAACCGGCTGGCCGCCATCTTTCACTGCGCCGCGTTCTTCGGACGGCCAGCTTAGCACATTTGTCGGCGTGGGTTTGCCGCGAAACTGCTGGTTCAGCGTGGCAATTTCGGCGTCATCAGTGCCCAGCAGGCTGATCTCGGGCTCATCCAGCCGTAATTCCAGCCGAGCCAGCACCGCGCCCGCCGCCCGCTCAGCCAGATCGGGCAGGCCGACGTCCAGCCAACGGTCATCCGCGATTCGACACATGACTACATCAGGCACTGTCTTTCTCGTAGGCCTCGATAATTGCCGCCACCAAGGGATGCCGCACCACATCCTTGGATGTGAAATAGTTGAAACTGATGCCTTTCACTGTGTTCAACAAACGTTCTGCATCAGCCAGCCCAGACGGGACGCCGCGCGGTAGGTCGATCTGCGACCGGTCACCGGTGATGACCATGCGGCTGCCTTCACCGAGACGGGTCAGGAACATCTTCATCTGCATCGTCGTGGCATTCTGCGCCTCGTCCAGAACCACAAACGCATTGGACAACGTGCGCCCGCGCATAAATGCCAACGGGGCAATCTCGATCTTCTTTTCTTCCATCAGCTTGGCGAGTTGCTTGCCGGGCAGAAAATCGTTCAGCGCATCGTACAGCGGCTGCATGTACGGGTCGACCTTGTCCTTCATATCGCCAGGCAGAAAGCCCAATCGCTCCCCGGCCTCCACCGCTGGGCGCGACAGGATGATACGGTCAACATGACCTTCGAGGAACATCGAAACACCTACGGCCACAGCCAGATAGGTCTTGCCTGTCCCAGCCGGACCAATGCCAAAAGCCAGCTCATTGGCAAACAGGGACCGGACATAGGTTTTCTGCGCGTCAGTGCGCGGTTCCACCAGCTTCTTGCGCGTATGGATCTCGATCTTGCCGCCATCGAACATTCCCAGCTGGTCGCCATCCCGCACCCCGGTGTCGACCTCGGACCGGCCCATGCGCAATTCGCGGTCAATATCGCCCTGTTCCAGCGGCTTGCCCGCCTCCAGACGGGCATAGAGCGTTTCCAGCACCTCAGCGGCTTGTTTTTGCGGCGCCTCCTCACCCATAACCGCCAACTGGTTGCCCCTTCGCACAATCTGAACACCCAGACACTGTTCGATCAGGGCCAGGTTGCGGTCAAATTCTCCGCACAGGTCGATCAGCAGGCGATTGTTTGGAAACTCGATCAGGGTTTCCTGCGGAATATTTCCGGTGTTTTCCGGCGTCAGGGCGCTTATGGCCAAATTGCTCTCCTTGCTCCGTCTTCTAATATGACCGTGCCAATTCCTATTCTTACGTGCAAGGCCGGGAACTGGGATTTCATCAAACTCAAACACAAATGGCCGCCCGGCGATCCGGACGGCCAAAAATGATGCTCTGTCCTTTCAAGGATCAGATCAGATCTTCGATGGAGGAACTTTTCTTGTAAGGCCCAACCGCAGTGCCCGGAGGCGCAACACCGGAGCACACCGGCTTACCATACTTGTCGAGCCGCTGACTCAGGTACCCTTCGAACCCGTCATCTATGATCCAGTGATCGCATCCGTTGGGATCCACCCAAATACCCGCCTGCAGCTGGCTCAGGTCCTTGGATTCAAAACCCCGGTCCACCGTTTTGTCGACCTTATCGCACGCCGCTATTCCAGCACCCAGCGTCAACAGCAGAATTCCTTTGACCAATTTCATATGTCCATCCCCTTAGCGCAGGCAGATAATTTCGACGCGGCGGTTCTTGGCCATGTTGGCCGCGCTCGTGTTTGGCACGGCAGGCTGGCGTTCGCCATAGGCGCGCACATCAGCAATCCGCGCGCCTGTACTTTGCGCCACGCGCGCCACCGCATTGGCCCGGTTCTGTGACAGACGCATATTATAGGCGTCCGATGCCCGGCTGTCGGTATGGCCCACGATGATATAGGAGGTCGCAGTTGCCCCCGAGAAAAACTCCTGCAGCCGCTGCTGGCCTGCGGAGCTGATGCGATAGCTGTCCGTGGCAAAGAACTGGTCGGTATTCATGACGCCGCAAAGATTGCCCCTGCGACAAACCGGGATGCCCTGCCTCGAAACATGCGGAGTCATGTAGCCTTCGGTCCCGTCATCCATCACCCAGTGTTCGCACCCGTCCGGATCCACCCAGATCGTCGGCACATATCGCTCAACCGTCACCTTTTGCGGAGTGCTCTGCGCCTGAACCTGCGTCACCATCACCATCGCGCCAACAGCAAAAAATGCCAGCGCCCCGATCACGGTTCCAATCAACCGTTTTCCGCCTTTGTCAGCCACGGATACCGCCACATTCACGATCCTAGAGTCACCCGGCAGCGGTGACTCGCACTTAACACCTATAGGTGTAGCGAGATTAGGAAAGTTGAGGTGGCTTGTGAAGGAAAAACTACCAAATGTAGTGTTGAAACACCAAATACCCGGCATATCAGTCGCATTAAGTCCGAGTCGCGAAACCGCGTGCCAGACAGTTGCCCAACCGGCTTAACCAACCGAACCGAATTGGCAGCTTTGAGCATTGTGGCCCAACCTTTGACAATTCCACCAAGCGCATTGGCCTCTTCCCCAACTCGGAGACAATCAACCGGAATTCTTTGACGCTGCCAGTAAAAGTTCACTTTGGGGGGCGACTGGCTCCGTATACTCCCGACACTGTTCGGAGTCTGAAGATAAGGCTTTGCGCCGCAACCGATGGGGTTAATACGGGCGGTCTGTCCAACATGGGGGTGTTGACCACGAATGTTTTCGTAAGTGCAGGGTCTGCGTGCGCGATGATCCTGATATCTACCGTCGCATCGGCAAAAACGCTACCAACCAAACCGGGCGCAAGTAACAGATTCACCAACAGCTGTTTCCGCGGCCCGTCGTTCAGCGTGATCTGGGATGTTCCAAACGCAGTGCTTGTCCAAAACCTCGTGCGTTACGGCTATTCCTAACCGCAGGCCCACGCCATCGGCGAATGTGTCTGCAGGGATGAATACGGCGCGAAGTAGCAGACTATCTGCGTACGTGGCTGTTGCAGATAATGGAGCAGACACCGCCGCAGTAAACCGGCACCGGGTCAGGCTTTGGCGCGTTCGCCTGCCAGCGAATTCGCGCCCGAGTCCACGATCCGCACCTTGGCCAGATCGCCAACCGATAGGTCATCGGCCGGCATGTGAACTGCATGCAGGTATTCCGATTTGCCGACCATCTGCCCGGGCAGCCGTCCGGGCTTTTCTAACAACACCCGCACCTCGCGCCCGACCATGTTGTCCTGCACCTCGCGCTGATGCCGCGTGATCAACGCCTGCAGAGCCTGCAACCGTTCATCTGCCACATCCTGCGGCACTTGCCGACGTTCTGCCGCCGGCGTGCCCGGCCGCGTAGAATATTTGAAAGAGTAGGCATAGCCGTAGCGGACCTCTTCAATCAGATTGAGCGTCGCCTGAAAATCCGCATCCGTTTCCTCAGGGAACCCGACAATGAAATCTCCAGACATCAGGATATCCGGCCGCGCCTCCCGGATACGTTCGATCAGCCGCAGGTAGCTCTCTGCTGTATGCGACCGGTTCATCCGCTTCAGGATCTGATCCGACCCGGACTGCACCGGTAGATGCAGATAGGGCATTAGCTTGTCACAGGTGCCATGCGCCTCGATCAAATCATCGGTCATGTCATTGGGGTGCGACGTGGTGAACCGGATCCGCTCCAACCCGTCTACATCGTTCAGCGCCCAGATCAGTTGCGCCAGCGACCACGGATCTCCGTCAGGCCCGCCACCATGATAAGCATTCACATTCTGTCCAAGCAGCGTGATTTCTCGCACGCCCCGCTCCACCAGATCGCGTGCTTCGGTCAGGACCCGGTCCACCGGCCGGCTCACCTCAGCTCCGCGAGTGTAGGGCACCACACAAAAGGCGCAAAATTTATCACAGCCTTCCTGCACGGTCAG
>JAEPNQ010000075.1 GCA_017643305.1 Marinibacterium sp. | reverse complement strand
TTCGAACAGCAGGTTGTCGACGAAATCTGCCGCCTGTTCCCGGAGCTCGACCCAACCACCGGCGATGGTTACGGCCCTGCAGCCCGCCGAACACTACGCCATTTCGAGGCACAGCTTCTGACAAACAACACGACGGCTGCCTGACGCATGGGATGGTTTGCGCTATGGCATCCGGATGGCACTGTATTTGATAGCAGCGCGATTATTGGTGGCGTCCAGACCCTCGACGCGCTGGTCGTACGCGGAACGATCCTGCTCGAAACCTGCCTGACACCCGGCACCAACCGCAAACGCTGCTTCGGTACGAAGCGGGCGGGTCGTGGCCCGTGCAGATAAGCCTCCAATCGGTGCCCGCTGGTGGTACGATCTTTGTTCTCGAACAGGCCGGAGCCCTTTACCACGCAACTGTCAGCCAGCCAGATCATGAACGTTTGGAGATCCTTCGGATTTCCTACAGCTGGGACGCCCCGCGCAAATGGGGACGACTGGTTATGGAATATGCCGATGGCGGGCAGTTCACCATTTCCGACGTCCCTGCCCCTCCGCCGATGCGTCTGGCCGATCTGCAAGCGATGGTGGAAGGTCAAAACACGCGCTACATCACCCCCGATGCCCGGTTCCTTGCCATATCTTCGGATGTAGAGCCGGTGGGACCGATGCCATCGCTGGTGGCCACAGCTCCTGTGAATACGCCCGATGGCGAACGCCCAGTCGCCCAGTTGCAGCGCGGCGACACTGTGATCACCGAACAGGGGCGCGTTGTGCCTGTGTTACAGAAAATCTCCCACACCCTGCCGGCGCGCGGCAGCTTCGCACCGGTCCGACTCCGCGCGCCCTATTTCGGCCTGCACAATGACATCATCGTTGCCCCGTCTCAGCGGCTGAAAATTTCAGGCAGCGTTGTGGATTACATGTTCGGCACCGAAGCAGTGCTGGCCAATGCCAGCCACCTAGTGGGCGGCATCGCCGCCGCGCCGGTTACTATCGGCCCGTTCATCACCTACCATCATCTGCTACTGCCCCAGCACGAAGCGGTGCTGGCCGCTGGCGCGGCGGTAGAAAGCCTCTACGTCGCGCGGCTGCGGCGCAAGAAACACCTGCTTCGGGCAACGCTGCTGCACGGTTACGACCGGGCCCACCTGCCGGAACACAGCACACCTGCCTTTCCAATCCTCCGCCAATACGACGCGCTCGTTTTGGCGGAACAAAGGTCAGCGTGACGAACGCACATCTTGCCCACCCCACTAAGACGAAATAGAGGTCAAGAAATCGTTGAGTGAGCCGATGCGCAAACTTCTGGTTCTGATTTCTGTTCTAATGTGCTGCGCCGTCCAAACCGTTTCAGCGCAGTCGCTGACCGTGTCCACCGTGACCCGCCCCCCATTTTCGTTAACCGAAGCAGGTGAAGATACCGGGTTTTCGATGGACCTGCTGCAGGCTCTGGCAGAAAAACTGAACTGGTCCGTGTCCATCAACCGCCACGATATGTTCGGCGACATGTTATCTGCGGTTGAAACAGGCGCATCCGACCTGGCCATCGCCAATATCTCCATCACAGCCGCCCGCGAACAGATCATGGATTTCAGCCAGCTGATCTTCGAAAGCGGGCTGCAGATCATGGTCCCCACACAATCCGCGCGCACGCCCTCTTTGATACGGGCATTGATGTCGTCCGATCTGCTGATCGCAATCGCCATCGCTTTCCTTGTTCTGTTCTGCGGCGGCATGGTCATGTGGTTTTTTGAGCGTCGCGCCCAACCCTATTTCGACCGGCCAGCTGGCGAAGCGATGTTCCCCTCTTTCTGGTGGGCGCTGAACCTTGTGGTAAATGGCGGGTTCGAAGAACGCATGCCGCGCACTGTGTTTGGCCGCGCCTTTGCTGTCCTTCTGGTGGTGTCATCCCTGTTCATCGTGTCGGTATTCGTGGCCAAGATTACCTCGGTCATGACGGTCGAAGCCATCAGCGGTTCGGTCAACAACTTGTCCGACCTCTACGGCCAACGCGTGGCGACCATCAACGGGTCTACAGCCGCAGGATTTCTGGAACGCCGCGAAGTCGACTATTCGGGTTTTGACAGCCTTGAACCGATGTTGGCCGCCTTCGAAAACGGCGGGATTGATGCCGTGGTCTTCGATGCCCCGATCCTCAGCTACTACACCGCCCATAATGGCCGCGACTTTGGCACCATGGCGGGCTCTGTGTTTCTGCGCGAAAATTACGGGATTGTGTTTCCGTCCGGTAGCCCGCTGGTCGAAGATGTGAACCGCGCGCTGCTGGGCTTACGGGAAAACGGCACATTTGAAACGATCTATCGGCGGTGGTTCGGCGGAGTAAATTGATGCGGTCGGATTGACCCTGCCCATCACGCCACGGCCGGATATCAAGCCATTTCGCCGTCTTCGTCGCCATAATACGGCGTCATCTGCGCCACAATCACCGCGTTTTCGGCCAGCGCCCGATCCATCAGGCCACGTTCCTCATCGCCAATCTCATGGCCCAGGGCTTCGCGTTCCTCTAGCGTGCCGTAGCCGGTGACATCCAGCGGGGCTAGATCAGCCTGCTTTAGCACAGCCACTGTTTCGCGCACGGCCTCGGCCTCATCCACACCGCTGGCAAAACACATCAGGCCAGCACCGATTGCGCCATCCGGCAGACCGTCGTCAGGCTTGCGACCCAGTTCAACGACCAGCGTATAGATTTGCTGACGGCTCGGTTTGCGTTTCTTTTCCATGCCGCGCCCATAGCCCGACCTGTTTCCAGGCGTCAACTATATCCCATTGGTTAGGCTTTTCATCAATTGCGCAGCAAATGATGCCTTCGAGTAAACCAACTGGAAAGCTGGGGTGCCTAAGCCGGTTCTCAGACCTAGCGGAACCAGCCCTATGCCCACTGCCAGTGAACTGCCTATCGATACCGACGCGAGCGCCGAGGACATGGCCGACGTTATCTTTAGCGAAGGCATTACGATCGTATCCGCCTCCTATACCGGGGTCGGCCATGCTTCGGGCATCTACACCGACGGTGACAAAATCGCGCCCGGAGTGACCCCGGCGGACACCGGTGTCATCTTGTCGACCGGCAAGGCCGAAAGCATCACAAACTCCAGCGGCGACGCAAACGAAACCCCCTGGACCTCGACAGACAACGAGACAGCGGGCGATTCCGACCTGGACAGCATAGCAAATGTAGAGACCTATGATTCCGCAGTTCTGGAGGCGACTTTCGTGCCAGACGGCACTGTTCTGACTATGCAGATAACCTTTTCGTCTGAAGAATATCTGGAATATGTCGGTTCCGGCTATAATGACGCAGTAGGGATATTCGTGAATGGCGATAAGGCCGAACTGACCATTGGCGACGGCGATGTCACAATCAACAACATCAACGACGGAAGCAATGAAAACCTCTATCTAGACAACCCAGCCGATAACGAAGCCTACAATACCGAAATGGACGGTCTTACCGTCACTCTAATGTTGAAGGCGCCTGTCGTACCCGATGCGGAAAACACCATCAAGATCGCCATCGCCGATGGCGGCGACAGCGCCTATGATAGCAACCTCCTTATCGCCGGCAGCTCAGTGCAATGTGCGCTTGTAGCCGAAGACGACGAGGTCACAAGCAACGGCTCGGCGGAATACGATGTAGACATTGTAGGTAATGACAACAGCGCAACCGGCTCTACGCTACAAGTGATCGAAATCAATGGCATTCCTGTTGTCGCAGGCGACAGTGTCAAGCTGCCGTCCGGCGAAACGGTCACGCTGAACGCCAATGGCACGCTCAGCTTTTTCGGCGATGCGGATGCTGAAACAAACACGTTGTCCTACACGGTCGAGGACGAAGATGGTAACACTGATGTCGGCTATATCGAACTGACAACAGTGCCTTGCTTTACGGCGGGAACCCGCATCACCACACCCCGCGGGCTGATCGCGGTGGAAGATCTGAGGCCCGGCGACCGGATCATGACCCGGGATACTGGGCTGCAGACCCTGCGTTGGATCGGTACCGCCACATTTTTTGCAAGTGGGGCGCACGCCCCAATCCGGCTGGAAGCAGGCGCCCTCGGCAATCACGATACCACCGAAGTATCCCCGAACCACCGCATTCTGGTAACGACGCCTTGGGCAGAAACACTCTTCGGATCGTCCGAGGTCCTGGTCCAGGCCAAGCATCTGGTCAACGGAACAACAATCAAACCACGCGCGGATGGGCGAGCGGTCACCTACGTGCATCTGTTGTTCGATCACCACCAGATCGTATGCTGCGACGGGATGTGGAGCGAAAGCTACCAGCCCGGCAGCGAAACCCTCTGCTCATTCGATGCCGAAACGCGCGCCGAGATCTTTGATCTGATGCCCGAGTTGGACGAAGCGGATTATCCCTCCGCCCGCCCGTCCCTGCGCGGGTACGAGGCTAGGCTGCTGGTGCCGCTGATGCATTAGGCGCTTGTAGCCGCTGCCAGCGCAGTGTCCATCAGCGCCTTGATGTCGGACTTTGCCGTGCCAGCCACGATGCGGCCCAGTTCCTTGTTGCCCTTCAGAACCAGCAATGTTGATCGCCGTGGGATCTGGCGTGAGGTGGTTACCTCGGCCTTGCGGAAGTCATCCCAATCCACGCGCACAAACTCGACATTTTTCAGATAGGCTGGGTTTTCTTGCATCAGTTCCCCAATCACCCGTTCCTGACGCGCGCAGGTCCCACACCAATCGGCGGCATAGTCCACGAACACGGTTTTGCCCTGACGCAGCAGGGTTTCGATCATACCGGGGGTGTAATCCTTGAACCCGACAGCGGCGTGGGCCTGCCCGGCCAGCAGCGCGGCTGCAGAAGTGCCCAGAAATATACGGCGAGAGATTTTCATTACATGCTCCTGTGTCAGAACGTTACGGAAAGATCCTGGAACCAGTACGGCAAGGTCTGTACTGCCCAGGCTTCGATGATGTGATGGACTCCGGTCAGGATCATCAGGCCAACGGCAACAAAAACCCCGCCCATGATAGGTTTGGATTTCTGGGCCAATCCCCGCAGCGCCTGCGCACGCGTACGGATGGCAGATTGCGCACCCATGCCGATGCCAACGATCAATGTCGACACTCCCAGCGCAAAGAATACCATGATCAGAAACGCCCAACCCAGGTTTTCTCCTGCCGCGGCCAGCGCAATCGCGCCGCCCAGCGTGGGGCCGACACAAGGGCTCCAGACCGCGCCCAGCAACGCACCGCCCAGAAACTGGCCGCGCAACCCAGCAGAGGCATCGCTATCCATCCGGACATCTGCGGCTGACGAAAGCCCGGCCGTCGCCATTTCGAACCGGCGACCAAAGGCCGGCACCAGCAGGATCACCCCAAAGGCAATCATCATGCTCGCGCCAATCAGGCTCAGTGTTTCGCTGTCCAGCCCGATGGAATAGCCCACCGTAGCAACCAGCATCCCGAAGGCCACAAACGCCAGGCTCATCCCACCGGCCAAGGCAAGCGGCCCCCGGCTGTCAGCCTGCAAGGCACCAACCAGAACGATGGGCAGCACCGGCAGAACGCAGGGGTTAATCAGGGTCAGCAGACCAGCAAGATACGCAAAAAACAAATCCATGCATTCGACTTAGTTGATATGTCTTCAGTCCGGAAATGATATCCCCTGACGTCCGTTCACCTTGATGTAAGAAGTTGTTTCAATCTACCTCCGACCAGCCGGTTGCCGATCCGGACCGCTGGGGTACACGCCATGTCATGCCTGGCGCACTCTGTGTCGGATTTGTCCCGCTGGACAACCGCACAATTCGCTTCTGGCCAAGCACCCGCAACGGGCGGGAGTTCTATACCGCGTTTCCCCTGGTGACATCTGCCTTTGGGGTATGCATGCCTGATCTAAAACCGCACCTAATCCGGCGAAGGTATTGCCACAACCAACCTGATCACCTGCGTCGTCCAGGCGGATGCCTTCTGCATCCGGCTAGAACAGGCTTCAGACTTTTGGGACAGCATTTTTTCCTTGGTCGCGCACCGGTTTTCAGAGTTTGAACCGCCCCCTAAAACAAATCGGCAGGGATTGGGGCGGCTTCTGGCCGCCCCGAGCCGCGTCAGTCGCGCAGCAGATCATTGATGCCAGTTTTGGACCGGGTCCGTTCATCCACCCGCTTCACAATGACCGCACAATACAGGTTCACCCCGTTCGTCGACGGCATGGAGCCCGACACAACGACCGAATAGGGCGGCACTTCGCCATACATGACTTCGCCGGTTGCCCGGTCGACGATCTTGGTCGACTGACCGATGAACACGCCCATGCCCAGAACGCTGCCTTCGCGCACGACCACACCCTCGACCACTTCGGAGCGGGCGCCGATGAAACAATTGTCTTCGATGATGGTCGGGCCTGCCTGCATCGGCTCCAGCACGCCGCCGATGCCAACGCCACCGGACAGGTGCACATTCTTGCCGATTTGTGCGCAGCTGCCCACGGTAGCCCATGTGTCCACCATGGTGCCCTCATCCACGTAGGCACCCAGGTTCACGAAAGACGGCATCAGCACCACGCCCGGTGCGATATAGGCCGATTTGCGGACCACACAGTTCGGAACGGCACGGAACCCGGCCGCATGCCATTGGTTATCACCCCAACCGACGAACTTGCTGTCCACCTTGTCCCACCAACCGCCACCCTGCGGACCGCCCGACTGCATTTCCATGTCTTTGATACGGAAGCCCAGCAATACTGCTTTCTTGGCCCACTGGTTTACATGCCAGCTGCCATCGCCCAGCTTTTCGGCGACGCGCAGACCGCCACCATCCAGGGCGTTCAGCGTGTCTTCGATGGCTTCGCGCTGCTCGCCGGTGGTGGTCGGAGAAATCGTATCGCGCGCCTCCCAGGCGGCTTCGATGGCGGCTTCAAGCTGTGCGTTGGACATATGCGGCTCCGTCAAGAAATTCGAACTGTCTAGCGCGGCCTATACGGAAACCCGCGCGGCAGAGCAATAAAGACCGCACCACCCTGGAAAACCGAGAAGGGCAGATCCCCGCCTTTCCCGTCATTTCGACCGGCTCAGTCGTCTTTGACGCTGCCGCACAGCTTGATCAACACACCGTTGGGCAAGCCCAGAATGATCACCGCCGCCAGTGTGATCTTTACCAGATCCTCGGCGATGAACGGCGTCAGACCAAAAGCAAGCAGCTTGTCTGCCAGCACGAACTGCGCCAGCCACGCCATGCCCAGACCGTAGATAGCACACAGGCCCAGCAGCATCGCAGGCCACAGCAGAAGTTTGCTTAGGTTGCCCGCCGTCCAGGCGACAATCGCCACCGCAAGTACGAACCCGGCCAGATAGCCGCCAGTCGCACCCAGCATATAGGCCAGACCAATGCCTTTTTCCGGCGTCCCGGAAAACACCGGCAAACCCGCCGCGCCTATAACTAATAGATAAATTATCCATCCAAGCCGACCAATCTGCAGACATCACCCCGCAAACGGGTCCGGCGCTATGTTCCCGCCACACAGCAGCACCGCCACTCGCTCCGACGGTGCGGGCTGGTAGGCTCCGCTCATCAGCGCAGCCAGCGCGGTTGCCCCAGCCGGCTCCACCAGCAGCCGCCTTTCCCGCCACAACGCCACCTGCGCGGCGGTGATGGCCGCATCCGGCACGGTCACCGCTTCCCCCAGAAACTGCTGCGACAGATCCAGGCAAATGGACCCGATCCGCCGCGCGCCCAGCGCATTCGCCGCCACGCCTGATACGTCCACATCCACTGGATCGCCAGCCGCCAGTGCCGCATGCAACGCGCAGGACGTATCCGGTTCCACTGCCACCACCTTGCGCGCACCCTGCAACCAGGCCAGCGCCCCGGCAATCAAACCGCCCCCGCCCACAGCAATCACTACGGTGTCGGCCTCCAGCTCTTGACCTTCCCATTCAGACATCAGCGTGCCCTGGCCCGTCACCGTGTCCACAGCGTCATAGGCATGGATCTGCATCGCGCCTGTGCGATCCTCATGCGCCTGCGCCATCTCCAGTGCATTGGCATATTCCCCTGCCACCACGGTCAACTCTGCCCCAGTGGAGCGAATCAGCCCGATCTTTGATGGTCCGGCAATCTCAGGCACGAAAATATGCGCCGGATGCCCGAGATGCGTCGCCGCATAGGCCACCGCCGCACCATGATTGCCGCCACTGGCGGCCACGATGCCAGCCTCAGGCACCGGGTTTTTCAACAGCGTGTTGAACGCCCCTCGCGCCTTGAAGGTGCCGGTATGCTGCAACTGTTCCAGCTTCAACGCCACCTCAAACGGCAGTCCAAAACCACCCGTTCCCATCACTGGCGTCTGCATGATATGCGGTCCAATCCGTTCCGCCGCGCTGTCGATTTCGGCTTTCCAATCCATCGCTGCCCCAATCTCTGGCATCCTTTTCGCGAACCCTATAGGGCTGGTGCGGACACGCAAGCAGGGACGTGATAAATGACTCAATCGCGCATTAGCCGGTTTCGCGACGCCGCGCTGGACCGGACGACGGCAACCGAAGTACCAAGCACGCCGCAATCGACCTCTCCGACCTATCGGCTAGCTTTTGCTGACGATGATTTTCTGTGCCGCGAAGAACTGCGGCCGGTCCGGTTGCAGCTGGAGCTGTTAAAGCCGGAAATGGCGCTGGAAGAGCTTGGGATCACCAGCACGATTGTGCTGTTCGGCGGCGCTCGTATCCCCGACCCGGTTCACCGGGATCAGGCACGCACTGAGACGCTGGCGTCCCTGTCCGAATTCTATGACGAGGCGCGCACCTTTGCGCGTCTCATGACCAAAAAGTCGCTGGAAACTGGCGGTCGGGAAAACGTGATTGTCACCGGCGGTGGGCCGGGTGTGATGGAGGCGGGAAACCGTGGCGCAGCCGAGGCTGGCGGACGGTCTATCGGCCTGTCTATCGTTCTGCCGCACGAACAGGCGCCGAACGGGTACGTCACTCCGGAACTGAGCTTTAACTTTCATTACTTCGCCATCCGTAAAATGCATTTCCTGATGCGGGCTAGGGCGATTACCGTGTTTCCCGGTGGTTTTGGCACCATGGACGAGCTTTTCGAATCACTCACCCTGATTCAAACCGGCCGTATGCAGCGCGTGCCATTTCTGCTGTTTGGACGTGCGTTTTGGCAACGCATGATCAACTGGGAGGCACTTGCCGACGCGGGAACCATCTCAGCTGAGGATCTAGATCTGTTCCGTTTTGTCGATAGCGCCGATGAAGCCATGCATATCATCGGAAACTGGGAACCGGCGCCTGCGCGAGAAAATATCCCGGGCCGGTAAACCCTGTTCTCAGATGATATGTGTCGGCAACACGCCCAGTTCCGTCCCGTGGGGGAGCTTGGTCACCACCTGCGCGCCTTCGACGTCTTTTATGGCGTAGCCGTAACCGACCATCCGAAACTTGAATTCACGCGGGGAAAGCGCTTTGGCCCGTTCCCGCTTGAGCAAATCCAGAACCGGTGCATCGATCATCGTACCGCCAATATCTGCCTGTGCCATTTCCTGCCTCCTGCGATGTTTGTTTGTCCGCAGCTTGGAAACTGAATGTTGATCAGGGCTGAATTGTATCGCGTTCAGGGTAATTTAAGGACGATTGGCCTGGGTTTGGACACAATCGCCGCAAAGGCCTCGCCAACCTAGGGTGCTGAGGCCGGATAGGCGTTATCCACACTGGTTCCGCTGCAGGCTTTCCAGAACCTGATTGATGGAAAAGCTCGCCGGTTTCTGGCGCGGCGGATAATCCTGGAACGTGCTCAGGAACCGCGCGACGAAGCCCTGTGCTGGCACCAGAAGATAGGTGCGGCCCAGACGCCACCATGCATAACCGATAGATTCATGCTCGGCTCGTTCGAACGGATCGGCATACAGATCGATGATCTTGGGCAGACGCAGGAAGGACAACGGTTCCTGCCAGCCGTCAAACCCATGCGTCCGCTGTTCGTCAAACACAAACTTCCATCGGTTGTAGCGCAGGTTCATCAGACCACCGCCATCCGAGAAGTACATGAACGCAAGCCCCAGTCCTTGTTCAGAATCACCTCGGAAATACGGCATGAAATCGTATCCACCTAGGTGCACCGGTTCGTTGCCTTCGCCAAACGGAGCCTCGGTCAGCATCCGGTCCTTCATATCGCCATCACCCAGCGCGGACATAAAGGTCGGGAACCAATCGAGATGGCTTGGACCCCGCCGCGCGCGAAACATCTTAGCCGTTTTGCGCCAATCCGGCCTCGGCCTCGATCTGACGCTTGGATTTGCGCGCTCGTTCGGTGGCTGATTTCAGTTGCCCGCAGGCCGCCATGATATCCTCGCCCCGCGGCGTGCGGATAGGCGAGGCATAGCCCGCCTTGTAGATGATATCCGCGAAGGCCCGGATCCGGTTGTTGGAACTACGCTTGTACTGCGCGCCGGGCCATTCGTTGAACGGGATCAGGTTGATCTTGGCTGGAATCTTGTGCCGCTTAATATGGTCGATCAGCCGCCGCGCGTCATCGTCACTGTCATTCACCCCGTGCAGCATCACGTATTCAAATGTGATCCGTTCAGAATTCGATAACTTGGGGTAACTTGCCAATGCACCCAGCAGTTCTTCGATGTTCCAGCGCTTGTTGATCGGCACCAGACGATCGCGCACCTCATCCGTGGTCGCATGGAAGGAGATCGCCAACTGGCACCCGATCTCTTCTGCCGTGCGCGCAATCTCAGGCACCACTCCACTGGTCGACAATGTGATCCGGCGGCGGGACAGTTGTATGCCCTCGGGGTCCATCACGATCTTCATCGCGTCGCGCACGTTATCAAAGTTATACAGCGGCTCGCCCATCCCCATCAGCACGATATTGCTGAGCAGCCGGGTTTCATCCTTGGGCGCGCCGGGCACAGGCCATTCGCCCAGATCGTCCCGCGCCATCATCACCTGTCCCACGATTTCGCCGGCGGTCAGGTTGCGTACCAGCTTCTGCGTACCGGTATGGCAGAACGAACAGGTTAACGTGCACCCCACCTGGCTCGACACGCACAGCGTGCCGCGATCTTCCTCGGGGATGTAAACAACCTCCACCTCGTGCCCACCCGCGATCCGCACTAGGTATTTGCGCGTCCCATCCTCGCTGACCAGACGGCTGACCATCTCCGGGATCTCGATCACAAACTTTTCGGCCAGCTGCGCCCGGTAGGCTTTGGCCAGGTTTGTCATCTCCGAAAAATCACGTACGCCCCACTGATAGATCCATTGCCAGATCTGGTTCACGCGCATCTTGGCCTGCTTGTCGGGCGTGCCGGCCGCTATTAGCGCCTCGCGCATTGCAGGTCTCGTCAGCCCCACCAGGTTGACCGGCCCATCGGGTAGCGTGCGCGGAATCGTCAGGACATCTTGAGTGATAGGGGCTGTCATGGCTGGCTCACATCTCGGGGATGCGCCTCTATATAAGAACTGCCCGGGAAATCAAAAGAATTTCCTGTTATCAGGTTCCCGCCCAATCCAGCGCCTGCTCCAAACGGTCATCACCCCAGAACAGCTCCTCTCCCACCACAAAGCTTGGTGCGCCATAAAGACCCCGACGCGCCGCAACATCACCTTGGTCGCGCAACGCCAGCTTAGTTTCGGGCGCACCCGCCATTTGCAACAGCTCTGCGCCCAGCCCCGCCTGCGCCAGCACTTCACCGATCACTTGAGGGTCGGAAATATTCCGACCTTCGCCAAACTCAGCAGCGAAAACGCCACGACAAAACGCAGACCCTGCACCTGCCTCCACCGCCAGCAGCGCCACGCGCGCGGCAAGCAGGCTAATCTGCGGAAACGGATCCGGCTGAACCAAAGGCAGACCTGCTGTGGCGCATTGCCGCTCCATGTCGCGCCACATGTTGCGGCCCTTGGCGGGGTAAAGATTAAAGGGCGACGTCGTCCAGCCCTGCGCGGCAAAGATCGGGCCCAGCAGAAAGGGCCGCCATTCCACCTCAACGCTGCGCTCCTTGGCCAGCGAGCAGATCCGCATCGCACTGAGATAGGAATAAGTCGACGCAAACTCGAACCAGAATTCCACTCGTCCTTTCATCGCCCGTTCTTTCATATCAGGAAAAAGAAAAGGTCCGTCAAAGCGACGGGCCAGTCACCTAAGTATGCGCAGCGTTATCAACCGCCACAGCGTTTTTCAGCGTCTTCGATGGCTGCTGTAAAGCCCAGCAGAGAAAATGTGTCTTCGGTCTTGGTTCCACGGCTCGACCGCCCGGTCAGCACCGCTTCGGCCCCACGTTTCATGGCGGTGATGATCTTGGTGTCCTCCGACGCGCTGGCGGGCCAAGCCCATTCGCCATCCGTGAACAGCTCAAACTGCTTGCCAGAGATGTTCAGGTTTACAGTGGAATTCGGCGCAAACGGATAACCGCCAGTAAACGTCACCTGACCCTTCACCTCGGCCCCCGGACGGTAAAATACGAACAACAAAATATCGCTGCGCTTCACTGCCACAACACGACCGTCGCGGGTGTTGACCGTTTTCTTAGGGGCCGACACGCCCCAGCATTCGGTCGGATCGTCTTCGACGAACACGCTCCAATCCGTTTTGGCGGCGACCCGGTTCGTACTTTGATCCTGAGCGAATACAGCAGGTGCAGCTACTGCTGCTGCTACCAAGCCCGCTGCGGCACGGGCCAAAATCCTATGCATTGTCCAGCCTCCAGACTGTCCTTTACCCCAATTCCGATGCCCCTGCGCAGGTCGAACGCCCGCTTTTCCAGTTGACCGCACCGATTGCCGACACAATCATACTACCGTAAAGGCCGCCCCGAACAAAAGACCGATTGGCAGGATTTCGCCAAGATTTGAGGGAAAACATGGCTCAAGCAGTTCAGTTGGTTGATGTCTGGCGTGGTGATTTGCTGGAAAGCACGCATTGGGGCCACGCGGTAGTGTGCGATGATACTGGTCAGATCGTGGCCAGCTGGGGGGATCCAGATGCGGTGATTTACCCCCGATCGTCGTCGAAAATGATCCAGGCGCTGCCGCTGATTACCTCTGGCGCGGCGGCACGGTTCGGGTTGGGACAGGAACACCTTGCACTGGCCTGTGCGTCCCATAACGGCGCTACCATCCATACCGACCGGGTCACCGACTGGCTGACCATGCTAGGTCTGGGCGATGATGATTTCCGCTGCGGACCGCAGGAACCTGCCGATATCCCGGCGCGCGACACCCTGATCCAGACAGGCGAAAGCCCCTGCCAGATGCACAACAACTGTTCCGGCAAACATTCCGGGTTCCTGACCCTATCGCAGCATCTGGGCGCGGGGCCAGAATACATCGATATCGACCACCCCGTGCAGCAGGCTGTGCGCGCCGCATTCGAAGATACCACCGGACAGGACAGCCCGGGCTGGGGGATCGACGGTTGCTCTGCCCCGAACTTTCAGACCACCGTCCTCGGACTGGCCCGCGCGATGGCTTGGTTCGCCGCTGCTTCTGACCGTGCCGATCGGCACAGCGAAGCCGCCGCGCAACTTACCCAGGCAATGATGGCCCATCCCGATCTGGTCGCGGGCGAAGGCCGGTCCTGCACTGCACTGATGCGTGCAATGGGCGGACAGGCAGCCGTGAAAACCGGGGCTGAGGCAGTGTTTGTTGCCATCCTGCCCGGCAAAAAGCTGGGTGTCGCGCTAAAAATCATCGACGGCGCAACACGGGCCAGCGAATGCGCCATTGCCACGATCTTGGCTGGGCTGGGTGTGCTGGACGCCAACGATCCAGTTGCGCAGGCTTACATGAATGCACCGCTGCTGAACCGGCGCGGGATTGATTGCGGAAAAATCAGGCCGGCCTTCACCTTCTAGCGTTGCGCCCGGCGCCTATATCTCGATGATCTCGACCACCTCAAATGATCCTACATTCGTCATGCCATGCCTTGGTCTGCCAGGCTGATCAGGGCGGGTCCAAACGGGTGACGTGCTCGGACGCCTTGGCAACCGGTCCACGGTCGTGCGAGATCACCCGGCAAAACGGCCTGGCGGGGGTGAAATCCAGGTCATTGTCCGGCCTCGAGCCCGAAGCATTGCACCAGCTCTTACGCGCCGTTGATGAACCGGAAAAGCTGTTCTGGGGTCACGCCAAATTCCCATTCCAACCGAATGTCAGTCATCCCCGCTCTCTTCATCCAGCATAAGCGACTGCTCAAACCGGTCCAGGCTGGCATCCCAGAAAGCGCGATGCGACCTGGTCCAGTCGGCAATCGCGCGCAAAGCTTTGGGGCAGGCAGAGTAATAGCGATGCGTGCCTTCCACTCGCTGGTCTACCAGCCCGGCATTCCGCAACACTTTGAGGTGCCGCGAGATCGCAGGCGCGGACATGCCGGAGCCTTCGACAAAGCGGCTTGCTGCAATTTCACCATCCGCGATTAGATGTTCGAAAATCCGCATCCGCGTCTCATCGGACAGGGCGGAAAAGGTCTTGATCAGGTCTGTCATGAGCAAAAATTAACGCAACCGTTAATTAAGGCAAGCAAGTTGGTCAGCCGATCGCGAATTCGGTCTTCGCATACCCTTGCAAATACAGCAGCGCAGTCAGGTCGCCATGGTTGACCCGAACATCACATTGCGCCGCCACAGACGGTTTGGCATGCAGCGCCACACCGGTTCCAGCCAGACCCAGCATACCAAGGTCGTTGGCCCCGTCACCGACAGCCAGAACATCCGCCTCTGTCAGACTCAGCCGCGCGGTAATCTCATTCAGCGCCTTGACCTTGGCATCCCGGCCCAAAATTGGCCGCCCGACCTCACCAGTCAGCACCCCGCCCTCTGCCAACAGCGTATTGGCGCGATTTTCGTCAAAACCCAGCGCGCGGGCCACCTGTGTAGTAAACGCGGTGAACCCGCCGGACACCAGCGCGGCATACCCGCCATTGGCCCGCATGGTCGCCACCAACGTGGCCCCGCCCGGCATATGCGTGATCCGCGCGGCCAGAACATCATCCACGATGGTTTCTGGCTGCCCGCGCAACAAAGCCACTCGCGCGATCACCGCTTCTTCAAAATCCAGCTCACCATTCATCGCGCGGGCCGTGGTTTCACGCACCTGATCACCAACACCTGCGACCTCGGCCAGTTCATCGATGCATTCCTGTTGGATCATCGTGCTGTCCATGTCGGCCAGCAGGACCTGCTTGCGCCGCGCTTCCGCCGGTTGCACAACCAAATCCACGCCCTGCCCCTGCAGGTCCTGCCAGACATCCCAGCGGTTATCCGGGATCTCGTCGACGCCAAATTCCGCCGCCTCATCCGGGCTGAGCCAGATCGCATCACCGCCGCCCCAGGCGTTGCGAAGCGCCTGCACCAGTTCGGGGTCCAGCCCACCGGGGGCCGCGATCAGCGATACGACATACATCAGCAATCAACCTTTTTCCGGCGCTGATAGGCCAAGCCCGTCGGAACCTCCAGACGCTTTGCGCCTTAGTTGCGCTCAAAGCTCTCCATCATTGCACAATAGGACGGAGATAAAGCGTGTGCCGTCGAACTCCGCCAGGATAATTGCCACCATGGCGGTCAGCGGCACCGCCAATACCGCACCGGTCATGCCCCAGAGCTAGTCCATACGGCCAGTGCCAGCAGCACGGTAAAGGGGCTGAGGTTCACGGACTTGCCCAGAAACTTGGGCTCAAAGTAATAGCCCACGATCATCTGCGGCAGGAACAGCGCTACCAGCGTCATGGCGGCGTGGGAAAAGGACGCAAACTGCACCAAGCTCATCGTCACTGGAAAGGCCACAGCGATGATCGACCCAATATAGGGGATGTAATTCAACAACCCTATCAGCAGCGCCCAGAACCCTGCATGCTCGATGCCCAGCGCCCACATCAAAGCGAAAGACACCGCGCCCAACACCACGTTCACCAGTGTTTTTGCAGCCAGGTAATCGCCGATGCGGCGGTTGATCTTACCCACCACTGCCAACATGTGCTCCGCCTGTTCGGGATCAACTAACGCCAAGCGGGTCTTTTCCGGCAGCCGGTCCAGATCGGCCAGGACAAAAACTGCATAAAGCGCGGCGGCAATGATGACCGACCCGCTGCCTGACACGGTTGCCAGCACCTTGGGCAGCAGGACGGTCAGGTCCACCGTGTCCATAAGCCGTTCACTGTATTCCGCCACGCTTGGTACGTTACCCAGCCCCAGCGCGTCCACGACCCGCAATTGCAACGAATCTAGGTTGGCCACATAGCCCGGTATCGCCGATGTGATCGCCGCCGCACTCGAGGCGACAGTGCCGCCTAGAAACACCACCGTGCTGATGAACAACATAAACACCAGCGCCCGCCGCCAGACCCGCGGCAACTGGCCCAATACCGGCAGCCCCGCCATAGCCTGCGCGGCCGTGACCAGAACATATACTGCTATGATCCCCACCAGCACGGGCAGCAGAATGGTCTGCCCCACCTTCAAGAGCCAACCAATCATGATCGTCAGCGCCAGTGCGCAAGTGATCGTTGTCAGCTTGTCGGGGCGCGTTTCCCTGGACTGGTCTGCCATGTCTGCGGGATCCCCCAGTAATCTGTCGCTATCTGAATGCTGTGGACCACCGGTAAAACCCGGCGACATCCCGCCCATATCCGGGACATTCTTGCCAACCGCCTGCCAATGCGCAACCATTCTGGCAGCAGCCGCTGATCCGGAATTCAACAATCATGCGCGCCATGTCACTTTTGGTTCTTGTTCTCGGCCTGTCCGTCTGGCTGGCGGATACGGCAAAAGCCAAGGACAAGCCGGGCAAGGCCAAAGGCCATGACAACAACCAGGAGAGCATTGCCGGCAAGGGTTCCAAGACCATCCCGCCCGGACAGATCAAACGCTACGCGCGGGGAGCCAAGCTGCCTTCTGATCTGGTGTGTGAGGACATTCTCAACCGTTCAAAATGGAAACTGAAGCCTCCGGGCAAGGGAAACCGCTGTATTCGTGTCGACGACCAAATCCTTGAGGTGACAGGGGACCTGTCCACGGTCATCGATGCAGTCGGCATTGCTGGGGACCTGCTGAAATAATCCCTGTGTCCATCGGGATCGCCTGTTTCGGATCAGATCGCCGGGCCGCGACAATCCTTCCACGCTGATCCGAAATTGCCGCTTGCGTTGTTCGCAGCGGTCTCATACCGGTGCCGGTGGGACACCCCTCCCCAACGAGGGGCGAATATCTGGAAGGGTAACACCAATGGCTATAGAGCAACCGGCTACGCGGCCGGCCAATCCGCGTTTTTCTTCTGGCCCCTGTGCCAAACCCCCCGTCTTTAACCTTAAAGGTCTGTCCGATGCAGCGCTCGGCCGATCGCACCGTGCTGCGATTGGCAAGGAAAAGCTGAAGGCAGCCATCGAAGGTACGCGCGAAATTCTGGGCATTCCGGATGATTACCGCATTGGCATCGTGCCTGCCTCTGACACCGGTGCCGTGGAAATGGCGATGTGGTCGCTGCTGGGAGAACGCAAGGTCGAAATGCTGGCCTGGGAAAGCTTTGGCGCGGGCTGGGTGACCGACGCGGTCAAGCAACTGAAACTGGATGCCGAGGTCAAAACCGCCGATTATGGCGAGATTGTCGATCTGGCCACCGTGAACACCGACAATGACGTGGTTTTCACCTGGAACGGCACCACCTCCGGTGTGCGGGTACCCAATGGCGACTGGATCGCCGATGACCGCGCCGGTCTGACTATTTGTGATGCCACCTCGGCCGCTTTCGCGATGGACCTGCCGTGGAACAAGCTGGATGTGACCACCTTCTCCTGGCAAAAGGTTCTGGGCGGCGAAGCAGCCCATGGCATGCTGATTCTCAGCCCCCGAGCGGTGGAACGGCTGGAAAACTACACGCCGCCCTGGCCTCTGCCCAAGATCTTCCGCATGACCAAGGCGGGCAAGATCAACGAAGGCATCTTCCGTGGCGAAACCATCAACACGCCGTCCATGCTGGCAGTCGAAGATTACCTGTTGGCGCTGGACTGGGCCCGCTCGGTCGGAGGGCTGCAAGGGCTGATCGCCCGTGCCGATGCCAACACCGCGGCGATTGCGGATTTCGTGGCGCAGAGTGACTGGATCGATTTCCTAGCGCAGGATGCGTCCACCGCGTCCAACACCTCCGTCTGCCTGAAATTCTCCGACGCGCGAATTGAGGATGGTGCAGCGTTTGCCAAAGCCGTGGCCAAGCGACTGGAAACCGAAGGCGTGGCCTATGACATCGGTGCATATCGCGACGCCCCTCCGGGCCTGCGCATCTGGTGCGGAGGCACAGTGGAAACCGCTGACGTTGCGGCCATGATGCCCTGGCTGGCCTGGGCCTTTGAGGCCGAGATCGAAACGCTCGCCAAAGCCGCCTGAATCCTGACCTGACGGCCAGACACCGTTTTCTTTGAAAGAAAACGGCCCGGAATTTTCTAAAATTCCGGGTCCCGGCCGATCAACATGACCTTTTTCATTGCAGAGGACCAAACCCATGGCCCCTAAAGTACTCGTCTCCGACAAACTCTCAGAAACAGCTGTTCAGATCTTCCGTGATCGCGGCATCAATGTGGATTTCCTGCCCGATGTAGGCAAGGACAAGGACAAGCTGGCTGAGATTATCGGCCAGTATGACGGCCTTGCCATCCGCTCAGCCACCAAGGTCACGCCGACAATTCTGAAACATGCCGACAATCTCAAGGTCATCGGCCGCGCCGGGATCGGCACCGACAACGTCGACAAGGATGCAGCGTCGCAAAAAGGCGTGATTGTGATGAATACGCCGTTTGGCAACATGATCACCACCGCTGAACATGCGATTGCAATGATGTTTGCCGTCGCGCGTCAGATCCCGGAGGCCTCCGGCTCGACCCATGCCGGCAAGTGGGAGAAATCCAAGTTCATGGGCGTCGAGCTGACCGGTAAAACGCTGGGCGTGATCGGCGCGGGCAACATCGGTGGCATCGTATGCGAGCGCGCCCGTGGACTGAAGATGAAGGTCATCGCCTACGATCCGTTCCTGGGCGAAGACAAGGCCAAGGCCATGCAGGTCGAAAAGGTCGAACTAGAAGACCTGCTGAAACGCGCTGATTTCATCACCCTGCATGTGCCACTGACCGACCAGACCCGCAACATCCTGTCGCGTGAGAACCTGGAAAAGACCAAGACAGGCGTGCGCATTATCAACTGTGCCCGCGGCGGTCTGGTCGACGAAGATGCGCTGGCCGACATGCTGAAATCCGGCCATGTTGCGGGTGCGGCTTTTGACGTGTTCTCCGAAGAACCCGCCAAGGAAAACCCGCTCTTCAACCTGCCCAACGTGGTTTGCACCCCGCATCTGGGCGCTGCCACGACCGAGGCGCAGGAAAACGTCGCCCTGCAGGTGGCGGAGCAAATGTCGAACTACCTGCTGGACGGGGCGGTTGAAAACGCTCTGAACATGCCGTCCATGACTGCCGAAGAAGCCAAGGTCATGGGCCCGTGGGTTGCGCTGGCCGGTCACCTGGGCAGCTTCATCGGCCAGATGACGGACGAACCGATCAAGGCGATCAACATTCTCTATGACGGGTCAGTCGCTGAAATGAACCTGCCGGCGCTGAACTGCGCCGCGATTGCCGGGATCATGAAAAAGGTGAACCCGGATGTAAACATGGTCTCCGCCCCCGTCGTGGCGGCGGAACGTGGCATCCAGATTTCCACCACGAACCAGGCCAAATCTGGCGCCTTCGAAGGCTATATTAAGCTGACCGTGGTCACCAAGAACCTTGAACGGTCCATCGGTGGCACGGTGTTCTCGGACGGCAAGCCGCGCTTCATCCAGATCAAGGGCATCAATATCGATGCAGAGATTGGCCGCCACATGCTCTACACCACGAACAACGACGTGCCCGGCATCATCGGGTCGCTGGGCCAGACCATGGGCGAACACGGCGTCAACATCGCCAACTTTACTCTTGGCCGCGCCAATGCAGGGGGTGAGGCAATTGCCCTGCTCTACGTGGACGAACCAGTCCCAGCCGAAGCCCGCGCCAAACTGGCCGAAACCGGGTTGTTCAACCAGATCAAACCACTGCAATTCGACGTGGCCTGATCGCCCCGCAAACAGAAAAGGCAGGACGCCCAGCGCGCGGCCATGTGGCAAATTTTTGATACAGGGGGCGCCTAAATGGATGCCCCCTGTGTTTTGTTTTCAGTCGAAAACGGTCCCGGAAAAAAGGAATGGAAAACAGTCATTCGCCGAGCACGCCGCCTGTGGCGGTTTGGCAGACTTTTGCGCCTTTCGCTTGTGGTGCATGATCTAGGCTGCAGTGGTAAGAGGTCAGACAAGTCGGGCGGGCGATTGCATGGGCTTGGTGGTGCTTTCTGCGCCAATCCCGGTTCCAACGCCAGCTCTGAACATGATATTGCACAAACGGTTCCCAAACTCTCCAGCCCGCCGCTGGCTTC
Source organism: Marinibacterium sp. (assembly GCA_017643305.1). Taxonomy (GTDB): domain Bacteria; phylum Pseudomonadota; class Alphaproteobacteria; order Rhodobacterales; family Rhodobacteraceae; genus HXMU1420-2. The sequence continues at coordinate 151 of JAEPNQ010000075.1, read as the reverse complement.
GGGGAAAAGATTGCAATTTTGATCACACATCTTAACGATTCCCAGCAACCCAAGCCGGAGAAACATTGCCATGGCCACCCCGATCTACGCCGTGGGCGACATTCACGGCCAGTTGCACATGCTCGACACTGTGCTGGACCGGATCGAAGCC
>JAEPNQ010000040.1 GCA_017643305.1 Marinibacterium sp. | reverse complement strand
CGCACGTGATGTGATCCGCGCGCCGCCCAGGCTGTCATAGCTGCGGCGCATTATAGTCTGCGGGCGGCCCCGGTCATTTTTCTGCAGCACGCGCAGTTCCCGGCGGATCGGGTCAAAATAGGCTTCGGGCAGCGCGTCCACGTGGTTGCGCATCAAAAGCGCCAAACCACAGAGGAAGAAGAAGAAGGATACGCCCAGCTTCATCAGCAAGATGTCAGGCGCCGTGGTGGTTCCAGGAAGCACCCACATCAGAGGGGCCGTCAGGATCAGAGCCGTACCAACGATGCGGAAGATCGTCCGGATCAGCGCCCGACCGCCCTCAAAGCCCAGCATGACCGGCATTTCCGGCTCAAAACGGCGCGTTTCTGGCGCATGTCTCATCATAAAGTCATTTGTCGCGGTCATCGCTCACGTTCCGTCGCTGTCTCAACCCTGGCAGCAGATGGTGACATTTGTTGCAGCACCAGAAAAAACCATGGCCAGAAAAAGCGACAGGAATGGGGCAGTGGTGAGGTTTTTGGTAGGCATCGCGTTAAGATTGCGAAATCAACACCCTTGACCGGGTTTGGATAACAGGGCTTGTCTGCCCGCTCCATGCGTGTATACAGCGCCATCCTTCCGTACCATGCAGAACCGCGCAGTCTCTCGTGCCGGGGCCGCGGAAGGCAGTTGGCCCCAGCTTTGAAATGCGCCCAGATATAAAAGGAGCGAACATGCCGCTTTATGAGCATGTGGTGATTGCCCGTCAGGACATCACCAATACGCAAGCCGAAGGGCTGATTGAGCACTTTGGTGGCGTTCTCGCCGAAAATGGCGGGTCGCTGGTATCCAGCGAGTACTGGGGCCTGAAAACAATGGCCTACAAAATCAACAAGAACCGCAAGGGTCACTATGCGCTGATGCGCACGGACAGCCCGGCGCCCGGCATCCAAGAAATGGAACGCCTCATGCGCCTGCACGAAGACGTGATGCGCGTTCTGACCATCAAGGTGGACGAACACGAAGAAGGCCCGTCCGTTCAGATGCAAAAGCGCGACGACCGCGGCGACCGCCGCGAGCGCCGTTAAGACAGGAGGCTAAATTATGGCTGCAAAACCGTTTTTCCGCCGCCGCAAGGTCTGCCCCTTCTCCGGCGAGAATGCACCCAAGATCGACTACAAGGACACACGTCTGCTGCAGCGCTATATTTCCGAGCGCGGCAAGATCGTACCGTCCCGGATTACCGCCGTTTCGGCCAAGAAGCAGCGTGAACTGGCCCGTGCCATCAAGCGCGCGCGGTTCCTGGCCCTGCTGCCCTACGCCGTGAAGTAAGGAGAGACCCATGCAAGTCATCCTTCTCGAACGTGTCGCGAAGCTCGGCCAGATGGGCGATGTCGTGGACGTCAAGCCGGGCTATGCCCGCAACTTCCTGCTGCCACAGGGCAAGGCGCTGACCGCGTCGGACGCCAATGTCACGTCCTTCGAACAGCAAAAAGCCCAGCTGGAAGCGCACAACCTTGAGACCAAGAAAGAAGCCGAGGCTTTGGCCGAGCGTCTGGATGGTCAGCAGTTCATCGTGATTCGCTCTGCTTCCGAGGCCGGATCGCTCTACGGTTCTGTCACCCCGCGTGACGCGGCCGAGGTGGCCACCGCAGAAGGCTTTACTGTGGACCGCCGCCAGGTGGTTCTGCGCGGCCCGATCAAGGACCTGGGCCTGCACACCGTATCCATGGTTCTGCACCCCGAGGTCGAAGCCGAGATTTCGCTGAACGTCGCACGCTCATCCGAAGAGGCTGAGCTGCAGGCCTCCGGCAAATCGATCCAGGAACTGGCTGCGGAAGAAGAAGCCGCGGCAGAGTTCGAAATCTCCGAGCTGTTTGACGATATTGGCAGCGCGGCAGAAGACGACGAAGAACTGGTCGAACCGGTCGCCTCCGATGAAACCGGATCGGACGACGAACAGCCTGCTTAAGCCGTCAAAAGTATAATTTGATAAGGCCGCGCTCACAAAGCGCGGCCTTTTCTTTTATCCAACCTCCACGCCCATGATGCTGAAGGCGCCTTGGCGCAACGCGCAGCCGGCGTGTTTCCAAGTGGCGGTAACGCCGTTTTACCAAGCCGTTTCGCGACAGATTGGCCCCGGTTTTCCAAACTGGAACAGGGAGATTAACCAAAGCTTTCGCCCAAATTCAAAGGCTCCATCCGGATCAAACGGGAATCGGTGACGCCGGCCTGCCGATGTCTAACGGCTTCGCGGTAATCCGGATCCTTGATCATCTCGGCAAACGCTTCTGGCCCCGGATATTCGGCGATGAAACACAAGTCCCACACCTCGTCCGACGGTCCGATGAGCATCTGCTCCATCGCCCCGCGCCAGACGATCCGCCCGCCGACCCGCGCCAGCACCGGCGCGCTGAGACGTCCGTAATTGGCATAGGCCTCCGCCCCGGTCGCGCTGCGCCCGTCTTCGTATTCGGCCCGGTCGCGCAGCCGCACGAGGTTGAGCATATGGATAGGGCCGCGCGTGTTGGCCCGAAACTGGGCAAACCCGTCGCGATCAAAGCTGAGATGGGTCATGGTCTGTCCTTTGTAGCGGTCTCTCGGCGAAACCTTGCCAATCCACACGCCAGCCGCAAGGGTCGGCCTGCCCTGCCTCTCCGGATCGCGATAGGCTGATAATATCACAACACATTGAGGCCCCCATGCCCCTGTCCCGCCGGATATTCCTGTCCTCTGCTTTGTCGCTGGGCCTACTGCCCGCCTGTGGCAGCCGTCGGGAACGGCGCGAGCAACGGTCATATGCCAACTTCAACCCGCCGCTCTACCCGAACGAAACGCCTGAGCTTCGGGCGCTCATCAACACATGGGCCGATCACTATGAAATACCGCGCGAATTGGTTCACAAGGTCTGTGTGCGGGAAAGCACCCATCGCCCATGGGTCCGGAATGATCCGTATATGGGCCTGATGCAGATCCACCCCAACACCGCGGCAGGCATGGGATACACCGGCAGCGCCGAAGGCCTGCTGGATGCCGAAACCAACCTGATTTACGCGGGCAAATACCTGCGCGGTGCCTGGCTGGTTTCCAACGGCGACATGGCTGCCGCCGTGATGTGGTACGCCAAGGGCTATTATTACGAGGCCAAGCGGCTGGGCCTGTTGGAGGAAACCGGGCTCATCTGAGTTCGGCTTCTGAGGTTTTGGGCAGTCGTGCGATATCAGCCGCCAGATGATCGCACTTAGCGCCGCGGTAACCAGAAGCAGCCAGAATGTGCCGACCAGTTAAGCAAGCAGTTTGCGGATCATTTTGTGTCTCTTTCCCTTTTCGCACCGGGAGACCACTCCAGATTTGCCTAAATTTCCATCAAAGTACGCTATATACGAGATTATTTAAATATGAAACACATCTCATGATTGTGTGAATCCGGGCTGTTGTAGGATAAATCCAATTTGTATGGCACGGTACTGCGCTAGGGCATGTTCATCGCAAGGAGTAGACCGATGCACCTGAAAACCACCCTGACCGCTCTGGCTCTGGCAGTGATGCCGGTGCTGGGTGCTGCCGAAGGTTGTTTCGACAGCAGCCACCAGGCACAGTCCTGCGCCCCTGGCACAGTTTGGGACAGTGAAAGCCGCAGCTGCACCGAGCAAGCCAACAGCTAGACGACAGTCACCAAATCGTGACCATCGGGGTCGGCCAAAATGCTGGCCGGGCCCGAGTTTTGATTCACATTATTCGCATAACACTGATCTTTGGAGAGTCCCATGCGCTTCTTACTTTCACTTGTCTTGATGGCCCCAAGTCTGGCCTTTGCGGCTGGCAGCGGTGGGGATGCCGACGCTCCAACGACCACCAAGACAACGAAGGACTGCAAGGGCGTAAAGGTCTGGGACGAAGCCAAGAATCGCTGCGTGAAGCCCAAGAATTCCAGCCTTGATACCGATGGGCTTTATCAGGCCGTGCGTGAACTGGCCTATGCGGGTCGTTACCTCGATGCGCAGGGCGTGCTGCAGGCCATGCCGGACCAGTCCGATGACCGCGTCCTGACCTACTGGGGTTTCACCCATCGTCGTCTGGGCAATCTGGAACTGGCGCATGCGTTTTATCAGGACGCAATTGACCGCAACCCCGACAATATTCTGGCGCGGTCCTACATGGGCCAGGGGCTGGTGGAGCAAGGCCGCGTGGACGAAGCCGTGGCCCAATGGCGCGAGATCGCCGCGCGTGGCGGCAAAGGCAGCTGGGCCGAAACCTCGCTGCGCGAGGCGCTGCGCACAGGTCAGACACAGAACTACTAAGTTCAGGTTTTATTTACGGCTTTCAGCCTATCTTGCACCCAAAATCGGGTTGTTGGAATTTTGGGGAAGATGGCGGAAAACCGGGCGCTTGCACCGTCGATACGGGATACGTCCCCGCCCCATACGGCGGAGGCGGAGGACAAACTGGTCTGTTTGCCGCCACTGCGTTCCGGGCTTAGCGGCCCGGCTAAGGCGGGGTCATTGTCCGGTTCCTACTGAACGAGGGGGCCGATCTGGCGCTGGAAACGCTGCCCGAAGACCTGCAGGCGCGGCTGGCGAAACAGATGGCTGATATGGGGCTGGTCACGCGAGACACGCTGACCTCCGTGGCCCAGGAATTTGCCGAGGCGCTGGATGGCGTAGGCCTGACCTTTCCCAATGATCTGTCGGGCGCACTGACAGCGCTGGACGGCCGCATCAGTCCGCAAACAGCGCGGCGCATGCGGCAACAGGCGGGTGTGCGGCTTTATGGCGACCCGTGGACGCGGCTGCGGACAGTGGACGTCGCAGACCTCGTACCACTGGTTACGTCGGAGTCGACCGAAGTGTCCGCAGTGCTGCTTTCCAAACTCGATGTGGAAAAAGCAGCAGCGCTTCTGGGCGAATTGCCAGGACCAGTGGCACGCAGGATCACATATGCTGTTTCGCGCACCGCCAATGTCTCGCCCGAAGCCGTGGACCGAATTGGGCTGAGCCTCGCCAGCCAGTTGGACATGAAACCGCCCGCCGCCTTTGATGACAGCCCCGAAAGCCGCGTTGGAGCAATCCTCAACCAATCCAGCCCGGACACACGGGACCAGATGCTGACCGCTCTGGACGAAACCGACGGCGTGTTTGCGACCGCCGTACGGCGCAAGATTTTCACCTTTGCGGACATCCCAGCCCGGCTGGCCCCGCTTGACGTGCCCCGGCTCACCATGGAAGTGGAACCTGACACGCTGGTCATCGCGCTTGCCGCTGCGACAGAACCGGACATGGCAGCAGTGGCCGAGTTTCTGCTGGGCAACATGTCCACCCGCATAGCTGATAACCTGCGCGACGAGGTCACCGACCGTGGCGAGGTGAATGGGCCCGATAGCGACGCCGCGATGACCGCCATCACCGCCGCGATCCAACGGCTGGAGCTGGCAGGCGAGATCAACCTCATTGTCCCGGAACAGGAAGAACCCACCTAACACCCTTGCATCTCCCGCATTTTTGGGGCCCGTTCCGGTATGAGAAGATGGGACACAAACATGCATCAGGACGACACACAGGTCGCACACGCGGCGCTTTGGATGACCGGTGCGATCGTGTCATTTACCGCCATGGCAGTGGCAGGGCGGGAACTGGCCAGCGCCCACGACACATTCGAAATAATGCTGTATCGCAGCCTGATCGGCATCGTCATTGTCTCTGCGGTCCTGACGGCGACCGGCGGCTGGGCGCAGGTCACCACACGCCTTTTGTGGCTGCAAGGGCTGCGCAACCTCGTGCATTTCACCGGCCAGAACCTGTGGTTCTTCGCCATAACACTGGCCCCTTTGTCGGTTGTCTTTGCACTGGAATTCACCCAGCCGCTCTGGGTGATCGTGCTGGCCCCGCTGCTGATCCGCGAACCGATGACCCGCATACGCGCCCTGGCAGCTTTGGCGGGTTTCATCGGCATTCTTATCGTGGCCCGTCCGTCCGCGGACACTCTGAACGCAGGGATTTTTGCCGCCGCAGGCTCTGCGTTTTTCTTTGCCCTGACAACTATTTCCACGAAACGGCTAACGCGCGACGTGTCCATCGGCTGTATCATGTTCTGGTTGACGATATTCCAGGCCGCTTTTGGTCTGATCGCCGCCGGATATGACGGAGACATCGCCGCGCCCACGCTGGCTACCCTGCCCTGGCTTTCGGTCATCGCCATCGGTGGGCTGGTGGCCCATTTCTGCATTACCAACGCGCTGGCCATTGCGCCGGCCACGGTGGTGGTGCCCATCGACTTTGCGCGCTTGCCGGTGATCGCAATCGTCGGCATGCTGGTTTATGGCGAACCGCTGGATGTCTGGGTCTTCGTCGGGGCGGCGGTGATCTTTGGAGCGAATTATTTCAACATCCTGTCCGAAACCCGCAGGAACCGGGTCGCCTGATCCGGGTCACGCACGCCAAATCGCACCATGAACGATCAGAAGACTATGACGCCCCGCGCCTGGGCAGAATTGTTGCTACTAGGGCTGTTGTGGGGCGGGTCGTTCGTGGCCATCGCAATCGCGCTGGAAGAAGTGCCCGTGATCACCATGGTGTTCCACCGCACCGCCTGGGCCGCGCTTGTGCTATGGGCGGTGGTGGCGCTGCTGCGCCTGCCGGTGCCCCGCTCTGGTCGGGCCTGGGCCGCCTTTGCGGTCATGGGCCTTTTGAACAACATTATACCCTACGGCCTGATGGGCTGGGGCCAGTTGCATATCGAAAGCGGGCTGACGTCCATCCTCAATGCCGCCTCGGCGGTGTTTGGCGCGGTGATCGCGGCCGTCATCTTTGCCGACGAACGGTTAACCCTGCGCCGGGCCATCGGCGTCGGGCTGGGTTTTATCGGTGTGGCGTTGGCCATCGGCCCCGAAGCCCTGCGCGATTTCGACATTCGCAGCGCCGCGCAACTGGCCGTGCTGGTCGGAGCCGTGAGCTATGGCTGTGCCAGCGCCTGGGCCCGTGTACGTTTGATAGATATGTCGCCGTTGGTGGCTTCGGCGGGGATGCTGACCGCATCGACCATCATGCTGCTGCCCGTGATGCTGCTGGTGGATGGCCCGCCCAGGCTGGACCTCAGCCTGCGCAGCTGGGGCGCCATCGCCTACTATGCACTGTTCTCCACCGCGTTGGCCTACCTGCTCTATTACCGCATCGTCGCCATGGCAGGCAGCGCCAACCTTATGCTGGTCACCTTGCTGATCCCACCGGTCAGCGTGGTACTGGGCGCGGTGATCCTGAACGAAACGCTGCACGCCACGGCCTATGCTGGTTTTGGCCTGCTCGGCCTCGGCCTTTTGATCCTGAACGGCACGCTGTTTCGCCGCCGTGATTGACGCCGCGCCCCTGCCCGCTTAGCTAGGGCGGAACGCAATCATCAGGGCCAATCATGCTCTACACTTCCGCTGATGACTGGCGCGCCGCGCCACGCAAGAAAGTGCTGTTTTTCGGCATGTCCGGACTGGGCAAAACCCATGTCTCCAACATCCTGCGCGGTGGTGGCGATTGGTTTCACTACTCCATCGATTACCGCATCGGCACCCGGTACATGGGCGAATACATAACCGACAACGCCAAGGCCGAAGCAATGAAGGTCCCGTTCCTACGCGATCTGCTGCTTAGCGACAGTATCTATATCGGGTCGAACATCAGCTTCGAAAACCTCAAACCGGTAGCCGCCTATCTGAGCGCACCAGGGTCGGAGGCCAAAGGCGGTATTAACATCGACGAATACCGCCGCCGTCAGGATCAGTTCCGCCACGCCGAAATTTACGCGCTGCTCGACACCGAATATTTCATCGATCGGGCAGAGCGTCTTTATGGCTACCCGCATTTCATCTGCGACACAGGCGGGTCGATTTGCGAATGGGTCGATCCGGACAATCCCGAAGACCAGATCCTGAAATCGCTGAGCGAAAACACCTTGATGATCTGGATCAAGGGGGATGAAGCGCATACGCAGGAATTGATCCATCGGTTTGACCGCGACCCAAAACCGATGAGCTATCGGCCCGATTTCCTGTCTGTCGTCTGGGAAGATTATATTAAAGAATACAATGTCCTGCTGAGCGATGTTGACCCACATCACTTTCTGCGGTTCACCTATGCCCGCGCGCTGGCTCATCGCCAGCCACTGTACGAAGCCATGGCAAACTGGGGGGTGACCGTGCCTGCGGACCGAATGTACCAAGTGCAAACACCCCAAGATTTCGACGATGTGATCGTCGAAGCCCTTGAGAGCCGAGCGCTCTAACCCATTTGTCGCTTATCAGGATCTGACCCATGCCCGTCACATTGCCCTCCGACCTGCCCGCCTTTGACGTGCTCACGCGCGAAGGCGTCATGGTCATGGCGGAAGACCGGGCCGCACGGCAGGACATTCGTCCACTGCGCATTGGGCTTGTGAACCTGATGCCCAGGAAAATCCAGACGGAAACCCAGTTTGCCCGCCTGCTGGGCGCAACCCCGCTGCAGATCGAACTGAGCCTGATCCGCATGTCAGAACACCAGACCAAGAATACAGCGGCAGAGCATATGGAAAGCTTCTACCGCCCGTTCAGTGAGGTGGCGATAAGTGGTGAAAAGTTCGACGGGCTGATCATCACCGGTGCGCCGATTGAGCATTTACCTTTTAACGCAGTTACTTACTGGAAAGAGTTGACGCAAATTTTCGACTGGACCCAGACCCATGTGCATTCCACCTTTGGCGTGTGCTGGGGCGGCATGGGGATGATCAACCATTTCCATGGGGTCAAGAAACACATGCTGGATGCCAAGGCATTTGGTTGTTTCCGGCATCAGAACCTTGCGCCTGCCTCGCCTTATCTGCGAGGGTTTTCGGATGATTGCGTGATCCCGGTCAGCCGCTGGACCGAAATGCGGCAGGACGAAATTGATGCCGCTGACGGGCTGCGCACATTGTTGGGCAGTGCCGAAGTAGGCCCCTGCCTGGTCGAAGATCCGGGCCATCGCGCGCTGTATATCTTCAACCATTTTGAATATGACAGCGACACCCTGAAACAGGAATATGATCGCGACGTATCCAATGGCGAGCCGATCAACGTGCCGATCAACTATTATCTCGGTGACGACCCCAGCCAGCCGCCACAGAACCGTTGGCGCAGCCATGCCCACCTGCTGTATGGCAACTGGATCAACGAAATTTACCAGTCTACGCCCTACGATATAGGCGAAATTGGCCGTTAAACTGATCATAGTCCTTGCTGTCCTGCTGGGTGGCCTTGCCCTGGTCACTCAGTATCGCGCAGCCCGGAATGAAGCCCGTGCCGAGGCCGCCTATCCCCTCGAAGGCCAGATGCTGGATGTGGACGGCACGTCGGTGCACGCGGTGGTGATGGGCGATGGGCCGGACGTGGTGCTGATCCATGGTTCCAGCGGCAGCACCCGGGACATGACTTTTGCGCTGGCCCCTGCTTTGGCGCAAAACTACCGCGTGATCGTGCTGGACCGGCCCGGGCTAGGCTGGACCACCCGGCTGAACAGCGACGGCGCGTCGATCACCGAACAGGCGGCGCTGCTTTCTGCGGCCGCCGCGCAGCTGGGCGCAGACAGCCCCATCGTCGTCGGACAAAGCTATGGCGGTGCAGTGGCACTGGCCTGGGCCGTGAACCACTCCGACCAGCTTAGCGCACTGGTGACGCTGGCCGCCGCATCACACCCGTGGAATACACCACTGGACACGCTCTACCGGGTCAATTCCAGCACTCTGGGGTCGATCTTGGCGGTGCCATTGATCACCGCCTTTGTGTCACCCGACCGCGTCGAAAGCGCGGTGAACGGCGTATTCACCCCACAAAATGCCCCCGATGGCTATTCTGACCATTTCGGCCCCAGCATGACGCTGCGCCGTCATTCACTGCGGGAAAACGCGCTGCAACGCGCCAACCTACTGGACGAAATTCGTGCGCTGTCTCCTCTGTACCCGCAGATCACGATCCCGACCGAGGTTCTGCATGGCACAGCGGATGACACCGTCAGCCTGAAAATCCATTCCGAACCGCTGGCGCAACGGGTGCCCGGTGCTGTGCTGACGCGGCTGGCGGGAATTGGCCATATGCCCCATCATGTTGCCTTGCCAGATGTCACCGCCGCCATTGATCGCGCCGCATCGCGCGCGGGTTTGCGTTAATCCCGTTAACATTCCATAGTACCCGCAAAACGCTGGAGATTTCAGGCCATGCAACTGCCCTTCGACGGTGCGATCAGCGACTTTTACAAAAACGAGGCACCGAAGGATGTGCGCGAAGCGATAGAGGGTCGCAAAAAGGGCCGGATCATGAATCCGGACTACCCGCACAAAAAGACGATGGACAAGGACACCTACGAAGACACCTTAGAAAAACTGCAGATCGAACTGGTGAAACTGCAAGCCTGGGTCAAGGATAGCGGCGCGCGCATCGCCATGGTGTTTGAGGGGCGCGATGCGGCCGGAAAAGGTGGTACAATCAAACGGTTCCGCGAAAACCTTAATCCGCGTGGTGCAAGGGTTGTGGCCCTGTCCAAACCGACAGAAACCGAACAGACACAATGGTATTTCCAACGCTATATCGCACATCTGCCCGCAGGCGGCGAAATGGTGTTTTTCGATCGGTCCTGGTACAATCGCGGCGTGGTGGAAAAGGTTTTCGGCTTCTGCACCGATGACCAGCGCCGCCTGTTCTATCACCAGGTTAACCCGTTTGAGGCCGCGCTGGTCGCTGACGGGGTCAAGCTGTTCAAATTCTGGCTGAATGTCGGTCGGGCGGAGCAGCTTCAGCGCTTTCTCGATCGGGAAACCGATCCGCTGAAGCAATGGAAGCTCAGCTGGATCGACGTCAAAGGGCTGTCGAAATGGGATGCCTATTCTGACGCGATTCAGGAAACCTTGACGCGCACCAACAGCAATGATGCGCCCTGGACGGTGATCCGGTCGGACGACAAGAAACGCGCTCGGTTGGCAGCGATCCGCACCTTGCTGCATGGCATCGACTATGACCGCAAGGACAGTGACGCCATTGGCGATATCGATGACCAGGTATGCGGGGGGCCCGACCTCTGGGATGCCTAAGCGCGGTTATCATCACGGCAACCTGCGGCAGGCTTTGGTGCAATCTGCGCTGGAGCTGATTGAAAGCAAGGGGCCAACAGGCTTCACGCTGTCCGAAGCTGCCAAACGGGCCGGGGTCACCCCTGCCGCCGTGTACCGCCATTTCGAAGGCCGCGAAGACCTGATCACCGAAGCCGCGCGTCAGGGCTATGAAATGTTCGCCGACCTGATCCAATACGCCTATGACAACGGCCAGCCCTCTGCATTGGCCGCGTTCGAGGCAACGGGCCGGGCCTATCTGGCCTTTGCCCGCAAGCATCCCGGCCATTACATCGCCATGTTCGAAAGCAGCATCTCGGTCAATCGGACACCGGAACTGGCCGCCGCCGCCGCCCGCGCTCGTGCAGTAATGGAGCAGGCGGCGGCTGATCTGTCCCAACATATCCCCACCAACCGCAGGCCGCCTGCATCGCTGTTTTCCGCTCATATCTGGGCGATGAGCCACGGGGTGGTCGAACTGTTCGCACGCAGCGGACCAGGCACCCAATCCCCCTTTGCGCCCGAGGACCTGCTTGAAAGCGGCATTGGTATCTACCTGCGCGGGCTTGGGTTGCTGCCGCCAGACAGCTGATCACGCCTGTCTGGCAAAGGTTGAAAAATTTTTTGCCGGAATGTCTATCGCTCAGCTCTGGAGCGGAGTTGCCGGTTCCAGAAAGCGCCATGTCATAAAGTACCTGTCGCCACAAGAGACCACACAGGCACCAATAAGGGCATCGAAACGACCCGCGCGTACTTTAGAACAAGTAAACTGAAGGGCCCCAGGCTGCGGATTGGCAAGGCCCCGGACCAGAACGACGGGATCTGCCCTGCCACCACGAAGCGTTGTCGCGAGCGTGGTTTTCCGGGTTGCGCATTAGCGCGCGCTGTCGGACTGTCAGGGTCCAAAACAACTGCCTGATCCCGTCCCGTGTCCAAATCTCGCCACGCCCTGCAACGCAGTATCGAAGCCAGTTCCGGTATCGCAGCCTGTCCCGCGTCCGCCGGGCGCAAATGGCGCAGGCGCTGGGTGTTCTTCGGCCCTACAACTGCGCGCACCCTTTGATCCGCATCGGGCCAGAGTCTGATGGCGGCTATCTGCTGCCCGACTGTTTGCAGGGCATCACTGCTGCCTTCTCCCCCGGTGTGTCGTTCGAGTTCGGCTTTGATCTCGATCTGCTGGCGCGCGGTATCCCGGTGCACATGGCCGATGCTTCAGTCGATCTGCCCAAAAACCTGCCCGATGGCGCAAGCTTTGAGCCGCTGTTCCTAGGGCCCAAAACTCATAACCAGTGGATCACGCTGCAGGACTGGGTCACCGCCAAGGCTCCGGCGGATGGTGACCTGATGTTGCAGATGGATATTGAGGGCCACGAATATGACGTACTGGCCAGTGCGCCACGCGACCTGCTGGCCCGGTTCCGCATCATGGTGATCGAATTCCACCACCTGCACCGGTTTCCCCGCGCGGCGGATTTCGACCGGTTCGAAGCAGCGCTGCAGGCGCTGAGCGAAGATTTCGTTTGCGTGCACCTGCACCCCAATAACGTCGTGCATCCGGTTCGTGTTGGCCCGCACCACATCCCACCGTTTTTCGAGGCCACGCTGCTGCGCCGGGACTATGCCACCGACCTGCGCCCGAATGAAAGCTTCCCGCGCCCTCTGGACCGGCCCTGTGCACCGGACCACCCGGACGTGGCGATGGGCGTGTTCTGGTCCGGTACGCTTTGACCCGTCGGGGTCAGGCGGCTGACACCGCCTGCCCCCAGGCCCGCTCCAGTCAGGCCGAAATCGCCGCGCGCACACGGGTGACCTGCAACGCCGCCTCAGCAGCTTCGCGGCCCTTGGTGACGAAATGCTCCCGGTAGATAGCGATGTGATGCGCAGTTTCCTGGAACTGGTGCGGTGTCAGCGATACAGACAGCACGGGCACGTCCGCTTCCAGCCCCGCCTGCATCAGCCCGCTGACCACTGCCTGCGCCACGAAATCATGGCGATAGATTCCACCATCCACTACCAGCGCCGCAGCGGCCACCGCCGCGTAACGGCCAGATTTCGCCAGATCCCGCGCCAGCAGCTGCATTTCGAAGGCACCGGGCACATCGAACACATCCACTTGCTCCTGCGGGATCTTTTCCAGAAATCCGACCAGCGCCTGATCGACGATCTCAGCATGCCAGTTGGCCTTGATAAAAGCGTATCGGGTGTGTGTCATTGTGATCTCCTCTGGTTTTGACACGGCACCCAAGGCGATCACATGCGCCAGTCCCGGAACCTGCCGGGCCTGCTGCATATTCTCTTTCATCCGGACTGTAACCGTCGGCCCAGGATTTGCACCTGATCTGCTGGACCCCCGACCGTTCGACCGGGGCGCTCGCGGGCTTGCAAGAACTTGCTTACCGCCGGTGGGGAATTTCACCCCGCCCTGAGAATGTTCGCAACCTAGCGGAGGTTCCCCGGCCCGCGCAAGCCGTCATGCGGCGTCCTGATACGAAAAAGGGCCGCCCAATGGGCGACCCGTCGAAACCAAACAAGCGGCAGCTTAACGCTTGGAGAACTGGAAGCTCCGGCGTGCCTTGCGCTTACCGTATTTCTTCCGTTCCACCACGCGGCTGTCGCGGGTCAGGAAGCCCGCCGCTTTCAGCGCACTGCGCAGGGACGGATCGTAGAGTTGCAGCGCCTTGGAGATGCCGTGCTTCACCGCACCGGCCTGACCGCTCAGCCCACCGCCTTTGACGGTGGCGGTAACGTCGAATTCGCCTTCGACACCGGCCACCTGGAACGGCTGGCGCAGGATCATCTGCAGCACTGGACGCGCGAAATACGTGTCAAGTTCTTTGCCGTTGACGGTCACCTTGCCGGAACCGGGCTTGATCCAGACGCGTGCAACCGCGTCCTTCCGCTTGCCGGTGGCATAGGAGCGGCCCAGGTCGTCCCGCACGGGTTCGCGCGAAATGGTTTCTTCGACCACGGGTTCAACGCCGGCGACGGCGTTCAGGTCTTCGAGAGAATTGATCTGATCGGCCATCTGTCTCAGCTCCGGGTGTTCTTCTTGTTCATGGACTTGACGTCCAGAACTTCTGGGCTTTGTGCCTCATGTGGGTGCTCACCACCTGCATAGATGCGCAGGTTGGTCATCTGCTGACGGCTCAACCGGTTGCCCGGCAGCATGCGCTTGACGGCCTGAAGGACGACGCGCTCTGGGTGGGCGCCCTCAAGGATCTGTTCCTTGGTGCGGCTCTTGATCCCGCCCGGATAGCCGGTGTGCCAGTAGAATTTTTCTTCACGCTTCTTGCCGGTCATCTGCACCTTGTCAGCGTTGATGACGATCACGTTGTCGCCCATGTCCATGTGCGGCGTGAAAGTTGCTTTGTGCTTGCCACGCAGGCGCATGGCGACGATCGAAGCGAGCCGGCCCAGAACGACGCCCTCGGCGTCGATCAGGATCCATTTCTTGTCGATGTCTGCAGGCGTTGCAGAGTAGGTTTTCATCGGTTTCGTCCTGTCTGACGTGAAAAGCGGGCGCATGGCGCACCCGCACAAATTCGGATGCAGGAGGTATATGGAACCACAACGTACGGGTCAAGCGCCGCAATCACAAAATAAATATTATATTTCAGCACCTTGCAATTAAGGTATTATTTTACCCCATATCCAAATCCCGATCCGCTCTGGCGAGTTGTCCAACAGATCGCGCAGGCGTGCCAACCTGGCTTCGAATTTCTTCAGCGGAACGCACGCGTTGATCGCCGGCCGTACTAGGTTCGGGCCGCCGGCATTGCGGCTGGCCTGATTTCCCCGTCCTGAAAATCGACTTCTTTCTAACGGGGCCTGTCCCCGGCTTTTATTGGTTCAGCCTCAGCCAGTTAAGGCAAAGTCCCGAAACAGCTCGGGCTTGAAGGTCATGCCGTGGCCCGGCCGGTCGGGCGGCATGATATGCCCGTTTTCCGTAACCAAAGGTTGCGTCCACAGATGGTCATGCCAGCCCATGCATTCCAGCCAAGATCCGTTCGGAAGGGACGCGTTCAGATGGATCGAAAGCTCTGGAAACAGGTGTGGGGCAATCACTGCACCCACCTGCTGCGCCCGTTCGCCTATAATGCGCAGATCAGTATAGCCGCCGCGCATCAGGTCAGGTTGCAGGAACGGCACCTTACCGCCCTCCAGCAGCCCGACAAAATCGTGATGGGTGAAATTGTTTTCTCCGCCTGCCAGCGGAGTGTCGATGGCATCGGCAATCCGGTGATACCCCGCCGCATCATCGGCCATCACCGGTTCTTCCAGCCAGCTCAGCCCGTATTCGTCCAGCTTGCGGACCACCTTAATGGCCTCCTCCACCGTCCAGCCCTGGTTCACATCCACCATGATCTCGATGTCATCGCCCAGCGCCGCGCGCATGTCGCGCACATTGGCCACGTCTTCGTCATGGGTGAACACATGCGCCACCTGCATCTTGATTGCCGTGTACCCCTGCCCGACAAAACGTAATGCCTTTTCGATCATTCCATCATGGCCCAGCCCGCGATAACAGCCCGAGCCATAGGCAGGCACCGGGTCCGGCCGCCCGCCCCACAGCCGCCAAAGTGGCTGGTCTTTGGCGCGTCCCACCGCATCCCACAGCGCCATGTCCAGCGCTGACATGGCCATCACGCTCAGTCCCATCCGGCCCTGGATAAACGTGGCAGCCCACATTTTCTGCCAAAGCCGCTCAACGCGATCCAAAGGTTCGCTTATTAATAGCGGCGTAAGAATTTCGCGCACGCACATGTCCAGTGTGCGCAGTCCGGGTGCCAGCGGATGCAGATAGCCCGTTCCCACAACACCTGTATCGGTTTCCACCTCCACGATCAGCAGGTCCATATCCGTCAGGTCCAAAAACCCGGTCTTTGGGGTCTCAGCAAATGGCACGGACAATAGATGCGTGCGTATGTCAGCGATTTTCATGGCGGCCTCCCCTTCGCTCGGGATCACCATGATCGCGAAGTCACCGAGGCGCAAACCAGTTTCAGACCCGCACCCTGCATCACTCCGGCGGGATCGAATAGGTCATCGACGCACGCGCCACGACTTTGTCGGACCCCTCAGATCGCATCAGCACATCACCCACGACCAATACCCGGCCAAGTTTGAGCAGCTTGCAATCGGCCAGCACATCCTGCCCCGCCGCCGGTTTACGCATGAAATCAATCGACGCGCTGGTGGTCACGGCCAGTGCCTTGGGTCCGACCCGCGCCATCAGCATCGCATAGAGCGCCACATCCGCCAGCGCGAACAGCGAAGGCCCGGACACTGTGCCACCGGGGCGCAAATGACGGTCTTGCACCAGCAGCCGCATCTGGATGTGGTTTTCACTCAGCTCTTCGATGCGGAAATCCGCGGCAACCTGCGGGAAGATCTCTGCCAGCAGCTCGGTCAATTCCTCTGTACCCAATACCAAAGCCACACTTCCCCCCCGCTCGATTTGCACCTAGACTTCACCGCGATAAAAAAGAGAGGGCAAGATGGCAATCCTGGAACGTAACGACACGGACGCAATCACGCATCTGACCCTGAACATGCCAAACCGGCTAAATGCGCTGAGTGATGAGATGCTGGCAGCGCTGAAGTCCGAGTTGGATGCGCTGAAAGATGATCGCAGCGTGCGCGCGGTGATCCTCTCAGGCGCGGGCAATGCGTTTTGCGCAGGCCATGACCTCAAACAGATGACACAGGGCCGCCAGGCCGAAGATGGCGGCCAAGCCTATTTCCGCGATCTGTTCCGCCGCTGTACCGAGGTGATGCTGGCTATTCCAGCCCTGCCACAGCCCGTGATTGCCCAGGTACACGGCATCGCCACCGCTGCGGGATGCCAGTTGGTTGCGTCCTGCGACATGGCAATTGCGGCAGAGGATACCAAATTTGGCGTCAATGGCGTGAACATTGGCCTGTTTTGTTCAACACCGATGGTGGCACTGAGCCGGAATATCCCGCGCAAAAAAGCGTTCGAGATGCTGACAACGGGCAAATTCATCCCCGCGTCCGAGGCTGAGGCACTGGGCCTGATCAACCGCACGGTCCCCGCCGCCGAACTTTCGGCAGAAACCCGCCGAGTGGCCGAAACTGTCGCCAGCAAGCTGGGCGCAGCGGTCAAGATTGGCAAGCAGGCCTTCTACGAGCAGCTGCAAATGCCTGTGGATGAGGCATATTACTATACCGGCGACGTGATGGTAGAAAACATGCTGTACCGCGACACCGAAGAAGGCATCTCCGCTTTCATCGAAAAACGCGATCCTAACTGGACCCAGTAACGGCGGAATTCCGACCACCGGAAGCGTGGCTATTGCGTGAACCGGAGATGATCCCATATCCATTCCTCAGTGCGCCTTAAAGCTTTGGCCCAAGTGGAAAAAATAGAAAATAATTGTTTCCAAATCCGCGCTTTAAAATTGGGCAGGAATAAGGCACAACCGAGGCAGGGCCGATCGCCCTGACCACTATTTGGGTCGCCGCAGGCGGAAGGTTCCTCGAACCAGGTTCTCTCTCCCTGGTTTACCATTCCCGCAGCGGCGACCCCAAATCTCCCTTCCCAGCACAACCGCAGCCCAAGGCCTTTCTGTGCCAAACGCCTGTGTTGTGGGTGACGGGATGTTGCACGCCTGCCGTCGCTGCCCTAAATGCGCCTGTTATGACTGAAACGCTTCATATCGTTGGCGGCGGCATGGCCGGGTCCGAGGCCGCCTGGCAGGCTGCACAGGCCGGAGTACCTGTCGTAATCCACGAAATGCGCCCTGCCGTGGGTACATTTGCGCACCAGACCGGCAATCTGGCTGAAATGGTTTGTTCCAATTCCTTCCGCTCGGATGACAGCGAACAGAACGCCGTGGGTCTGCTGCACTGGGAAATGCGCGCCGCGGGCAGCATCATCATGGGCACTGCCGACCGTCATCGCCTGCCCGCAGGCGGCGCGCTGGCTGTGGACCGCGACCTATTTGCCCAAGACATCACCGCCGCGTTGCGCGCACACCCGCTGGTCAGCGTGACTGATGAAGAGGTGGTCGAGCTGCCCGATACAGGCCATTGGATCTTTGCCACTGGGCCGCTGACCTCCCCCGCTCTGGGGCAGGCGATTGCACGGGAAACCGGTGCCGATGCACTGGCGTTTTTCGATGCCATCGCGCCGATTGTCTATGCCGATAGCATCGACATGTCTCAGGCATGGATGCAATCGCGCTATGACAAGGGCGAAACCGAGGAAGAGCGCACCGCTTACCTCAACTGCCCGATGGACAAGGCGCAGTACGAGGCATTCATCAACGCGCTGCTGGCAGCCGACAAGACCGAGTTTCACGAAGGGGAGACGGCCACCTATTTCGACGGCTGTCTTCCTATCGAGGTGATGGCCGAACGCGGGCGTGAAACCCTGCGCCACGGGCCAATGAAGCCGGTGGGGTTGACCAACCCGCACCAGCCCGACGTCAAGGCCTATGCGGTGGTGCAGCTGCGCCGTGACAACAAGCTGGGCACGCTGTTCAACATCGTCGGCTTCCAGACCAAGATGAAATACGGCGCACAGACCGAAGTATTCCGGATGATCCCAGGCTTACAGGAGGCGCGCTTTGCCCGGTTGGGCGGTATCCACCGTAACACGTTCATGAATTCCCCCATACTGCTGGACAGCTCAATGCGGCTCCGGTCCCGGCCGAATATCCGCTTTGCCGGGCAGATCACGGGCGTGGAAGGCTATGTGGAAAGCGCCTCGATGGGCCTGCTGGCCGGGCGTCTGGCCGCGGCAGAGCTGACGGACCGCACGCTGACCCCGCCGCCGCCGACCACCGCAATCGGCGCGCTGATCACGCATATTTCGGGCGGCGCGGAAGCCAAGACGTTCCAGCCGATGAACGTCAATTTCGGGCTGTTCCCCCCTGTCGAAGGCCTGAAAGGCGGGCGACGCGGCCGCAAGGACCGCTACAAGGCCTACACCGACCGGGCCAAAGCCGACTGGACCAACTGGTTGGGCGAATCGCTGAGCGAGGTTGCCTGACCTCGCGACCGGGGCCGTTTTCTTGCAAAGAAAACGATTGGAAACTTTCAAAGTTTCCGGCCAGCGTCATTGCGGCTATGCTGTGGCCATGTCGAAAGGATTCCTTGCCAAAACCTATACCGCGCGCGATGCGAGCGAGACGCGCGCTCACTACGACGAATGGGCAGCCACCTATGATGCGGAGGTGTCCGGTCAGGGCTATGTGACCCCCGGCCGCTGCGCGCAGGCGCTGGCCGAACATATGCCGGACCTCACGGCTCCCGTGCTGGATTTCGGCTGTGGTACCGGCCTGTCTGGTATGGCACTGACCCGCGCCGGGTTTACGACGCTGGATGGTATCGACCTGTCCGCCGAGATGCTCGAACACGCCACTGCGCGCGGTGTGTACCGCGCCACGATTCTGACCGAACCAGACGTTGCCCTGCCGCTGAAACCGGGTGAGTACGCAGCTATCGCTGCGATTGGGGTCATCGGTGCCGGTGCGGCCGCAATTGCCCTTTTCGACCAACTGGTGGCGGCGCTTGGCCCTGGCGGGCGACTGGTCTGGTCTTTCAACGACCACACACTGCAGGACCCAGCCAATGAAGCTGCGGTGCAGGCGTCGCTCGATAGCGGCGCTACCCGTTTGCTGTTCAAGGAACACGGACCGCACCTGACCGATATGGAAATGGGCTCCACCGTCTACGTCATAGAAAAAACGTGACATTCACCACCCGGTTTGCGCCATCTCCTACGGGCCCGCTGCATCTGGGTCATGCCTATTCGGCATTGCTGGCCCATAAGATGGCGCGCGACGCTGGCGGCCGGTTTCTGCTGCGGATCGACGATTTGGACCAGTCCCGCGCGCGAGATTACTGGGAGCAGCAGATTTACGACGATCTGACCTGGTTAGGGATCGGCTGGGACGGCACCGTTTTGCGTGAAAGTGATTGCTTAGAAACATACCGCAAAGCACTTATAAAAATGAATAATATGGGTCTGACCTATGCCTGTACTTGTACCCGCCGCGACATTGCCGCGGCAGCCTCCGCCCCACAGGAAGGCGTGCCGGAATTTGGCCCTGACGGCCGCATCTATCCGGGCACCTGCCGGGACAAGGCCCATCAGACCAGTGAAGCTGCCGCTATCCGGCTAAACATCGCGTACGCGGCCGCCCGCGCTCTGCCCGCGCAGTTCACGGAAACCGGCTCGGCGTATGGTGGAACTCATGCTCTGCGCGCCGAAGATTTGACCGACACCATCGGTGATGTTGTGCTGGCCCGCCGGGACATGGCAGCGGCCTATCACCTGGCCGTAGTGCTTGATGATGCGGCCAGCGGTGTAACGCATGTGATCCGTGGCGAAGACCTGTTCGACGCCACCCGGATCCATGTGCTGCTACAGCGCCTGCTGGACTTACCTACGCCGGTTTATCATCACCACGCGCTGATCCGGGACGACGCGGGCAAAAGGCTGGCAAAGCGCGACGATGCCCGCGCCATCGCCAAATATCGTTCGGACGGAGCCAGCCCGCAGGACATCCGCGCCATGGTTGGGCTGGCCTCCGTCTAATGCAGCGCGCGTTAGGATTTGTGCGTCAGAACATAGCGGTCGTACACATAGATCAAAGCGTCATAGGCCAGCCCAGTCGTTTTGCCCTTCAGCAACGCATTCGAAGCGAACACCCTGCCGAAACTAGGTCGTCAGGCCATCGGCGCCATGATCTCCACCTCCTGCCCGTCCCGGACAGCGGTGTAGAAACAACTGCGGCGATTGGTGTGGCAGGCCGGGCCGGTCTGGTCGACCAGCACCAGCAGGCAATCGCGGTCACAGTCCACCCGCAGGTCCACCAGCTTCTGAACATGGCCGGAGCTTTCGCCCTTGATCCAAAAGGATGCCCGCGACCGCGACCAGTAGGTCACGCGGCCTGTTTTTAGCGTGCGGGTGACGGCCTCGGCATTCATCCAAGCCATCATCAACACCTCGCCAGTATCGGCCTGCTGGGCGATGGCTGGGATCAGCCCCTGATCATTGTAGCGCAGGGTGGCCGGATCGAAGGCATGTGAAGAGATTTTCTCATTGCCGCACATGGGCAAAAACCTTTTGCAACCAAAATTCATCGACTTATGTATTGCAGGGGTAGAAAAGGGAAGCCCATGTCTGGCGACACTGATCTGATCAAGCTTTACTCCAGCCGCATTCTGGCGCTGGCCGCTGACATCCCGCATGTGGGCCGTCTGGAGGCGCCCGATGGCAGTGTCAAGAAACGCTCGCCTCTGTGTGGATCCACAGTGACGGTGGACGTGAAAACCGATGGCGGCAAGATCACCGAGTTTGCTCAGGAAGTTAAGGCCTGCGCGCTGGGTCAGGCCTCGGCTGCCGTGTTCGGGGAAGCTGTCGTCGGCTGCACTCGCGATCAGGTGGATAAAGCCCGCGACCAGATGTACGCCATGCTGAAAGAAGGCGGCCCAGTCCCCGACGCACCCTTTAGTGATCTAGAGGTGCTGCAGCCCGCGCGTGACTACAAAAACCGCCATGCCTCCATACTGCTGGCGCTGGACGCGACATCCGAAGCCGTAGCGCAGGCCGAACAGGCCAATTGCGCCTGATCTGACGGGAGCGCCATGCCGTACAGCTGGACAAATGACGCAGAGGCTTCACCTGCCCCGGCGCAGAGAGAGCTGCATTTGTGGCCCCATCAGTCTCTGGCACCTGCTGGGTTCGCAGGGTTCATTGCCGTGACGTTCGTGTTTCTGACCCTGCCGCTGTTTGCGCTGCTGGGGACTGTGTTGTTGTGGGGGCTGTTGCCCTTCATGATGCTGGCGCTCGCGGCCCTCTGGTTTGCGCTGGGTCGGTCGCGCCGGGATGCACAGGTGCTGGAGGTGCTGACCCTGTCGCCCGACCGGGCACATCTGAGGCGGAGCAACCCGCGCGGTGACGTTCAGGAATGGGAAAGCAACCGTTACTGGGTTGAACCGCTGCTGCATGAAAAAGGCGGGCCGGTGCCATATTACGTGACCCTGCGCGGCGCAGGCCGCGAGGTGGAGATTGGCGCGTTCCTCAGTGAAGATGAACGCAAGGCACTTTATGATGACCTGACACGGGCATTTCGCCGCTAAGACTATTGGGATCCGGCGGTTTCGCGCGCGAAACCCGCGCCAAGTTGATTACCCTAACCCGTGCAGAGCTGGTCCTTAACCATCGGGCCAACTTTGCCGAAGTCCATCTGCCCGGTATAGCGCCCCTTTAGCTCGGCCATGACTTTGCCCATGTCGCGAATCGAACATGCGCCGGTTTCGGTCAGAGCCTTGCTGATCGCATCACGCACTTCGGAATCGTCCAGCTGACGCGGCAGGAATTCCTCGATAACCGAGATTTCATTCAATTCCCGCTCCGCCAAGTCCAGCCGCCCGCCTTCTTCGTAGGCACGCGCGCTTTCCTGACGCTGCTTGACCATTTTGCCGAGGATGCCCAGCACCGCGTCATCGCCCAATTGTTCATCACCCTCGCCGCCACGGGCGGCGATTTCCATATCCTTGATGGCGGCGTTGATAAGACGGAGCGTAGACAGCCGATCGACTGCCTTGTCCTTCATTGCCTGCTTTAGGGTCGCGTTGACCCGTGCGCGCATGTCCATGTTTTCTGGTCCCATCCCAAATGGTCCTGAAACCACCGAATGTAACGAAATTCGCACAAAGGCACAACAGCGGCGGACCCTTGGTAACCTGCTGAAATCACAGAAACGGCGCAAATTTCTCGGGCTTGACCCGCCGGGATCAGCCCCTTAAACACCGGCTAATTTGCCTACAGTCGGAGTCGAAAGCGATGGCCAGGACCGCCCCGCCAAAACCGACCGCCTGCCTCGCGCTAGCGGATGGAACCGTGTTCTTCGGACAAGGTTTCGGGGCCCAAGGCCGCCGCGTCGCAGAGCTGTGTTTCAATACAGCCATGACCGGCTACCAGGAAATCATGACCGACCCGTCTTATGCGGGCCAGATCGTGACCTTTACCTTCCCCCATATCGGCAATGTCGGCGTGAACCCCGACGATGATGAAACTGGCGATCCGGTGGCCGATGGCATGGTGGTGAAATGGGACCCGACCGAACCGTCAAACTGGCGCAGCGCCGAGGCGCTGACCGACTGGTTGGAACGGCGCGACCGCATAGCCATTGGCGGCATCGACACCCGCCGCCTGACCCGCGCAATCCGTCAACAGGGCGCGCCGCATGTGGCACTGGAACACAACCCGGACGGCGAATTTGACGTGGCCAGGCTGGTCAAGGCCGCGCGTGGCTTTGCCGGGCTCGAAGGCATGGATCTGGCCCGCGAGGTGACCTGTGCGCAATCCTACCGCTGGGACGAAATGCGTTGGGCCTGGCCCGATGGCTATACCCGCCAGACCGCGCCCCGGCACCGGGTCGTGGCAGTAGATTATGGCGCCAAGCGTAACATATTGCGCTGCCTCGCCAGCGTCGGCTGCGATGTGACCGTTTTGCCCGCAACGGCCACGGCGGAAGAGGTTATGGCACATGCGCCGGATGGCGTGTTCCTATCGAACGGTCCAGGCGACCCAGCAGCGACGGGCGCCTACGCGGTGCCGATGATCCAGTCTGTGCTGGAGCAAAGCGAAATCCCGGTCTTTGGTATCTGCCTCGGCCATCAGATGCTGGCACTGGCGCTAGGGGCCAAGACGGTCAAGATGAACCACGGCCATCATGGCGCGAACCACCCAGTCAAGGATCTAGAAACCGGCAAAGTGGAAATCACCTCGATGAACCATGGTTTTGCCGTAGATGCCCAGACCCTGCCCAATGGTGTGGTGGAAACCCACCGGTCGCTGTTTGACGGATCGAACTGTGGCATCCGGATCAAAGACCGCCCGGTTTATTCGGTGCAGTACCACCCCGAGGCCAGTCCCGGCCCGCAGGACAGTTTTTACCTGTTCGAGCGCTTTGCTGCCGCGATGAACGCGCGCAAAGGCTGAAGACCATATTTCTTACCCGGCTCAACGGGTTGTTAAGACTGCATTAAAAAATATTATTATTTACTAGCATCTTAACCTGCTTTTTAGGTTCCACAGGGGCTCCCTAAACAGGGTTCTGTGTGTGACGATTGCAGCAGCTTGGGAAGAGGTAGGCCCAAAAGTGTTTTAAAATAATACTTTAGGCATAAAATTGTCTGCTTTGTGTGTATTGCCCAATAGATCCGTCCAGCAATGGCAGCACCATATGAAGCGCCTCAAAGCGATTATACGACCCCGTCCTGGGTTTTCACTGGGTTCTCCCCTTTCAGGCAACTGGTCGAACTGTCGAACTCTCCCCTTTCGGGTATTGCCCATGGGTTCCGAAGACCATCGTCCAGATGGACCAAAGGCCAGTGCTTTCGTCTCCCCGCCCGGCTCCGGCCCTGGGGCAGCGTCAAATCGGAAGGTATCTGGTGGATCAGGGGCTGTTGCGTCCGCGTGATCTTTTGAACGCGCTGGTGATGCAGAAATCCTGGGATGCGCCGCTGGGCCAGATCCTGATAGCCGAAGGCTTGGTGCGCGAAGAAGATGTGTTGGAGGCGGTGGCACAACAGCACGGACTTTACCGCGTCGATCTGGCAGACACGCCGCCGGATCCGGCGCTGTTTGGTCTGGCTGCGCCTGAGACCTGGCTGAAACTGCGAGCAGTTCCATGGATGCGGATCGGGCAAATGCTGGCCGTGGCAACAGCGCGGCCCGATCGGCTGGAAGACATTGCCACCGCGCTGCCCAACGCGCCGCAGCTGCTGGCGGTGGTCGCGTCGGAAACGGAGATCCTGGACAATATCGCCGCGCAGGGCGCAGGCCATCTGGGGCGTAGAGCGGAAACCCGTGTGCCGGACCATTACAGCAGCCGCACCTTGCAGACACTGAGGCGCTGGGGCCTGTTGGCCGCGACGCTGGTTATGATTGCGTTGCTGGTGGTCCTGTTCTGGGCGCCACAGGCGGCGGGGCTGGGTTTGTGCCTGTTGGCGTTGGCCACGCTGGTACCTGTGACCGGACTGAAGCTCGCCGCATTTGCCTTGCAGATTTTCGGCCGCCTACACGATGCAGCACCGGATGATCCTGCAGAAACGCCCAAGGAGGCCCGCCTGCCACGCATTTCGATGCTGGTCCCGCTGTTCCATGAAACCGAAATTGCCAGCACACTGGTCGCCCGGTTACAGGCGGTGAAGTACCCCCGCGCCTTGCTGGAGGTGGCGCTGGTGCTGGAGGAGAAAGACACCGTCACGCGCGCCACCTTGCAGGCGCTGGACCTGCCGGAGTGGATGCGCGTGGTGCAAGTGTCGGATACCGGGCCGCTGACCACGAAGCCCCGCGCTCTGAACTATGCGCTGGATTTCTGCGAAGGCGATATCATCGGGGTCTGGGATGCCGAAGACGCCCCTGCCCCCGATCAACTGTACGTGATCGCCAAGCGGTTCGCGCATGCCGGGCCGGACGTGGCCTGTTTGCAGGGGATGCTGGATTACTACAACCCGCGCAGCAACTGGATGTCGCGGTGTTTTTCCATCGAATACGCGGGCTGGTGGCGCATCCTGCTGCCCGGTTTGCAGCGTATGAGACTGGTTCTACCGCTGGGGGGGGCACGACATTGTTTTTCCGGCGGAGAATACTGGAGGCGCTGGGGGGCTGGGACGCGCACAACGTGACTGAAGATGCCGACCTGGGCGTGCGGCTGGCACGCGAAGGCTACAGGACCGAGCTTGTCCAGACAGTGACGGAAGAGGAAGCCACCTGTCGCGGCTGGCCGTGGATCAAGCAGCGCAGTCGCTGGCTGAAAGGGTTTCTGGTCACCTGGCTGGTGCATCTGCGCGATCCTAGGCTGCTGCGGCAGCAGCTGGGCTGGTGGCGAGTTTTGGGGGTGCACATACTGATGGCGGGCACCGTTTTGCAGTTTCTGCTGGCCCCGGCACTGTGGACACTGTGGGCGCTGCCGCTAGGGCTGGGGCATCCGATGATCAGCAGCGGCATGGCGTGGCTGCCCGCTGTATTGATAACGCTATGCGTGATGTCAGATCTGGGCAACGTGGCCATTGGTGCGGCGGGGGTGGCCCGGCGCGGGCGGCGGCTCCTGTTGCCGTGGGTGATCACCCTGCCTGTCTATTGCCTGCTGGGCGTCGCCGCCGCGTACAAGGCCGTATTCGAATTGCTGGCCCGCCCCTATTTCTGGGACAAGACGCAGCATGGTCAATCGGTGCCTGATGTCAGCCCGGACCGTCCCGCGTTTCTGCGTCCTGACGCAGACGGGTCATGAACGCGATCGAGATGTGATCGCGCAGCGCAGCTTCGGCTTCGGCTTCGTCACGGTCTTCGATGGCGCGCACGATACGGTCATGTTCAGCCTGGGCAATCTGCCCCCGCCCTTCGGCCGCCAGCGACGTGGTGGCCATCAGCGCCATGGTACGGTGTACAAGATCCAGTTGCTGTACAAGATAGCGGTTGTGAGACGCCAGGTGGATCTGTTTGTGAAACCGGCGATTCGCCCTAGACAGCGCGCTGGGATCGCCCACCAGCGCATCATCGGCTGTAACCATGTCGCGCAGCACGCGCACCTCTTCTTCGGTGGCATGCTTGGCCGCAAGCCGCGCGGCAAGACCTTCGAGTTCGCGGCGTACGACGTAGAGCTCGGCCATCTGGTTGTGATCCAGCGCGGCCACAATCAGCGACCGCCCGTCGCGTTCCAGAAGCGATTGCGTCTCAAGTCTCTGCAGTGCTTCGCGGATCGGGGTGCGCGATACGCCGAACCGTTCCGCCAGATCGCTTTCAACCAGCCGGTCGCCCGGTTTGTAGACGCCGACATCGATGGCTTCCAATATCATTGAATAGGCGTCCGTCGGCGCTTGCGTTTGACTGGGCATTTTGCCTCTTTCTCCCTGCAATTTAGCACAGTCTGGCGACAGAGGGGCTTCGAAGCAAGTCGCCCGTTGCCTTGAGTACCGATGTAACCTAAGTCCTAGGCATGCCAAGCGACGCTTTTTCCCATATTAAATATTGGGTTTTTGACCTGGACAACACGCTGTACCCACCCCAGGCGCGGCTGTTTGACCAGATCGAAGTGCGCATGACGCAATACGTTATGGATGCGCTGTGTGTGCAGCGTGACGAGGCCGACCGCCTGCGTCGCCATTACTGGGCCACCTATGGAACAACGCTGGCCGGGCTGATGCGTGAACATGACGTGAACCCGGCCCCGTATCTGACCGATGTTCACGACATTTCGCTGGACCATCTGGAGCATGATCCCGAGCTGGCCGCCTATATCCGCGCCCTGCCGGGGCGGCGCATTGTCTACACAAACGGATCCGCACCCTACGCCGAACGGGTGTTAGCCGCACGCGGGCTGAACGGGCTGTTCGATGCGATCTATGGCGTGGAACACGCCAGGTTTCGGCCCAAACCCGAACGCGAGGCGTTTGAGGAGGTATTCACAACCGACGGGGTTGTGCCCAGTGAAGCCGCGATGTTCGAAGACGAACCCCGCAATCTGGCTGCGCCGCATGATATGGGGATGCGCACAGTTTTGGTGGGGCCCGACCCGCATAACGCCGATCACATCCATTTCCACACAGACGACCTAACCGCGTTCTTGCGGTGCCTGCTGTGACCGGACAGGATGTCGCTTGGCGCGGGACGCGCCTGAGCACTAAATGTCAGGCATGGACAAAAACTGCGATATCCTGATTTCGGGCGGCGGCGTGGCCGGGCTGACCGCGGCCATCACGCTAGGCACCGCCGGGTTTGACGTGATCTGCGCCGATCCGGCCCCGCCCATTACCGATGCCAGCACCGAAGGCGCCGATCTGCGCACCACCGCGTTCCTGCAACCCGCACGCGCGTTGCTGGAAGACTGCGGGCTGTGGCCGCAACTGGCCCCACATGCCATGCCGCTGGAGATCATGCGGATCGTGGATGCCAGCGGAACCGATGGTGCGCTTCGCGTTGTGCGGGATTTCCGGGCGGCGGACCTGTCCGACCAGCCGTTTGGCTGGAATCTGCCCAACTGGCTGTTGCGCCGGGAGATGCTGGCGCGGATCGAAGAGCTGGACAACGTGACGTTCCTTAGCGGGATCGGCACACGTGGCCTGCTGACCCGCGACGCAGAGGCACGTGTGACCCTAACCGACGGCACGCGCGTGACCACGCGGCTGGTGCTGGCCGCCGATGGGCGCAATTCGCCGATGCGGGATGCCGCCGGGATCGGTGTAAAAACCACCCGCTACGGGCAGAAGGCATTGGCTTTTGCAGTGACGCATTCGGAGCCGCATGGCAATGTATCGACCGAGATCCACCGCAGTGGCGGGCCGTTCACGTTGGTCCCCTTGCCAGATCTGGATGGTCAGCCCTGTTCCGCGATCGTCTGGATGGAAAGCGGGCCGGAAGTAAAACGCCTGGCCACACTGCCGATGCCCGCGTTCGATGCAGAAATGACCGACCGGTCTGCGCATCTTTTTGGCCCGCTGAAATTGGCCACGCGTCGCACGGTCTGGCCTATCATCAGCCAGGTCGCAGACCGGCTGAGCGGCCAGCGCATCGCGCTGCTGGCTGAGGCCGCCCATGTGATGCCCCCCATTGGCGCGCAGGGTCTGAACATGTCACTGGCTGATCTGCGCGCCTTACGCGATTTGGCCACGGCCCGGCCCGAGGGGCTGGGCGATGCCGCGATGCTGGAGGCCTATCACAGCGCCCGCATCAGCGACATGCGGACGCGGGTGGCCGGAATCAACCTGCTTAACCGCGCCTCCAGGGCTGGGGCAACGCCGCTGCAAAGTCTGCGGGCCACGGGAATCGGCGCACTCTATGCCCTGCCTCCGGTACGGCAGATGCTGATGCGCATGGGGTTGGGGGCGACCTGAACGTCACTTGTGTTGAAGGGGTTGTCTGGGGATTTCACCCCCAGACCCCAAGGTATCTTCAAACAGCAGAAGGGTGGGTCAGAGCACCTGGTCGATGACGCGTTTCAGACGTGCAACGGTGCCGTCTACATCATAGAGTTTATCGAGCCCAAAGAGGCCAAGCCGGAAGGTGCTGAAATCTGCCGGTTCATCACATTGCAGTGGCACACCGGCGGCGATCTGCATGCCCTGGGCCGCGAATTTCTTGCCGTTCTGGATGTCGGCATCGGTGGTGAAGCTGACCACCACGCCCGGCGCGCCGTAACCCTCGGCAGCGACAGAGGTGACGCCTTTGTCTTTTAGCATCGCGCGAACGGCATTGCCCAGCGCCCATTGCGCGTCCTTCAGCTTTTCGAACCCATAATCACGAGTTTCCAGCATTGTATCACGGAAGTCACGCAGGGCATCCGTGGGCATGGTCGCGTGATAGGCATGGCCGCCAGTTTCATATGCCTGCATGATCTGGCGCCACTTCTTCAGGTCGGCGACGAAGCTGTCGCTTTCGGTTTCGCCCAGGCGCTTTTCCGCGCGTTCGGACATCATTACAAGCCCGGCGCAGGGTGACGCGCTCCACCCTTTCTGGGGCGCGGAGATCAAAACATCGACGCCCGTGGCTTTCATGTCCACCCAGGCCGCACCGCTGGCGATGCAATCAAGCACCATAAGAGCGCCCACCTCATGCGCGGCGGCGGCCATGGCAGTGATATAATCATCCGGCAGGATCACCCCCGCGGAGGTTTCAACATGCGGGGCAAAGACAACTTCGGGTCTTTGGGTGCGGATCGCCTCTACCACCTCTTCGATGGGCGCAGGGCTGAAGGGCGACGGGCTGGCATTGCCGGTCTGACGCGCCTTCAGCACAGTGACCCCTGCGGTCAGGTTGCCGCTTTCTATGATCTGCGACCATCGGTAGGAGAACCAGCCGTTGCGTACCACCAGCACCCGGTTCCCACCTGCGAACTGGCGCGCCACGGCTTCCATCGCAAAAGTGCCACCACCTGGTATGATGGCGACGCCGTCTGCATTGTAAACGTCGCAGAGCATATCCGAGATGTCGCGCATCACCTGCTGAAAGGTGGCGGACATGTGGTTGAGCGAGCGGTCGGTGAAGACGACGGAGAATTCCTCCAAACCGTCCGGGTCTACGGTTTCAAGCAATGCTGGCATGGCATGTTCCTCTATGTTTGCTGCAAGCCTACCGGGCCCGATAGACCTTGCACAGGCGGCACAATGTCCAAGCCGTGCGGCCTGGCCCAAATTTCTTAGCCAATCGGCCCCGGCCGACGCTCTTCGGAAAGCAGCACATTGGCTTCAACCTCCCCTGCCCCCGGCAGTGTCATAATCCGACGCCGCAGCACGCGTTCGAAATCCGGAAGGTCGCGGGCCACCACGCGCAGGCGGAAATCATAGAGGCCAAGCACATGCTCCACCGTCTGCACCTCGGGGATGGCGCTGACGGCGCGTTCGAAATCAGCCAGGCTAACCTGCCCTTTGCGTGCCAGTTTCACACCCAGGAACACCGTCACGCCAAACCCCAACGCTCCTGCGTTCAGGCGAAGACGACGGCCTGCGATCACTCCAGCGTCTTCCAGCCGTTTGATCCGCCGCCAGGCCGCGGGCTGGCTAAGCCCCACGATCCGGCCCAGCGCGCCCGCGCTTTGGGTCGCATCCCGCACCAGCAGGCGCAGCAAGTGGCGGTCTGTCTCATCAAGCGCGATCATACCGGCAACGCTTCGTCTGTCTTGACCCGCGCGATATGCATCAGCGCTTCGATATCGGCGATGTGCGGCAGGGTCAGGATGCGATCACGATAGATCGCCTGATAATGCGGAAGGTCGCGAGCACCCACGCTGAGCCGCACATCGACCCTGCCCAGGAAGGTCTGGATCTCCACAACCTCCGGGATCTCCCGCGCCGCAGCCAGAAATTCATCAAAGGCGCGCGCCACGCTTTTCTCCAGCGTGATGCGCAAGGACACCTCCACCGAATAACCCAAAGCGGCCCAGTCGATCACCGCCTCCAAACCTTCGATCACGCCGCCAGCGCGCATCGCCTCCAGCCGCCGCCAGCAGGTAGCCTGGGTCAACCCGCAGCGCTCGGCCAGATCGGCCACGGTCATCTCCGGCTCAGCCTGGTACTGTCGCAGAATGCGGCGATCCATATCGTCGAGCATGATTTTTCCACCAATCGATGATGTCGCGAATAGTTCTTCGCCTTTGTCATAAATACTCAAAAATCCTGAAATCACAATCCACGCAAAGCTCGATAGAACGCACTCCAATGAAACCAGAAAGGAAATTCCATGCGCGTTTACTATGACCGCGATTGCGACGTGAACCTGATTAAAGAAAAGAAGGTCGCCATCCTTGGCTACGGCTCACAGGGCCACGCCCATGCGTTGAACCTGCGCGACTCCGGCGCAAAGAACGTTGTTGTGGCCCTGCGCGAAGGGTCGCCCAGCGCCAAAAAGGCTGAAGGTGAAGGACTGCAGGTGATGGGTATCGCCGAAGCCGCCGCCTGGTGCGACGTGATCATGTTCACCATGCCCGATGAACTGCAGGCTGAGACGTACAAGAAATATGTGCATGACAACCTGAGGGACGGCTCCGCCATTGCCTTTGCCCACGGTCTGAACGTGCATTTCGGTCTGATCGAGCCGAAGCCGGGCGTCGACGTGATCATGATGGCGCCCAAAGGCCCGGGCCACACCGTGCGCGGCGAATATGTCAAAGGCGGCGGTGTGCCCTGCCTGGTGGCCGTGAACAACGACGCCTCCGGCAAGGCCCTTGAAATCGGCCTGTCCTACTGCTCCGCCATCGGCGGTGGGCGTTCGGGCATCATCGAAACCGACTTCAAGGAAGAATGCGAAACCGACCTCTTCGGTGAACAGGCCGTGCTGTGTGGCGGTCTGGTCGAACTGATTCGCATGGGCTTTGAAACGCTGGTTGAAGCAGGCTATGCGCCAGAAATGGCCTATTTCGAGTGTTTGCACGAAGTGAAGCTGATTGTGGACCTGATCTACGAAGGCGGCATCGCGAACATGAACTACTCCATTTCCAACACGGCCGAGTATGGCGAATACGTCTCCGGCCCGCGCATCCTGCCTTATGACGAAACCAAAGCGCGGATGAAGGCGGTTCTGGCAGACATTCAGAGCGGACGTTTCGTGCGGGATTTCATGACCGAGAACGCTGTGGGTCAGCCCAGCTTCAAAGCCACCCGTCGCAATAACGACGCGCACCAGATCGAAGCCGTGGGAGAGACCCTGCGCGGCATGATGCCGTGGATCTCCGCCGGCAAGATGGTCGACAAAGAAAAGAACTAAGACGCTGCCCCGGGCGGCGCTTTGCGGCCCGGGGTCTTCAAATTCAGGTCCGTTCAGCAGGCCTTTTCAGCCTGCCTGAAAGCCGTGCGTTCGCTTGGCCAGGCTACAGCGCGCCTCAGCCCCGAAATCGCAGTTTATCCATCAAAATCCACAAAACCTCGAAAAGACGCACCTGCGGCTGCCACATCACTTTGCCGAACCAAGCCCCTTTGAGATCGGTTCGATCGACCGGAACGAGCCTCGGGCGATCAATAGAAAGCGGCCATACTTGGTCGATGCTATCGACCGGCGCGCACTTTGCGTTAAAGTGGCAGGCAAGAGGTGCGCTGCGTACAGCACCCTCGGAGGGTTCATATTGAACCCAAAAAGGTGTTTTGACTGGTAACAGTTCGGCTGCTTTGAGCATGTCGAACAAGGGGGTACAAATGAGTTTTTTGCAAAATCTTTGTGGCATAGCTGTTGCCGGGTTTGTCAGCATCGGCGCCGATATTGCAAGCTCTTGCACGTTTATCACACTCACAGGAGCTGATGGTACGGTAGTAGCCTCCTGGACAATGGAGTGGGGCACGTTTGATCTGTCCCCAGCCATGACGTTTGTTCCGGCCGGCACTGACGCCTCAGCAATGAAAATGCCAGATGGCAAAGATGGAGCAAAATGGGTCACCAAATACGATGTTGTCGGTGTGACCATGATGGATCAGATGCTGTTTGGCGATGGCATAAACTCAGAAGGTTTGAACGTTTCGCTGCTCTACCTGCCTGGATTTGCGGCGTATCAAGAATATGATCCTGCCAAAGCTGAAATCTCCCTGGCTCCGGTCGATTTCGTTGGTTTTATGCTCAGCCAGTTCGCATCGGTGGCGGAAGTTAAGCAGGCGGCAGAAAAAATTCGCGTGGTGCCCGTTGTGACCTCAGAGCTTGGCGGTCCGGCGCCAGTGCACTTCTCAGTAACCGATAAAAGCGGCGATCAGATCATTGTTGAGTTTGTTGGCGGCGAAATGAAAATATACGATAAAACCTTGGGGGTGCTGACCAACTCACCACCGTATGACTGGCACATCAACAATGCGCGGAACTACATCAACATGCGGTCCGTCGCGTGGCCTTCGGTCAGCGTCGACGGGATAGATCTGGCGCCAATCGGGTATGGAACCGGGATGTTGGGTTTGCCCGGAGACTTCACGCCACCATCACGTTTCATCCGCGCGCTGGCCTGGACCCAGACATCCCGTCCAACTGATGGAGGGGAAGACACGGTACACGAGGCTATCCGCATCCTCGCCAACTTCCAGCTTCCCATGGAAGCGACGGATGAAAAGCTAAATCCAGCCGAATTGGAAGTTCTAAAGTACGGAGGAACCCAGTACACGGTATCCTATGACCTGCGAAACCTGAAGGCGTACTTCTATACCAGTATGAACCCCAACTTGCGCAGCGTTGACTTTAAAAATGTCGATTTCAAAGGGTTGGCCGCACCGCTGAAAATTCCAATGCGCGACAAGTCGGTACCGTTCTCAAAGGACATCACCCCTAGCCGCTGAAGGTATGCCTGGGTGTGTCGCCACTGTGTTCAAGGGTATCCAACGCGGGCGCTCTGCCATCTGGTCCAAAAGCTCAGTGAATGAGATATCTAGATTTTGCATGAGGCCGGATGCCAAAAGCAGGTCAACTTCGCCCGCATCGCCGGGACTGGCTATGAATTTGATGTTCTTGGAAACGATCCCTTCCTCTTGAGCTTTCCGGCCCGCGCGCAAGAGTGCCGGAAGGTCCCAAAATCCCTGACGACGGACAGTAGCTCAGAAAGCAACATCCGGTCGTTCGCTGCACTCTGCCTGAAATTGGCCGTCCTTTTGGCAGGTACGCGGCAGACGCAGGGGGTGCTTACATCTCGCACATGACAAAGTCGAAATCCGCACGCCATTTGGTGTCGCCCTCAACGGGCTCAAACGGGGCGATCAGCGATTGCTTCACGCCGAACACTGCATCCGAAGCCAGCCATTTGTCCTTTCCGTCGAAAATATGCGTCACGATCTTCTGGTAGCCCTGCGCGGTCACCAGAAAATGCAGATGCGCGGGGCGATTGGGATGACGCCCCAGTGCGGCGAGCATCTTGCCCACCGGCCCGTCATCCGGGATCGGATAGCTGACGGGTTTGATCCCGACAAAACGGTAGACCCCGTCCGCCCCAGTGATGAAGCGACCACGGTTATTGAATTTCGGTTGAACATCGGGCTGCTGCACGTCGTAGTACCCGTCGGCATTGTCCGACCAGACATCCACTATTGCGCCCTCTATCGGTACGCCGGCGCGGTCAAGCACACAGCCCTGGTAGAGGCAGCTTTCCCCCTTGCCATCGAAACAGATGTTGTCACCCATTTTCCTGATGGGCGCGCCGTCCACATGGAACGGGCCGAATACAGTGTTCTCCGTGGCGCCGGATGGACGGCGATTGTTTATCGCATCCACCAGCATGGAAAAGCCGAGCGTGTCAGAAAGAAGGATGAATTCCTGCCGTTCTTCCGAACAAATCTGCCCGGTCCGCGTCAGGAAATCGATGGCCAGTTCCCATTCGTCCTGCGACAGGTCAACGTCCTTGGCGAAGGCATGGAGGTGCCGGACCAACGATGCCATAACTTCCGCCAGGCGAGGGTTGATGTCGTCACCCATGCGCGCGTTCACCGCCTCGGCGGAGCCTCGCTCGGTGAAGTGACTTTCTTTTGTCATGTTGGTCTCTCTTACTGTGCAATGATCGCGGTCAGAACCCGGCACTGCGCAAAGCCGTGGCTCTCTGCCGACCAGACGGTGGACGATGTTAAGAACGAAGCCTCTGCCCCGCCCTGCCAATCAGGCCATAGCACATCTGGCATATCAATGCCGCCGCCCGCCAAGAAACGCGTAAAGATAGGCCAGGGCGACGCCACCCGCGCCTCTGACGATACTTGCCAGCGTGACCATCATCAGATTGCTGACGATCTCTGGCGGTCGGATATCCGCCCTGCCGTCCAAGCCTGCGGCTGGACTTCGGCAAACCGCAGCGTCTGCAGACCTAAGCCGCCATAACACATAGAAGCTCAAACATGATCGACGCGCCCAGGAACGCGGTACCGCCGCTTTGATCGAAGGGCGGAGAAACTTCCACCAGATCCGCCCCGGCGATGTTCACGCCTGCAAGTTCGCGGACGACCTGAATGGCTTGGTAGGAATTCGGCCCACCAACTTCCGGCGTGCCCGTGCCGGGGGCAAAGGTCGGGTCAACGAAATCGATATCGTAGGAGATGTACGTATCGCTATGGCCCACGATCTCGCGGGCCTCTTCCATCACGCTGTGCACGCCGCGCGCCTGAAACTCTTCGATCGGGATGATCCGGATCCCGACAGAGGCGGCAAAATCTCGGTCTTCGTT
>JAEPNQ010000144.1 GCA_017643305.1 Marinibacterium sp. | reverse complement strand
GTTGCTGGTCTGAGGGCCCGGCAGGAAGCTTTCGGTTTCCAGACCCTGCGAATAGACCACCTGATGCATGTCGAACATCAGGTGTACATAAGTCACATCACCGCCCTGGACTTGTGTGATGGAGCGATCATTCACCAGATCTTTGGCCGCGACCAAAACCTCCCCTGTGCCGAACAGGAGCTCCGCCAGCGCGTCCTGCACCAGAATGCGGTGTTGGGGTGAAACGTAGAGGTCGTCATGCGGTCCGAAGGTGCCGTTGCGGATGCAGATCGGGGCCATATCCCCCACAGCGGGCACTGTGCGCCCGCCGATCCACCTTACGGGCTGGTCGCCATTATCCTTGGTCTGGACTAGGTCGCCGATACAAAGCGTCTCGACCGGCTGTTCGCCATTTGGCGTCCGGATCATGGTGCCGGCTACAAAGCAGGGCACTGCTTCAATTTCTACATATGCCGTGTCGGTGTTGGTGCCGTCGGTCGCAGTGTAGGTGAAATTAAAATTCTCGGTATCCCCGTTA
This sequence comes from Marinibacterium sp., assembly GCA_017643305.1. Lineage (GTDB taxonomy): Bacteria > Pseudomonadota > Alphaproteobacteria > Rhodobacterales > Rhodobacteraceae > HXMU1420-2. The sequence continues at coordinate 5,630 of JAEPNQ010000144.1, read as the reverse complement.
CCAATGACCGTGATCGTGCCATTACCGTTCAGCGTGACGAACTGTCCGGTATTCAGCTCCACGGTGTCGTTGGCTATGACGGGGATGTTGTTGATATGCGTGATGGTCAGCGTGCCGGTGGCCTGATCGTTGGACAAAACGTCTATCGTGACCGTGCACGAAGGATACATGGTGTCACTGTCGCCGACCGCCACGAGGCTAGACTGCACGCTGCCGCCAGCAATGAGAAGGGCGGAATCATAGCTGTTGTCGCCCACATCCGCGATGCCGATCTTGATGGAGTTGATTTCGCCGTCATCCACCGGGATCGTCAGTGTCATGGTGACGGTAAAGCCATCCATTTCGGTGTTGTAGTCATCATTAGTGTTGCTGATGAACAGGTTTTCGTTGGTGCCCGAGTTCAAGTTGCCGGGGTCGGTATCGCCATCGCCGATATCCAGTTCCACCAGTTCGCCGTTGATCCAGACGGCCACAAGGTCCTGATAAATGGAATCCACATATTCAGGGCATTCCTCGGACGCAAAGACAAACTGCAGTGTCATGACGTCGCCGTCCGGAATAAAATCCACCTCGATATAGGCGGCGTCATAGGTGTTGGTGCCAGCCGCGGCGTTAAAATCGGCGTTGTTGTTCTGGCCGCTGCTGTTAGTCGTCGTGCTGCCTGACGTGTTGGGATCGCCTGATCCGTTAGTAAACGCCGTCGTTCTACCAGTGGTAAGGATAACACCGGTATCACTGGGAGTTACATCGGGCGCGACGGTGTCACCGTCGGAATAAATGCCCGATGCGCGGTTGTCGCCGGTGTACTCTGCTGTTCCGGCGACGATCTGGATGCCATCACCAAAAATTTCCGCAACCATTTCATCGGCGCTGGCCGAGTTGTCTATTGGAAGTTCAGACGCAGTTGCTGGCACGACCCACCTCGATAAACTCGTTACAGGCGGGGTACGAACACACGGGTGCTGCCAAACGCGGAACAGCCGCGCGGCGCTTTGGGTAATTAATATTCTGCTCGTTTCCCTGCCTCAGGGAATTTTATTATTGGTCAAACGGTAGCATGAGCTGAGCGGCCCTGTTAACCCGTTTCAAGCGACCGAGCCTCATTTTAGGAATGGTTTCGTCACAACTTTGCCACATTCCCGGCGATGCCGGCGCGTGGCGTTGCGAAGGAAGAAGAGATGTCCACCGACCCAGTCAACTTGACCGCAGACCTGATCAAATGCCCGTCTGTCACGCCGAAAGAAGGCGGGGCCATCGAGTTGTTGGAGGAGCTGTTGTCAGGGGCTGGATTTGAATGCATTCGCGTGGACCGAGCCGGGATTGCGAACTTATATGCCCGTTGGGGCGACAAGGGACATGCACGCACCTTCGGTTTCAACGGGCACACCGATGTGGTGCCACCTGGTGACATCGCCACCTGGACCCACGCGCCGTTTTCGGCAGATGTAGTTGATGGCGTGATGTACGGGCGCGGGGCCACCGACATGAAATCCGCCGTTGCGGCCTTTGCTGCTGCGGCAGTAGATTTCGTGCGTGACACGCCGCCGGATGGGGCGGTGGTGCTGACCATCACTGGGGATGAAGAAGGCGATGCCATGGATGGCACCACCGCGATCCTCGACTGGATGAACGAGACGGGCGAAGCAATGTCGGTGTGCTTGGTGGGGGAACCGACCTGCCCGGAAACTATGGGTGACATGATCAAGATCGGGCGGCGCGGCTCCATGTCCGCGTGGTTTAACGTGACTGGGGTTCAGGGGCATTCGGCCTATCCGCATCGCGCCAGGAATCCGCTGCCCGCCATGGCGCGCTTGATGGATCGGCTGGCGTCGCATGCATTGGACCAAGGCACAGACCATTTTGACGCTTCGACCCTGGCCGTGGTGACCATCGACACAGGGAACCCGGCGACCAACGTTATCCCGGCGGCGTGTAATGGTACGGTCAACATCCGGTTCAACGACCGCCACAGCGGAGCGTCGCTGACAGACTGGCTGCGCGCGGAAGCAGACCGGGTCGCGGAGGAATTCGGGGTTGAGGTGGAGATGCGCGTGAAAATCTCCGGTGAAGCGTTCCTGACGCCGCCGGGGGAACTCAGCACGCTGGTATCAAACGCAGTAAAGGTGGAAACCGGGGTCACGCCGGAACTGTCAACGTCCGGCGGCACATCTGATGCGCGTTTCATAAGGTCCCATTGCCCGGTGGTCGAATTCGGACTGGTTGGCCGCACGATGCATAAGGTGGATGAATGCGTTCCGGTGGACCAGATTGACCAGTTGAAAGCCATCTATTCCAAGATCCTGCAAGATTATTTCGAGTGACACGCACGCTGATCGTCATGGTCAAGGCGCCTATGGTGGGGCGGGTCAAAACCCGACTGGCGCATGACATTGGCCGGGTGGCAGCGGCGTGGTGGTATCGCCATCAGGTGGTGGGATTGCTGCGCAGGCTGCGGGACCCACGTTGGCGGCTGGTTCTGGCAGTGGCGCCGGATCGGGCTGCTGGTGCGTCGTACTGGCCAGAGGATATCCCGCGCGTGGCGCAGGGGCGAGGCGACCTTGGTGCGCGAATGGCACGGCTGTTGCGGCGTCCGGGGCAGGTTTTGGTGATTGGGTCAGACATCCCCACGGTGGACAAGCCGCATATCTGGCGGGCTTTTCGAGTGCTGGGCGGTGCGGACACCGTGTTTGGCCCGGCTGAAGATGGCGGTTTCTGGCTGGTAGGTGCGGGCGGTCCGCGGGCGTTGCCGCCGGGGCTGTTTTGTGATGTCCGGTGGTCCGGGCCGCACGCCTTGTCAGATTCTATCCGGACGTTGAAAGGCGCGTCTGTCGCTTGCGCAGATATACTACGTGATGTGGACACGGTGGATGATCTGCATGCTTTTCGGCATGACGGCACCCATGGGGCGTGATACGCGGAAAGCATGACGCACATCCCTTCCAAGGAAGAGGTCCTCGACTGGATCACTTCCAACCCCACGCAGACCTCCAAACGAGATATCGCGCGGGCCTTTGGCCTGAAGGGCGCAGACCGGATTGATCTGAAACGTGTGCTGAAGGAGCTAGAGGCCGAAGGGCATCTGGAAAAGCGCCGCAAGACCTACCGCGATCCCAACCAACTGCCGCCGGTGTCAGTGCTGCAGGTCAAGGATCCGGATGAGAACGGTGATCTGTTCGCGCGCGCGCTTGAATGGCATGGGGACGGAGTTGAACCAATCATACTGGTTGTCCCGCGTGCATCGGACCCGGTGCTGGGGCCAGGGGACCGTATTCTGGCCCGGCTGACAGCGGTTCAGGAAGAAGACCACAGTTATGAAGCCCGACTGATCCGGCGGATCGGGACCAACCCCAAACGCATCCTCGGTGTGTTCCGCAAAACGGCAGAAGGCGGGCGGATCGTGCCCATCGACAAGGCGGGGCAAAATGAATGGTCCGTGGCCGCCGATGGTACACACGGCGCAAAAGATGGTGAGCTGATCGAGGCGGAACAGGCTGGGCCCAAGGGGCGCATGGGCCTGCCACGCGCCCAGGTCGTGGAACGGTTGGGCGACCCCAGCGCGCCGCGCGCGGTGTCCCTGATCGCGATCCATCAGCATGGCATTCCCGATGCGTTTTCCGATGCAGCCGTGGCGGAGGCGGACAAGGCCAAACCTGTGGGCCTGTCTGACCGGGAAGATCTGCGCGATCTGCCGCTGGTCACTATCGACCCTTCAGACGCGCGTGACCATGATGACGCCTGCTATGCAGAGGCTGACCCGGACCCCGCCAATCCCGGTGGGCATATCGTCTGGGTCGCTATTGCAGATGTTGCGGCATACGTGACCCCGGGCAGCGCGCTGGACAAGGACGCGCGCAAGCGGGGCAATTCCACCTATTTTCCCGACCGCGTGGTGCCAATGCTGCCGGACCGGCTATCGGGCGATCTGTGTTCGCTGCACGAAGGCGTGCCGCGCGCCTGTATCGCGGTGCGAATGGTGTTCGATGCGCAAGGCCAAAAACGATCGCATCATTTTGTGCGTGGACTGATGCAGTCGGTGGCGTCCCTCAATTACGAAGAGGTGCAGCAGGCTATCGATGGCGATCCGAATGAGCGCTGCGCAGAGCTTTTGGAACCAGTGCTGCGGCCACTATACGCCTCTTATGACACTTTGGCTCATGCGCGCGCTGACCGCCAGCCGCTGGACCTCGACCTGCCGGAGCGGCGGATCGTGCTGTCTGCCGAGGGCAAGGTGGAAAGCGTGAACTTCAAGGATCGGTTGGATGCGCATAGGCTGATTGAGGAGTTCATGATCGCCGCCAATGTTTGTGCAGCGGAAACGTTGGTGGCCAAGCGATCGCCGCTGCTGTTCCGGGTGCACGAAGAGCCCGCACCCGAAAAGCTGGAGGCTTTGCGCGAAACCGCGATGGCGGCGGGCTTGCCTCTGGCCAAAGGTCAGGTGCTCCAAACCCGTCATCTGAACGCGCTGCTGAATGCGGCGGCGGGGACGGATGATGCGGAGCTGATCAATATGTCGACCCTGCGATCCATGACGCAGGCCTATTATTCGCCGGAAAACTTCGGGCATTTCGGGTTGGCCTTGGTGAAATATGCGCATTTCACTTCGCCCATTCGGCGCTATGCCGACCTGATCGTGCACCGTGCGCTGATCGCCGTTCACAAATGGGGTGATGATGGGCTGAGTGGGGAGGAGGCCGAGCGACTCGAAGATACCGGCACGTATATTTCCACCTCAGAACGCCGTTCAATGATCGCCGAACGTGATACCACCGACCGCTACCTTGCAGCTTATCTGAGCGAGCGTGTGGGTAACGAATTTGCGGGTCGTATCAGCGGGATCGCCAGGTTCGGAGCCTTCGTGCGGCTGGAGGAAACCGGTGCAGATGGTCTTGTACCGATACGGTCACTGGGGCGCGAGTATTTCGATTTCGACCGCGAGGCTGGAACGCTGGTTGGGGCAGATACGGGACTGACGGTGGGTATCGGGCAGAAAGTAGTGGTGCGGCTGGCCCAGGCGACGCCAGTGACTGGCGGCCTTGAACTGGAGCTCCTAGAGCTTGAGGACAAGGCGCTGCCCCGTGGCGGGACACCTGGCCGCGGTGGTCCGCGACGAAAGTCGGCCCAGAGCAAGAAGAAATCGGCCAAGACAAAGCGCAAGGTGAGCCGCCGCAGGCGGTGAACCCAGCAATTCGTCAACGAATTGCCAAGGACTTGTCGACAAGTCGTGCTGCCACCTGAGACTTCGCGAAGGCTTGCGGATGGATGCCACGTCGCTTTCCCGCATCATCCTGCTGGGCTAGGGTCAGGCCAGAGCAGTGAAATGGAGCGCGTTATGGCAAATCCATATCTGGCAGGTGTCTGCGCCGTTTTGACGGCTGGCCCGACCTGGGCCGAGGCTGTTGAGCAATCCCTGCGCCCCGTAATGCGCCCGGTGACCATCGAAACCGCTGTACAAAACTTGCCGCGCTCAGTGGACTTCCAAAGTTGGGTGCGTGCCTTCCGTCAGCGTGCGCAGGCGGCGGGGATATCCGAGCAGGTGTTGGACGCGGCCTTTGCCGGTGTCAGCTATGACGCCGATGTCGTGCGCCGGGACCGCAACCAGAATGAATTTATCAAAACTATCTGGGACTATC
>JAEPNQ010000003.1 GCA_017643305.1 Marinibacterium sp. | reverse complement strand
GACCGCATCGCTGAAGCCATGGACGTGATCCGCACCGAATGGACCCGCGCTGCGACCGAGGGCGTGACCGCGCAGGAGGTCGAAGACGCCAAGACCTATCTGACGGGAGCTTACCCATTGCGGTTTGATGGCAACGGGCGCATTGCGCGGATCCTGGTGCATATGCAAATGGACGATCTGGGGCTGGATTACATCCGGACCCGCAACGAAAAGGTCAATGCAGTCACGTTGGAAGATGTGAATCGGGTCGCAGCGGAATTGCTGGACCCTGACGGGCTGCATTTCGTGGTGGTTGGAAAGCCGCTAGGGCTGTAAAACAGCAGCAACTTAAGCGGCACGCAGGCAATTCATAGGTGAATTGCGTGCGTGCCATGATTGGGGTGGGGACGCATTGTCGACAATTCGTCCGCTCGACTTTAGGTCAGTTACTTTTGCGCATGGCGCGAAGCATGTCGCCCATCTGTTGCCCCAGATAACCGGAACCGCGCTGGTAAACGGCACCGTCCACGTTGATGACGCAACCGGACACGTAAGTCGCCAGATCGGAGCTCAGGAAAAGGCACATGTTGGCAACGTCATCCGGTAGCCCCATGCGGCCCAGCGGGACGCTGTCCAGAACCTGCTGCCGGATTTCCTCCGTCGGAGCGAGGCGTTTGGCGCCCTCTGTCCCGTCTATGAACCCTGGCACGACTGAGTTGACGCGCACGCCTTCGCCGCCCCATTCCATGGATAGAGTGCGTGTGATCTGGTCGACCCCAGCCTTGGCCGCGCAGACATGCGCCTGGCCTTCGTATGGCAGATAGGCCTGCGGGGCGGAGATATTGACGATGCTTGCGCCGGGCTTTTTCAGATAGGGATACGCCCCCTTCATCACATGCACGGTGCCCATCAGGTCAATTTCCACGACGGTCCGGAATGCGTTGACTGACATTTCTGACATCAGCGCAGGAAAATTGCCCGCCGCGCCTGAAATCAGCACATCGAAATCGCCCAGTTCGGCGTTAAAACCTGCCAGCCCTGCGGCAACCGCCTCGGGGTTCCGGACATCGAAAGCCGCCCCAAGCGCCTTTGCGGCACCGCGGTCTTTCAGCGCTGCGACCGTATCATCGACCTTCTCCTGGCTGCGGCTGGCCACAGCAACCTTTGCGCCGCTTTCTGCAAAGGCTTCGGCAATCCCCCGGTTGATCCCGCTGGTTCCACCGATCACAATGATCGACCGGTCCCGGAACTCCATCTCTCTGGTCATTCACTCATTCTCCATACGGGATCCAGATGTTCTTGACCTCCGTGGCGGCGTCCAAACACACGCGGGCGTTGGTCGGTGTCCAGTCATGGGTCTTCCCGTTATTCACCCATGTCCGTTTGAGGTTCGTGACGGACCCTGCCTCTATGATGCCGGACAGGTCTGTGGATGAAAAGCTCCAGACCGCATTGACATTCATATGCGTCGCCAGAGGTTTGGCCAGCTCTGCATGGCTGCCGGTCAGGATGTTGACCACGCCTGCGGGCACGTCCGAGGTTTCGAGGATCTGATAGAAGTCGGCCGCCGCCAGCGGGTAAGGTTCGGACCCGACAAGCACCACACGATTGCCCATGGCGATGGCTGGTGCCATCGCGGCGACAAGGCCTAGCAGCGGGGCTTCATCGGCACAAAGCACGCCAATGTTGCCTACAGGTTCCTTCATGGCCAGCGCAACGCCACGGATGGGGACGCCATGCGCCTGCCCATCGAACTTGTCCGCCCATGCCGCGTAGGTAAAGCAGTGTTGGATCGCGGCTTCGACTTCTGCCGCGCCTTTGCGCCCCCCCATCATGGCATCGATGCGATGGGCAAACTCACCCGCACGCGCTGACAAGTTTTCACCAATGTAATAAAGAATCTGTGCGCGCAAGTGCCCTGTAGTCTTGGCCCAGCCTGTGGCGCTCTGTGCCGCCTCAACCGCGTTGCGCACATCCTTGCGGTTGGCCAGAGAAGCATGCCCCAGCAGGGCGCCAGATTTGCCCCAGACCGGGCGGGAATAACCGCCATCGGGGCGGGCCTGTTTGCCGCCGACATAGAGCTTGGAGGTCCGGTCAATCGGATCCGTAGGCGCGCCGCTGCCATGCAGTGGTTCGATCTGTTTGATCGCACGGGGTTTTCCGGTGGGTTTGGTATAGGCGGAGAGCCCTTCCCACCCACCTTCACGCCCAAACCCGCTTTCGCGCACACCGCCAAAGCCGGCGGCGGCGTCGAAGAGGTTAGTGGCATTCACCCAGACCACCCCGGCCACCAGCTTTGGCGCAATATCCAGCGCGAGGTTCACATTTTCGGTCCAAACCGTCGCTGCCAGCCCGTAGCGGGTGTTGTTGGCCAGCGACACGGCCTCCGACGGGGTGCGGAAGGTGGTGGAGACCAGAACGGGCCCAAAAATTTCGTCCTGCATCAGCGGGTCAGACGGTTCCATTCCCGTGATCAGTGTGGGCGGGTAAAAGCACCCGGTTTCGGGCAATGGCCCAGGGGTCTGATACATGGTTCCGGCCGTGTTCGCCTCCACCATCCGCGTGATGCTGCGCAGTTGCACGGGGTCCACCACAGCGCCGACATCGATGCATTTGTCCAACGGGTCGCCAATGCGCAGCCCGTCCATGCGCTGGCGCAACTTGGTGTAGAAGCGATCGGCAATATCCTCCTGCACCAACAGGCGCGATCCGGCGCAGCAGACCTGACCCTGGTTGAACCAGATCGCATCCACCAGTCCTTCGACGGCGCTGTCGAGGTCGGCATCGTCAAACACGATGTAGGGGCTTTTGCCGCCCAGTTCCAAGGTCAGCGCCTTGCCGCTGCCTGCAGTGGCTTTACGAATGCGGCGGCCAACGGCGGTGGAGCCGGTGAAGGCAATCTTGTCGACCTCAGCCGCGACGATCATCTCGCCCACGGTGCCATCGCCGGTTACGATGTTCACGACGCCTTTGGGCAAACCGGCCTGCATGCAGATATCGGCAAACAGCAGCGCGGTGAGCGATGTGTATTCCGCCGGTTTCAAAACCACGGTGTTGCCCATGGCCAGTGCAGGAGCGATCTTCCACGCCAGCATCAGAAGTGGGAAATTCCACGGGATGATCTGGCCGCAAACCCCCATGGCCTGCCGGTCTGGCAGCTCGGTTTCCATTAATTGCGCCATACCCGCGTGATAGTAGAAATGTCGCTGGGCCAGAGGTACGTCGATATCGCGGCTTTCGCGGATCGGCTTGCCGTTGTCGAGTGTTTCCAAAACGGCGAACAGGCGGCTGTGTTTTTGCAAAAGCCGCGCCAGGGCATAGAGGTAGCGGGCGCGGCCCGGACCACCCAGCTTTTCCCATCTCGGTTGTGCGCGGCGGGCGGCGGTGACGGCTGCGTCGACATCTGCCTGGGTCGCCTGAGACAGCGTTGCCAGAACATCGCCCGTGGCGGGGTTGCGGCTTTCGAACCCATCGCCGGGGGTGGTGAAAGCCCCGTTGATGAAATGGCCGAACCGGTCGCCCTGATCCACCAGCCACGCCAGCGCCTCGGCCGCGCTTTCGGGGGCGGGGCCGTATTCCATACTGCCGAAGATCTGTTTGACGGTCATGACCTGTCTCCTCCGTCGCAGCCGTTTTCTTGCAAAGAAAACGGACCGGACTTTTGGCAAAAGTCCGGTTCCCTGCTGCGATCATTAAATGTGCCGGCCGGTTGGGCGTGAAGTTGGATGTCGGGGTTGAGCCCCCCGCGCGCTTTACCCTGCTGCATGGCGGTGCCCGGCGGAATAGGCGCCGGTCGCGTGGTGTTCCAACTGCCGTTCGATATCGCCCAGCAGCGACGATGCCCCGAAGCGGAACATGTCGGGCTGCAGCCACCGGTCGCCCAGTTCGTCCTTCATCAGGCTTAGATAAACCAGCGCATCCTTGGCCTTGGAAATCCCACCTGCCGGTTTGTAGCCCACGCGATAACCGGTGCGCTGCCAGTAGTCGCGGATGGCGCGGATCATCACCAGGCTCACGGGGAGGGTCGCGTTCACGCTTTCCTTGCCGGTGGAGGTCTTGATGAAATCCGCCCCCGCCATCATGCAGACCAGCGAGGCGCGGGCGACATTACGCAGCGTGCCAAGCTCCCCGGTCGCAAGGATCGCTTTGACATGCGCGTCACCGCAGGCGTCCCGAAAGGTGCGCATTTCGTCGTACAGCGCCTGCCAGTCGCCACCGAGAACCAGACGGCGGGAGATGACGATGTCGATCTCCTTAGCGCCTGCCTTCACGCTTTCGCCAATCTCGGCCACGCGCAGGTGAAACGGGGACAGGCCTGCGGGAAACCCGGTGCTGACAGCAGCGACCGGGATATTGGTACCCTGCAGCGCGTCCACCGCCGTGGCGACCATGTCGTGATAAACACAAACCGCACCAACGGTTAGCCCGTCCATCCCCAGCGCATCCAGCAGATCCGCCCGCACCGGTTGCCGCGCCTTGGCGCAGAGGCGGCGCACCCGGTCGGCGGTGTCATCGCCGCTGAGTGTGGTCAGATCGATGCAGGAGATTGCCCTGCACAGCCACGCGGCCTGCCAGTCTTTCTTGACCGACCGCCGCCCCGGTAACGTAGCGGCCCGCCGTTCGATGGCCGAGGTATTGGCCTGCACAGCGCGCACCCAATCGAGATCCAGATCCATCCCCGGATTGCGGGGCTCGGACACCTGCGGCAACTGCGCGGTGGTTTCGCGGGTCAGGGTGGTCATGGGTGGTCCTCCAGGTCGCGGGGAGGGTGGCATGGGGGGCTGGGGTTGGCAATGGGGAGGGGGTGCGTTTTGCCTTGGGGTTTTGTCCTGCCCAAGCCGCTGAAACTGGGGAATCGCGGTGACCGTGACAAAAACGATTGTTCTGGCCACTCTATCTAGGAGCCTCCCCAACCCCCGCCACCTGGCGTGGCGATCCCGTAAACCGCGCCTTCCGGCAAGTCGATTTCGTCGAAGCCTTTTAGGTCCACACGTTCCCCGTCCGGCATCTCGGCCCAATTCAGGCCCACGGCCCCCGGTGTGCCGCCGTCCACGCCAAACGGCGGCACGATCCGGTGTGAACACAGCGTTGTCACTGTCACCGGCGTCAGGAACCGCAGGCGTCGTACGCAACCGTTACCGCCGCTCCAGCGTCCGGAGCCGCCGGATCCGTCGCGGATGCCGAACTCCTCCAGCCGCACGGGGAAGCGTTTTTCCAAAATCTCCGGATCGGTGGACCGCGTGTTGGTCATATGTGTTTGCACCGCGTCGCAGCCATCGAACCCGGGCCCTGCACCGGTACCGCCACAGATGGTTTCGTAGTTCTGAAATTCTTCATTTCCCCAGACGAAATTGTTCATCGTGGCCTGGCTGCCTGCAATGAAGCCGATGGCGCCGTACAGAGCGTTGCAGGCCGCCTGGGAGACTTCGGTGTTGCCGGAAATCACTGCAGCCGGATAGGTCGGGTTCAGCAGTGAGCCTTCTGGGATGATGATGTTCAGCGGGTGCAGGCAGCCTTCGTTCAGTGGGATGTTCTGGCCCACCAACGTGCGGAAGACATAGAGCACCACGGCCCGGCACACGGCACTGGGCGCGTTGAAATTGCCGGGGTGCTGTGGGGAGGTGCCAGTGAAATCGATCGTTGCTTCGCGCGCCTCCTGATCCACCGACACGGTCACCTGGATCTGCGCGCCATGGTCCATCGGGTAGGTGAAGGACCCGCCCGGCAGGCTGCCCAGCACGCGGCGCACGCTTTCTTCGGCATTGTCCTGCACGTGGCGCATATAGGCGGTGACCACGTCGGTGCCGTAGGTGGCGCAGACCTGCAGCAATTCCCGCCGCCCGGTTTCATTGGCAGCCACCTGTGCCTTCAGGTCGGCCATGTTCTGTGGGATGTTGCGGCAGGGATAGCGGCCGGAACTTAGCACCGCTTCGGCAGTGTCCTGTTGTAGCACGCCTTTGGACACCAGACGGACATTGTCGATCAGCACGCCTTCTTGGTCGATATGGGTGCTGTCGGGTGGGGCTGACCCCGGCGTGCGCCCGCCGATATCCGCATGGTGCCCGCGCGAGCCCAGCCAAAACACCGGGCGGCCATTTGCAAACACTGGCGTGACCACCGTGACATCGGGCAGGTGGGTGCCGCCATTATAGGGTGAATTCAGCATGAAGGCGTCGCCTTCGTGTATGTCACCAGCATTCGCGCGCATCACGGTTTTGATACTGTCGGACATGGAGCCAAGATGTACCGGGACATGGGGCGCATTGGCCACCAGATCACCCTGTTCGTCGAAGATCGCGCAGGAGAAATCCAGCCGTTCCTTGATGTTCACGGACCAAGAGGTATTTGCGAGGGTCGCGCCCATCTGGTCGGCCACGGACATGAACAGGTTGCTCATCACTTCCAGCAGGACCGGGTCGGCCTCGGTCCCGGCAGCGCTACCGCGGGCAAGCTCCTCGGTCCGCTCGAGGATGAGATTTCCCATCGTGTCGAGCGTGGCTGTCCAGCCCGGTTCCACAATATTGGTGCCAGTGGGTTCGGTAATGATGGCCGGACCGGTGATGCGGACGGCCTGGGTCAGCGCGGTGCGGTCGTAGAGCGGTGTGTTTTGCGTGGTCCCATCGACATAGACCGGGACATAGGCCAATGGGGTGTCGTCGGCACCAAATGGCGTGGCGGCAGGGGCTTCGCCGGTGTCGCCGATGGCCTCGACGCTGAGCATTTCGAACAGGATGGGCCGCTCAGGTGAAATGAAGCCGAAGCGCGCGCGATGCAGGGCCTCAAACTCCGCATGCATGTCGGCGATGGCGCCGAAACTGACCTCCAGCGCCTGATGCGACCCGTGATAGCGCAGATGCGCGCGTGGTTCGGACCGGATCTGGGCTGCGCCCTGGTCACGGACTTCGGCTTTGGCCTCTGCTGTGATCGTGGCGAGTGCGGCTTGCGCGGCGTCCGCTTCCTCCAGTGGGGCGTCATGCTGGACCTCGCGCAGGGCGCGGATTTCGGCAAGCCCCATGCCATAGGCCGACAAGACTCCGGCATAGGGGTGGATGAACACACGACGCATACCCAAGGCGTCGGCAACCAGGCAGGCATGCTGCCCACCCGCGCCGCCGAAGCATTGTAGGGTGTAGCCGGTCACATCATGGCCGCGCTGGACGCTGATTTTCTTGATCGCATTGGCCATGTTGTCCACGGCGATGCGCAGGAAGCCGGTAGCCATGTCTTCCGGGCTGCGCGGCGGGGTGCCGGTTTCGCGGGCGACCTGTATGGAGAGTGCTTCGAACCCGGCGCGGACGGCAACGAGGTCGAGCTTTTCATCACCATTCGGACCGAAGACCGCCGGGAAATGATCTGGGTTCAGCTTGCCCAGCATGACGTTGCAGTCGGTCACGGTAAGAGGCCCGCCGCGCCGATAGCAGGCTGGGCCGGGATCTGCGCCCGCGCTTTCGGGGCCGACCTGGAACCGGCCTTCAGCGAATCGGCAGATGGATCCGCCGCCGGCGGCAACCGTGTGTATATCCATCATCGGAGCGCGCATGCGGACGCCTGCGACCTCGGTTTCGAAGGACCGTTCATAGGTGCCCGCGTAATGGCTGACATCGGTGGAAGTGCCGCCCATGTCAAAGCCGATGAGCTTGCCATGGCCCACAGCACCCGCAGTCTGGACCATGCCGACAATGCCACCCGCAGGACCGGACAGGATGGCATCCTTGCCCTGAAACAGCGTGGCATCGGTCAGTCCGCCAGAGCTTTGCATGAACAGCAGCCGGTCACAGGCGCGTCCCATGTCGAGCGCATCTGCAACCTGCTGTACGTAGCGGCGCAGGATTGGGGAAAGGTAGGCATCGACCACGGTGGTGTCGCCGCGACCTACGAGCTTGGCCAGTTTGGAGACTTCGTGGCTGGTGCTGATCTGGGTAAAGCCGATCTCGCGAGCAATCCGGGCCGCGCGTTGTTCATGGGCGGGGTTCAGATAGGCGTGCAGCCCGGCGATGGCAACAGCGTGCAGGCCGCTGGCATAGGCGTCGGTCAATGCCTGGCGCAGGGTGGTTTCGTCCAACGGCTGCAGGACATTGCCATCGGCGTCGAGCCGCTCGTTCATTTCGGCGACCTGCTGGTAGAGCAGTTCGGGCCGTTGGATGTCGAGGTCAAAGAGTTGGGGGCGGGTCTGGTAGCCAATAAGCAGAAGGTCGCGGAAACCTTTGGTGATCAGCAGTAGAACGTCTTCGCCCTTACGTTCGAGCAGAGCGTTGGTGGCAACGGTGGTGCCCATCTTGACCGCACCGATACTGTTTTCGGGGATCGGGCCGCCGGCGCCCAACAAGTCGCGGATGCCTTGCACGGCGGCGTCGCTGTAGCGTTCGGGGTTTTCGCTAAGCAGTTTGTGGGTTTGCAAGGTGCCATCGGGGCGGCGTGCGACGATGTCGGTGAAGGTGCCGCCCCGGTCGATCCAGAATTCCCACTTGCCGCTCATGTCCTACCCTTTTGGCTGTGTTGCGCCAGTGATCGCCACAGGGGCAAGGGATGTCAATTGGGGTCGGGCGGGACGGCGCTCGGGCTGCGCCCATCGCCCCGCCCACCCTCCCATTTAAGGGGCGCTTCTACGGGTGGGATGGTCTGGCAGAATCGGGGGATAGTGTGCTAGGTTTTGGGGTATGGTTTCTGCTAGCCCCAAAATCGGCGATATGCGCCCAGAGATCCGCCAGCTGGATGAGGCGGCGGTCAACCGGATTGCGGCGGGTGAGGTGGTGGAAAGGCCAGCGTCCGCCGTGAAGGAGTTGGTGGAAAACGCGCTGGACGCCGGCGCAACACGGATCACCGTCGATTATGCCGATGGCGGCAAGACGCTGATCCGGGTGACTGATGATGGCTGCGGCATGACCGAGGACGATCTACCGCTGGCTTTGACCCGGCACGCTACGTCAAAGATTGATGGGTCTGATATGTTGAACATCCAAAGTTTTGGGTTCCGGGGTGAGGCGTTGCCTTCGCTGGGCGCTGTGGGCCGGTTGGCGATCACCAGCCGGGCGGCGGGCCGGGATGCGGCAGTGTTGCGGATCGATGGTGGGACTGAGGCGCGGGCGCGGCCTGCGGCAGCCCCGCCGGGCACGCAGGTGGAGTTGCGGGATCTGTTTTTTGCCACGCCCGCACGTTTGAAGTTTATGCGGTCCGACCGGGCCGAGGCGCAGGCGATTTCCGATGTGGTCAAGCGGCTGGCGATGGCGGAACCTGCTGTTGGGTTCACGTTGAATGATATGGGGCGGGAGCCGGCGCGGGTGGTGTTCCGGGCCGATCCGCAGAGCGGCGATTTGTTTGATGCGCTGGTCGGGCGGCTGGCGCAGGTGCTGGGGCGGGAGTTTTGTGAGAACGCCGTGCGGATAGATGCGGAGCGGGACAGTCTGCGCCTGCACGGATTTGCCGGGCTGCCGACCTATTCGCGTGGGGCGGCGGTGGCGCAGTTCCTGTTTGTGAATGGACGGCCTGTGCGGGACAAGATGCTGACAGGGGCCTTGCGCGCGGCCTATGCTGATTTTCTGAGCCGGGACCGGCACCCGGCGGCGGCACTGTTTCTGACCTGCGATCCGCAGTTGGTGGATGTGAATGTGCACCCGGCCAAATCTGAGGTGCGGTTCCGCGACCCCGGGATGGCGCGGGGGCTGATCGTGTCAGCCTTGCGCCATGCGCTGGCTGAAGCCGGGCACCGGGCGTCGTCTACCGTGGCGGATGGAATGTTGGGCGCTGCGCGAGTGGAGCTTGCATCGCCGCGGGTTTACCAGATGGACCGGCCCATTGGCGTGCCGCGCTCGATCGCGGAACCCGATTTCGTGCTAGGTTTTCAGGAAATGGCTGCGGAGTATGCAGCGCGGACAGTGGAGCCATCGGCCCAGGAGGCTGAGCCAGAGGCGCAGGACCTGCCGCTGGGTGTGGCGCGTGGGCAGGTGCATGAAAACTACATCGTGGCACAGACCGTTGACGGAATAGTAATCGTAGACCAGCACGCCGCACATGAGCGGCTGGTCTATGAAAAGCTGAAACACCAGATGGTGGAAAATGGTGTGGCGGCGCAGGCGCTGCTTATCCCGGAGATTGTGGAACTGTGCCAGAACGATTGCGCGCGTCTGTTGGGGCAAGCGGACAAGCTGGCCGCGCTGGGCCTGCGGATTGAGCCGTTTGGCGGTAACGCGATTGCGGTGCGGGAAACGCCTGCGGTGCTGGGAGAGGTCAACGCCGAGGCGCTGCTGCGCGACGTTCTGGATGAGCTGGATGATCTGGGCGAAAGCGATCTGGTGCAGGCGCGGATCGAGGCTATTCTCAGCCGGATGGCCTGTCATGGTTCAGTCCGATCGGGGCGGCGGATGTGCGCGGAAGAGATGAACGCGCTGCTGCGCGAGATGGAGGTGACACCGCATTCTGGGCAGTGCAACCACGGGCGGCCTACTTATGTGGAGTTGAAGCTGGCAGATATTGAACGGTTGTTTGGGCGGACATGATCGAGATTGCTGGAAAAGTGGTATCGCTGGAGGACCCGGTCGCGCTGGCCATTATAGTGGCGGGTGGCGTGTTGTGTCTGATCCTGATCCTGCTTTGGCTGGGGCTGCGGGCAACCAACCGATCGGCGCGGACGATGGAGCCATTGGTGCAGCAACTGGCGGTGCTGGGGCAGAACGTACAACAGCTTGGGCAGGGGCAGGAGGCGTTGCGCGGTGGGTTGCAGAATGTGTCCGACACGCAGACCAACGCGCAGTTGCAGGTGGTCCAGACCATGGAAACACGGCTGGCGGCGGTGCAACAGCAGATGAACGACCGGCTGGCGGACAATGCGATGCGTTCGGCACGGGCGTTGGCCGAAATGCAGGAACGGATGAAAGAAACGCTACACGGATCGTCGAAGCAGACAGCGACCTCGTTGACGGCATTGCAGGAACGGTTGGCAGCAATCGACAAGGCGCAGGACAATATTACCAAGCTGTCCGGCGATGTACTGAGCTTGCAGGACATTCTGTCGAACAAACAGACACGCGGTGCGTTTGGCGAAATCCAGTTGAACGATATTGTCAGCAAAGCCCTGCCGCCGGATGCATATGCGTTTCAAGTGACCCTTTCGAACAGCCGCAGGGCGGATTGCCTGATCCATTTGCCCAACCCGCCGGGGCCCATCGTGATTGACAGCAAGTTCCCATTGGAAGCCTATGAGGCACTGCGCCGGGCGGAAACCCAGCCACAGTTGAACGAGGCTGCGCGCCTGATGCGCGTGGCGGTGCGGACCCATATCAAGGCGATTTCGGAACGCTATATCCTCGATGGGGAGACAGCAGATGGCGCGTTGATGTTCCTGCCGTCTGAGGCGGTTTATGCCGAACTGCACGCCAGCTTCCCCGAACTGGTTCGCGAAAGCTTTGACGCTCGGGTCTGGATCGTTTCGCCAACCACCTGCATGGCGACGTTGAATACCATGCGAGCGATCCTGAAAGACGCCCGGATGCGTGAACAGGCGGGGGCGATCCGCAAGGAATTGTCCATGCTGCACAAGGATGTTGAGCGATTGGGTGACCGGGTCGGTAACCTGGACCGGCATTTTGCCCAAGCCCAAAAAGACGTTGGAGAAATCAAGATCAGCGCGCAAAAGGCTGGGCAACGGGCATTACGGCTGGATCGTTTTGATTTTGACGATGCAGGTGTCAAGGAAAGCGGGCAGGTCGTTCCATTGACCAAGCCGGATGCCTAGATAAGCTGGGTATGGACGATACGGGCGAGCCGCCGCTCATGAACGCACCAACGGAAAAACCAGAAATCGAAGTGCTTCTGTGCGATGCAGAAGTGGAAGCCGAACGCCTTGTTTCTATCGCTCGCACTGCTGTGGCGTTGGGATTGCTGACCTTTTTCGCAATTGCCTTTCCACCGATAGAAGAGGTCGAACATGCGGTGCTCATCCGGCAAGGTTATGCCGTGCTGGCCACGATGCTGGCCTATCTTCTGATTGGGGTTCTGATTTGGCTGGCGATCTGCACGCGCGTGTTTCACCGGCGGATGATCTGGCCCGCCGCGGTGGCGGGTTCCCTGTTTGTGGTGTTCAGCCTGAAAGCCAGCATGGATAACACGCAGCTGAGCGGGGACGCGGTGTTTGTGTTCCCGTCTGTCTGGCTGGTGCCGCTGGTCCTGAGCTTTGGTGTCCTGCGTGGGAATCCGCGGGTACTGGCGGTATTTGTCAGTGTGCTTGTGGCGGGGATCGCAATAATCGTGGCGGCTGATGCGGGGGCGATCAAAGGGCAGGGTGACAGTGTGATCTGGCTGTTACTGGGCCCGCCGCCCAACGTGATGCGATTGATCATGATCGCTCTGGCCGGTGTCATACTGGTGGTTGCAGCGCGACGTACCCGGCTGCTGCTGTTCCAGTCCATCGATGCGACGATCCGCAACGCGAACCTGACCCGGTATCTGCCCGCAAAGCTGGCGCCGCAACTGGCAGCCGGGCGGTTAGAGGATCTGCGCGAAGGGCAGCGCGAAGAAATCGCAGTTTTATTCATTAATATTCCCGGATTCACCCAGTTGTCGGAAACTATGACACCGCGCGAGGTATCCGATTTCGTTACCGAATTCCGGCGCCTCGTTGCGCGGGTGGTCGAAGACCATGGTGGGGTGATCGACAAGTTCATGGGTGACGCGGCGTTGGTGCTGTTTACAGAACCAGACATGCCGCAGTAGGCCGCAATGAACGGGTTGAACTGTGCCGTTGCTTTGAATGCCGCGATGCAGGAATGGTCAACGGCCCGCGTGCGTTCTCACAACACACCTACTGATGCGGGTATTGGCCTGCATTTTGGGGCCGTGTTCAGCGGTGTTGTGAGCTATGAAACCCGCCTCGAATATTCAGTTTTTGGTGATACCGTGAATGTTGCCGCGCGCTTATAGGAGATGTCCAAACAGCTTAGGTTGCCCGTGCTGGCCCCGGGGGAAACCGTTAACGCCGCTGACGCAACTGGCTGGCACCGGATTGCGCAAACACTCCTGCGCGGCCGTCAGGGCCCGACAGACATCATGGCCCCGAACGGTAAAGCTGCGTCAGATCCGGAAAAACGGCTGCAATAATCGAGGCACCAGCCCTTTGAATCGCAGCCTTGCATCTGTGACGGCGAGGCATATGCAATCAGCGCCCACATCCGCGATCGGCGTGTGTTCCACCGAAGGGTCGGCGATTTCTACATCGCCGCGCGCGAAATAGTCGTCTTCATCGACGAATGCGCCTTGAAGAACCATGGTCATTTCCATTCCATGGTGCCCGTGATCCGGCATCGCGGCCCCGGCCGGAATATAGAGAAGCCGCGCCGATGCCGCCGCCGATGTCGGCAAGAGGGCTTGACGCACGCCCATGCCCACGGGGCGCCAGGACACAGCCTCCAGATCGCCCCCCACGTAGTCTTGCAAGGGTGACGGCAGCACACCAGCAGACCGACGCGGGGGCGCGAGGGGGGCAGGTGCGTCTAATCGATCCAAAACCGATGACAGTGCCCCATCTGAAAGCGCGGCGGTTGGTGTTGATGCGGCGTCAATCACCGCGCCTCCTACAGCATCGAAGCTTTCGACTAACGCACGGCAATGGTCACACAGGGACAGATGCGACGCGATCATCAAATTGAACGCTTCGGGTAGGGTGCCGGCCGAATAGGCGAACAGGATCTCTTCGCTGGGGTGATGGTGAATGCTATCGTTCATCTCGGGCTCATTTCATAACATGGCGCAGGCGGTCCAGCGCCAATCGAATTCGGGATTTGATTGTGCCCAGCGGCAAACCGGTCTGGACTGCAATCTCACGGTGGCTCAGATCGCCGAAGTAGGCTTTCTGTATCAGGTCGCGTTGGGCGTCGGGCAGGGCCTGAATAGCGGCTTTTAGCCGTGAGCTTTCCTGCTGCAACGCGAGGACATCGGCCTGGTCGGGTTCTGCATCGGGACCCCAGGGCAGATCTTCGGGTTCGGGGCGGTTCTCCTTGCGGAGAATGTCGATCCTCCGATTACGAGCGATTGTAAAGATCCATGTCGCCACTGAAGCGCGGGAGGGATCAAACAAATGGGCTTTGTTCCAGAGAGTAACCATAACGTCCTGTGCACATTCCTCGGCCAAGTCAGCAGCAGCACCGCTTTTCATCAAAAAACCTTTAACGCGCGGCGCGAAATGGCTGAAAATCGCGGCAAAAGCTTCTTTGTCGCGGTGATCGCGAATAAGTTCCATGTGCGATATCCAGGTTTGGTCGGGCACAAACGATTTCCTGCGAGGTTTTAAGCGCGCAAAACCCATCCGGTCAGCGGCTTCCTCACTTTCGGTGATCGTTTCGGTGCCGGTCAACATACATGTTGTACGAAAGCAGCTTCGAAGCGGATCAAAATTTTTCTGTTTCTTTTTTCATCCGGACGCCGATCCACGTCGTACATCTTACAAACTGTTATCGGAAAGGGTGACTATGCCATTTGAACAGCCGTTTTCAGGCCGGCGTCACATCGCAGTGGTCGGTGGCGGAATATCCGGTATGGGCGCCGCGTGGCTTCTGGGGCGCGGTCACCGCGTCACATTGTTTGAGTCCGCGCCGCGATTGGGCGGGCATGCTCGCACCTTGATGGCAGGCCGGTCGGGCGACCAGCCGGTCGATACGGGATTTATTGTGTTTAATCACGTGAATTATCCGCGCTTGACAGCGCTGTTTGAAGAATTGCAGGTGCCGACCGCGAAAAGCAGCATGAGTTTCGGCGCCTCGTTTAACGACGGGCAGTTGGAATATTCGGTGCAAAGCATCGACGCTTTGTTCGCCCAGCGGCGTAACCTGATCCGCCCCGAATTCATGCGTCTCGTGAAAGACCTTGTTTATTTTAACAACAACGCGCTGGCTGCGGCAGATGACCCATCGATGACAGTGGGACAACTGCTGGCCAAACTGGGCACCAGCGATTGGTTCCGCGACTATTATCTGCTGCCCTTCTCCGGCGCGATCTGGTCTACTCCGCGCTCGCAGGTAATGGATTTCCCGGCCTATGCCATGATCCAGTTCTTCAAAAACCATGGACTGCTTGGCAAGAAGCACATGCATCAATGGTATACAGTGAAAGGCGGTTCCACCCAATATGTCAGCCGTCTGACAGCCGAACTGAAACGCCAGGCAGTTGATTTGCGCACCAATGCTGGCGTGCGCTCCGTGCACCGGACGCCCGGCGGCGTTTACGTGGCAACCGCCGGTGCTGATTGGGAGCGCTTCGACGAGGTCGTGTTTGCAACGCATTCCGATGTCACGCTGTCCCTGCTGGATGATCCGTCTGCGACGGAGAGCGCGGCCTTGGAAAAAATCAAATACCAGCCCAACACCGTCACGCTGCATTGCGACCCCTCGGTTATGCCAAAACGGCGCAAAGTGTGGTCCAGCTGGAACTACACCGAAATCAGCGATGGGTCGGAGGCGCTGGACTTGACCTATTGGATGAATTCGCTTCAGCCAATCCCCAAGGACGACCCGCATTTTGTTACGCTTAATGATCCGGACCGCATCCGCGAAGACCTGATCTATGACCAGACCACTATGCGCCACCCAGTCTATGGCCCTGGCGTGCTGGAGGCGCAGGATCGACTGAAAACAAACAATGGCACCAACCGTACGTGGTTCTGTGGTGCGTGGATGCGCAATGGGTTCCACGAAGACGGGCTGGCGAGCGCTGTTGCCGTGGCCGATGGCATCCGCCGCACTGTGCAGATGCCGGTAGCGGCAGAATGAACACGCACGTCGATTACATCGGCGGCCACACCTACCATGGCCGTAAGGGGCGGGTCAAAAATGCCTTTCGGTATTCGGTAGACTACCTGTTGTTCGACTCCGAAGCGCAGCTGGTCGGGCCAACGTTGTTTTCCCGCAACCGGGGCAACCTGGCGTCTGTCCGCGACAGCGACCATGGCGGCCCTATTGGTGACGGCACTGGCCCGAAATGGGTGCGTGAGGTGATGGACCGGTATCAGCTGCCGCAGCCTGCGCGCATCCTGTTGTTGACCCAACCTCGTTGGCTGGGGCACGTTTTCAACCCTGTCAGTTTCTGGCTGTGCTACAACGATGATGCAGCGGAGGAGCTGGTTTCGGTTATTGCCGAGGTATCCAATACATTTGGCGAACGTCATTCCTATCTTTGCCACCACCCCGACCTGCGTCCAATAACTGCACGGGATGAACTGCGCGCAACAAAGTTGTTGTATGTCTCGCCGTTCCAGCCCGTCGAAGGCGGTTACCGGTTCCATTTCGATATCGGGCCGGACCATATCGGCATCCGAATTGACTACAGCCGGGAGGAAGGCGGGCTTATCGCGACCCTGACGGGGCACCGCAGCAAGTTGACAAATCGCACGATCCTGTGGTCTTGCCTGCGGCGTCCACTGGGCGCACGCCGGGTACTAGCGCTGATCCACTGGCAGGCGTTTAAACTCTGGTGGAAGAAAGCCCAGTTCCGTGTCCGCCCGTTGCCGCCGCAAAGCGACGTGACCCGGGGATGACTATGGTGGACACACATAGCGCACGGGCCGATGGCCTGCCATCCTATGCGGTGTTTGCGGGCGTGCTGGCTGCCGCTGGCTTGCCCATTTATATCCACGCGCCAAAATTTTACGCTGACACGTTTGGTGTGAGCCTCACGGCGCTGGGTGGTGCCCTGTTCGCGCTGCGCCTGCTGGACGTGGTGCAGGACCCGCTGTTGGGCCGGCTGGCCGCGCGGCTTGGGCCGTGGCGTGGCGTCGGCGCTGCGGTTGCGCTAGCCTTAATGGCGCTGGCTATGTTCGGTTTGTTTGCAATCACCCCGCCTGGCGCGCCGCTGCTGTGGTTTGCAATAATGCTGGCGGTGCTGTTTTCGGCCTATAGTTTCCTCAATATTCTGTTTTATGCCCGTGGCGTTGCCAAGGCTGCCACAGTCGGACCAGCGGGCCACCTGCGCGTGGCGCGCTGGCGGGAAACTGGCGCGCTGTTGGGCGTGTGCCTCGCGGCGATTGTTCCGTCTTTGGCAGCGCTGATATCCGGCCACCCGTTTTCGGTTTTTGCCGCTCTGTTTGCGGTCGCAGCGTTGTGCGCCGGTCTGGCGATGCGGCTGGAATGGTCGACAGTCGTGGCGACGTTGACGGGCGGGTTCCGCACCGTACTGGGCGATCCTGTATCCCGCCGGTTGCTATTAATCGCTCTGGTCAACACCACACCGGTCGCGGTGAGCTCCACTTTGTTCCTGTTCTTTGTCGAAAGCCGATTGGCTGCGCCGGGGGCGGAAGGCCCGCTACTATTGCTGTTCTTTCTGGCAGCGGCTGGCGCGGCGCCATTCTGGAGCCGGGCGGCAGAACGCTTCGGTGCGCGGCGCGTGCTGATGGCGGGCATGCTGTTGTCGGTACTGGCTTTCGGTCTGGTGCCCCTGCTGGGAGCCGGTGATATTGCCCTGTTTGCGCTGATCTGCATCGCCTCCGGTGCGGCGCTGGGTACGGACATGACGCTGCTGCCTGCCATGTTCGCCCGACGTCTTGCACAGATCGCGCCCGACGGGAACGAAGCGTTTGGGCTATGGTCCTTTGCCACCAAATTTACGCTGGCGTTCGCGGCAGTTACGCTGTTGCCAGTGCTGGATACCGCAGGCTTCGTCCCCGGCACCGAAAACACAACTGACGCCCTGCGTTGGCTGACCTTTCTCTATGCGGGAGTTCCTTGCACATTGAAGATCGCCGCTATCGGGATGCTCTCCACCCTGACACGGGAGAATATATGATGGAAAACTTCATTTTCGCGCTCCTGGGCGCGGGTATTGTCATTGGGGCTGTTTGGATGCGGAGCGCGTTTGGCACCTTCCGCGCGCAGCGCCCGCAAGATTACCAGGGCACCTCCCCCACTTTTGACATCCGCAAACACTTGAACGGTGTGATCGATTGCGAGGGCGTGATCTATGGCCCCACCGGTCGGGTCACCTCGCGGTTCGTGGGTGAATTTAACGCGGTGTGGCAGGGCGAAGTCGGACGTATGGATGAACATTTCATCTACGACAACGGCAACACCCAAGACCGGGAATGGACCCTGCGCGTGGATCGGAACGGGCAGATCAAGGCCACAGCGCCGGATCTGATCGGTGTTGGCGATGGCTGGCAATCTGGCTCCGCGGTACAATTGCGCTACCGTATCAAGCTGCCGGAATCCGCCGGTGGTCACGAACTGGACACGATCGACTGGATGTATCTGGCCCCAAGCGGTGCCATCGTGAACCGCAGCCAGTTCCGTAAATTCGGCCTGCCGGTGGGTGAATTGGTCGCTACCATGCGCCCCCGCGCAGCCACCGGCGATGACAGGTTGGCAGCCGAGTGACGGACTGGCGCGGTAAACGCTACTGGCTGGTTGGGGCGAGCGAAGGTTTGGGTGCTGCCTTGGCCCACAAGCTCAGTTCGGCCGGGGTGGAGGTGATTTTATCCGCTCGGTCTGAAGAGCGCTTGTTGGCCCTCGCCGAACATCTGCCGGGCAAGGCGCAGGTGCTGCCGATGGACGTGGCCGACACCGCGTCTGTGCGCGCTGCCGCGCAGGAGGCGGGCGAAATTGACGGCATGGTTTTTCTCGCCGGTGTCTACTGGCCGATGCCCGCCACAAGCTGGCAAGCGGACGAAGCCGTCTCCATGGGCGACGTCAATTTCACCGGTCTGGTCCGCGTGCTAGGGCAGGTCGTGCCGCAGATGACTGAACGCGACAACGGGCATATCGTCATCACCGGCTCACTGGCCGGGTTCCGTGGACTGCGTAATTCCATCGGCTACGGCGCGTCCAAGGCCGGGACTATTGTGATGGCTGAAAGCCTCTATGCAGATCTGTGGCGTACGGGGGTTCGGGTACAACTGGCCAATCCAGGATTCATCCGCACCAGGCTGACAAACAAGAACGATTTCAAGATGCCGGCGCTGATGGAACCCGACGCCGCCGCACAAAAGATGTTTGAGCATATGAACTCCACCCGGTTCCGGATGAGCTTCCCGTCTCCCTTTGCCTGGGTGTTTCGGATTGCCCAGCTTTTGCCAGACGCAATCTACTATCGGCTATTTGCATAAGACCAAAGACACGCGCGACATCCTTCAGTTTGATGGCCCAAACTGCAAACGACGAAACCGATGAACATTTCTGAAAGCGCCATTGCTCAGGTCGTACTGATAGACAGCGAACTGGACCAAGCCGAACTGGAACTGCGCGCCTTTATCGATGGGTTGAGCGAAAATGAATAAGCGGAGCTGGTCGGCATCATGTGGGTTGGTCGGGGCAGCTTTGAGGCTGGGGAAATTGCCCTGGCGGTTGGAACGGCCCAGGCGGAGGCGACTACGCCCTGCGCCCTGAGGCGCAGCCTGACCCAAGGATGAAACGTATCGCGCGTCGTAGGACGGATTTCAGCCCGCCCATGCCTGCGGTAGAGGCCAGGAAACGGCGAGTTAGTACCCACCCTAGGTTCGTAACTCTACCCATTCAAAACCTGGAGGCCGCATCCTCACCCGGCGTGATCGACCACCTGTAGGTGCTGCGACAGGCCGTCAATTTCCTCCATCCAGTCGCTCACCAGTGCAAGGTCTGACGGGGCCGCATGCAAACCGGCGGCGATGCGGCGGTTCAATACCGCTTCCACCGCCAGCGAAACAGGTACGGACACCAGCCGCGCCATCGCGGTCCCGCGTTCGTCGCCCCAGGCGTCCATCACATAGGTTTTGTGCCAGACCGTTATGTCGTCGCGTTCGGCCTTCAGCCCGACGCACAGGATTACCCGGTCGGGTTCGCCCTCATTATATGCGTTGTCGTTCCAAAACTGGTCGGACATCTCCTGCAACCGCATGTCGCCTTCGGGACCTTCCAGCGTTTCGACCTCGGCAAAGACGTCGGCCCAGGCCTCCGCCCAGCCGTTCAGCCGCAGCGTCCCGCGCACGAATTCGCGGACAGGCCAGTCGGTTTCGAAGCCGTAATCTGCCATGAATGGCAGGCTGTCGCGGTTCGGATAAACCTCAAAGCTTTCCGGTATTGGCAGCGGCGCATCATAACTGGTGATTGCGTCCCAAGGCCGGTCCACCCGTAGTTCTGAAAAATCGCGGATTGAGCGCGAAGGGGAGCGCAGCGCTTTAAGTACGCCCAGCGGCGACCAGCTGAATTTGTACCGGAACGGGTTGGCGTGTTTGGGCACGCCGCCGCAATAGGAAATGAAGCTCAGGTGATTGTCCGACGCGAAAGCATCCGAAGCACGGTAATCAGCCACCAGCCAATGCGCCATCAGGTGGTCGATGCCGGGGTCCAGCCCCACCTCGTTCACCAGCGCCACGCCTGCGTCGCGCGCGGCCGCGTCCAGCCCGCGCATTTCCGGCGCAATGTAGGAGGAGGACACGAAATGCGCCTTGTGCGCGATGGCCATTTCCGCCAGCGGCACATGCCAGTCGCCCGGCAGCATGGACACCACCACATCGCCTGCCTGCAGGGATGCCGCCAGCGCATCGGGGTCAAAGGCACGGATGTCCTGCGTCAGATCACCCACCGCCTCGCGTGCCTTGTCTACGGTGCGGTTCCAAACCACAACCGGGTGACCGTTTTCGATCAACCGCCGCAAACCGGGAATGGCCGAAAGGCCCGTACCGCACCAATGTACCGTCATCTGAGTATCCTAGGCTGATGTCATTTCGTGGACCTGTGTGCCACGACGACCCCTGCGCTGACTAGAGCGAGAATGGGTCACAGTCAGATGCCATCCCCGGCAATCAGGCCAGAAGAGCTGCCATATGCCCGTCATATTCCGCCTTCGCACGCGCCCAGATGCCGCTGTCCAGGTCGGTCAACGTCAGCAGTGATGGCAACAACTGCGCGGCGTAGTCTTCGGAGCTTTCGACCGGCAGCAGTGAAGGCAGATTATCGATAGCGGTGACATCCAGCGGCGGTGTATCGTACAGCCGCAGGGCGGGTTCCACCCAGCTGGTTGTGCGGTCATAGACCGGGACCGGGTTGTAATCGCTGCCCGGGTCGCAGGCGATGTCACCGATGACGCAGAGTTTGCGGTCAGCTGATTCTGATCCTTTCGGCACGAAAACCGGTGTGGTCGGCCCGGCCAGGATGCAGTTAAGAAACAGATCATGCCGCAGGATTTCCGGGAACGGTCCGCCATGGGCAGTTTCGGCCATGTCCCAGCGGGTCACGGACAGACCCATCGCTTCGCACAGGTCCCCGGCCCCGGTCCCGACGCGGCCCAAGGCGCCGATGACCAGCGCGGTGGGTGGGTTGCCCGCGACCGCATCGAATTCAGCTTTCAGATCTGCCCGCAATTGCGCCCGGCTTTGAACCACGCTCACCTGGCCGCAAATCTCGCCCCGCTGCTGGGCGGCCCAGCATTTCAAAGCGACGGCGGCCCCGGCATATCCGGCCCAATATCCGAATGCGGCGACCCGGCGACCGGTTTCATCGACCAGATACTCTAGATCGTACAGCGTGCCGCCGCCTGCGCGGAACCGTTTCAGCAGGGTTTGCCCATCAGGCTGACCTTTGAATGCATGGCCGAACATGATGTGTTTGTGCGGCAGCGGCGTGCCGTCCCTGGGCAGTTCCTTGAGGCCAAAGATGATCACGTCCGCAGGCGCGTCCGGCCAGCTGTTTTCTGGCGCAATCTCGCACCCGGCGTCCATGTAACCATTAATCGGAATGGCGCGGACCGAGCTTTCTTCGACCGTCACACGCAACCCCGCCTCGACCAGCGCGGCGGCCCCTTCGGGTGTCAGGCCGACCCGTTCTTCATTTGGACGCTGTTCGGACCGGACCCAGAGATGTGTCATCGTCCCAAAATCCTGCGTTCATCGGCGGCTTTGACCGAGGCGCGTTCGTTCATTGCAGCCTGGAACGCCCGGATCTTTGGAAACGCCTCCAGATCCACCCCGTCCCCCCGCAGCCAGCGGCTGATCGGATAGAAAAACGCATCCGCCAGCGAAAACGCCTCTTCACAGACAAATGGGCCTTTTAGCACGTGGGTTTCCACATATTCGGTGCTTTGCGTCATGGTTTCGGTGACCTTGGCGGTCATGTCGTCCCAGGACGATTGTTCATTCGCCCAGCGATGGCCGCGCATCTTGTGGGCGTGGTTCACATGCATGGTGGAGGCGAAGTAATACATCGCCTCGCGCATATGCCCGGCCAGCAATGGATCGGTGGGCACCAACCCGGCCTGCGGGGCCAACGCCGCTGCATATTCCAGGATTGCGCCGGTTTCGGTCAGCACGCCTGCATCAGTGATTAGCGCAGGCACCCGGCCTTTGGGGTTGATCGCGTGATAGGCGGGTTTGGTTTGTTCCGCCTCTTTGAAATCTACTTTTACCGCCTCGTACTCCAGCCCAGCTTCTTCGAGGGCCAGAATTGCGGCAACAGATATGGTTCCGGGAAAATATGTCAGCTGCAACATAAAGCTCCTGTCAGAGATGGGTTTGTGCGTAATGCCGGTTGGGCTGTTCCAGATGCGGTACGGCGTTGAACAACACGGGGCTTAACTGTTCGCCAATTGGGAGCAGCCTGTGCACAGAGGTGTTCATGATCGCCAGCGCAACACGCGCCAGCGCCGGAACCTCCAGTCCCAGAAAACGCCGCATCGTCATGGCGATCAACCCGCCGGACGTGACCACCAGCGCGGGGCCTTGCCCGGCGGCAATGTCATGCATGGCTTCGCTGACGCGAGCTTCGAAATTCTGGAAGGTTTCAGGCGGGCCTTCGATAATACCCTGCCGCCACGCTTCAAACACTTTTGGCAGGTGGTATACGAATTCTTCGCGTGCGGTGGGGATCACCACGCCATGCTGGTGTTCCAGCAGATCGGCCAGTGTGAAATACTCCATCTCATTCAGGCGGGAATCGCGTTCTGCATCCGTATGCCCCATGCCGGTGGCGGTTTCGATCTGCCGCCGCAGGGTGCCAGAATACACCCGATTGTGATAGGTGCCGGACGCGCGGAAATGGGCGCCCAGCCATTCGGCCTGCTGATGGCCGAGCGGGCTTAGCTTGTCATAGCTTTCTTCGTCACGTGCGTCGGTGTTGGCCTGACCGTGACGGACCAGTGTGATGTGGGACATTTGGGGCCTCTTGGCGCTGCCTTTGCGTTGTAGGCAAGCTTGGCCTCGGTTGCCAGAGCTGCAACGCCGCGATCGAACGGAAATTGCGTGGATTGCACATTGGGGCGCGTATCGGAAACCGGATGCGGTCCAGATGGCGTGTTTCCGGCCGTGAGTGTCGGGAATGGGACTCCTGTACAACCCGCCCTTTGAATATAAATGGCCGGGAACAGCAGAGGTACGCAAATGTCGGATACGGTCAAATTTGTGCTCGACGGCCAACAGGTGGAAGCCGAGGCAGGCCAGACCATTTGGGAGGTCGCCAACGGCCGTGGCCTCGTGATCCCGCATCTTTGCCACAAGCCTGCTCCGGGCTATCGGCCTGACGGCAACTGCCGCGCCTGCATGGTTGAAGTGGAAGGTGAACGCACGCTGGTTGCCTCCTGCATCCGCGAACCCGTCGACGGAATGGTGGTCACCACCAAGAGCACGCGCGCCGAAAGCGCACGCAAGATGGTGGTGGAACTGCTACTGGCCGACCAGCCTGCGCAGGACGCCGCGCATGACCGTTCCAGCCATCTATGGGATATGGCGCAGGCCAATGATGTTGACGCAAGCCGCTTTCCCAAGCTCGATACCGACCGCATTCCTTTGCTGGATGACAGCCATGTCGCCATGAGGGTTAACCTTGATGCCTGCATCCAATGTGGCCTGTGCGTGCGCGCTTGCCGCGAGGTGCAGGTCAACGATGTGATTGGTATGGCCGGGCGCGGGCATGATTCCTACCCAACCTTTGATTTCGCCGACCCAATGGGTGCGTCGACCTGTGTGGCTTGTGGCGAATGCGTACAGGCCTGCCCGACTGGCGCGCTGATGCCCGCAACGGTTCTGGATGACGCCCAGCAAGGTGACAGTGCGGATTATGACAGCGAAGTACAGAGCATCTGTCCCTTCTGCGGTGTCGGTTGCCAGGTGTCGCTCAAGGTCAAGGACAACAAGGTGCGCTTTGTAGAAGGCGTGAAGGGCCCCGCAAATGAAGGGCGGCTTTGCGTCAAGGGGCGGTTTGGGTTTGACTACATCCACCACGATCACAGGCTGACCCAGCCGTTGATCCGGCGCGATGATGCCCCGGCTAAGGGGCTGAACGTGGAGCCGGGCAACTGGCAGGCGTTCTTCCGCGAAGCCACTTGGGATGAAGCCCTCCAGCGCGCCGCCCATGGTTTGGCAGGGCTGCGCGACCGTGATGGTGGCGCCTCCGTTGCCGGGCTCGGCAGTGCAAAATGCACCAACGAAGAAGCCTACCTGTTCCAGAAACTGATCCGGCAGGGGTTTGGCCACAACAACGTCGATCACTGCACGCGGCTCTGCCATGCGTCCTCCGTGGCCGCGTTGATGGAAAATGTAGGCTCTGGTGCTGTAACCGCGACGTTCAATGAAATTGAAAATGCGGATGTGGCTATCGTAATCGGCGCCAACCCGGTGGAAAACCACCCGGTGGCCGCGACCTACTTCAAACAGTTCACCAAGCGCGGCGGCAAGCTGATTGTGATGGACCCACGCGGCGTGGGTCTGCGGCGGTTTGCATCACATATGTTGCAGTTCAAGCCAGGCGCGGATGTGTCGATGCTCAACGCGATCATGCATGTGATCGTCGAAGAAGGTCTGTACGACCGGCAATATATCGAAGCTTTCACCGAAAACTGGGAGGCCGAGAAGGCGCACTTGGCCCAGTTTCCACCAGAAAAAATGGCTGAGATCTGCGGCATCGACGCCGAAACGCTGCGCGACGTGGCGCGGACGTTTGCAACGGCCAAGGCTGGCATGATCTTTTGGGGCATGGGCGTGTCGCAGCATATCCATGGCACCGATAATTCACGCTGCCTGATTTCGCTTGCGCTGATGTGTGGGCAAGTAGGGCGGCCAGGTACCGGCCTGCACCCGCTGCGAGGCCAGAACAACGTGCAGGGTGCGTCCGACGCCGGGCTGATCCCGATGTTCCTGCCGGATTACCAGAGCGTTACCGATGACGGTGTGCGCAGCGCCTTTACCGAAGTTTGGAACTCAGGTGATTTTTCCAGTGAAAGGGGCCTGACGGTGACCGAGATCATCGATGCGATTCACCGTGATCAGATCAAGGGCATGTACATCCTTGGCGAAAATCCGGCCATGTCGGACCCGGATGTGGAACACGCGCGCGACGCGCTGGCCAAGCTGGAGCATCTGGTGGTTCAGGACATCTTCCTGACCGAAACGGCGAACTTTGCCGACGTAATCCTGCCCGCAACGGCGTTTTACGAAAAATCAGGGACCGTCACCAACACCAACCGTCAGGTCCAGATGGGCCGTCCGGCCGTTATACCTCCTGGCGCCGCACGCGAAGATTGGGCCATCACCGTGGATCTGGCGCAGCGGCTGGGGTTGGCATGGTCCTATGACAGTCCGGCAGACGTGTTTGCCGAAATGAAGCTGAACATGAAATCGCTCGATAATATCACATGGGACCGGCTGGAGGGTGTAAACGCCGTGACCTACCCCTCGCTGACCCCGGACGATCCCGGCCAGCCGATTGTGTTTGGCGATGGTTTCCCACGGCCTGAGGGCCGCGCCCGATTCACACCTGCCGCCATCATCCCGCCGGATGACACGCCGGATGCGGACTATCCAATGATTCTGATCACGGGACGTCAGCTGGAACACTGGCACACCGGGTCCATGACCCGCCGCTCTGCGGTTCTGGATGCGGTGGAACCGGAAGCGAACTGTTCGCTGCACCCGAAAACCCTGCGCAAGCTGGGTGTGGAACCCGGCGGCATGCTGCGTCTGACCACCAAGCGCGGCTCAATCGAGATCATGGCGCGCGCCGACCGTGCCGTGGCTGAAGACATGGTGTTCGTCCCCTTCGCCTACGTAGAGGCATCCGCCAACATTCTGACCAATCCGGCGGTCGATCCCTATGGGAAAATACCGGAGTTCAAGTATTCTGCAGTTCGGATCGAACCGGCAGAGGGTCGGGTGGCGGCGGAATAGGTATTGAATGATCTATGGCCATGCCGTTCATTTGGGCATGGCCAATGCTGTGTTCATTCAGAATCCAAAATCCATTTACAAAGATCGGCCCGGTATCGCGTATCATTTTCCGAAGCGATATCTGAGAACCGTTCAAGAATGTATTGGGGATTGGGTAGTGTTTTACGAAGGTAAAACGGGTGCACTTGGTTATTGTGCGGTGCAGCGGGTCAGGTCCGTGACCCCAGATCCCGATCAGGTCGACCACTATTTCGCGTGGCTTGATTTGGAAACTCGATGGGATTTTGAGCGTGTTGTACCTCGAAACGATGCGATGGGAGTTGCTTTTGAGCGGTCTCTGCGAGGACCAAACGGGAAGGCAATCTCTGGCGGAGCAAGTGTCTCGGCAGTGCGTCGCCTTACCTTTGATGAGTTCTCATCGATCGTCAGCGCGGGACTGAAACCCGTTTCGGGACCTGACGCCATGCCTAGAAGTGAATACGGGACATCGACCCTAATGTCGGGTTTCGGGGAGGAACAAGAGCCGTTTGATTCCCCCGATCTCCAAGAGATTCGCGAATCGGTGCTGTCATCCCGACTGGCCCGAGATCAGTCCTTCGCTGTGTCGGTAAAATCTGCTTACAAAGGTCGTTGTGCTATTTCGGGATTGGATCTTCGCAATGGCGGCGGCCGGGCCGAGGTACAAGCCGCACATATTCGACCGGTGAAAGACAAAGGACCAGACACAGTAATAAATGGGCTGGCCTTGTCTGGAACATTGCATTGGATGTTTGATCGGGGATTGATTTCTGTCGGAGACAATCACGAAATTCTAGTTTCTGAAAACAAAGTTCCGCGTGATGTTCGGGCGCGTTTGATATCTCCAACAGGCAGACTGCACCTTCCGCAAGATCGGAGGCATCATCCGCATCCGGAATACCTAAGGTACCATCGGGAGAACATCTTTGGGGCCGCCGCCTAGCATTTGCCTTTTAGATACCACGAGAACCAAACACATCTGAGAAAGAAAGATCCATGATTTCGGTTAACCCAGAGCGCTTCTTGTCAGACCTCCACACCCTCCGTTCCATCGGGTCCAGCGGTGTTGGCAAAGGCGTTTTGCGCCGCGCGTTTTCGGAAACTGATGTGGCTGCGCGGGAATGGCTGGTGGCCCAGATCGCGGCGGCGGGGCTTACCCCGCATGTTGATCCAATGGGCAACGTTTTTGGGCTGGCGGATGGGCCGTCGCTATTGCTCGGCTCACATTCGGATACCCAGCCCGAAGGCGGATGGTTGGACGGCGCGCTGGGCGTGATTGCCGGATTGGAAATTGCCCGGGCGGCCAAGGCACAGGGCGGGCCTGCGGTTTCAGTCGTCAGCTTTCAGGATGAAGAAGGCCGGTTCGGTGGGCTGACGGGCAGCATGGTTTGGTCTGGCAAGCTGTCTTTGGAAGATGCGGATCGCTTGACCGACGCTAAAGGTGTTACGCTAGGTGACGCGCGGCAGGTCATGGCTGAGATAGCAGGAGACTTTGTCGACCCTGCGCGGTTTACCGGCTTTATTGAAATGCATATCGAACAGGGCCTGACGCTGGATGAAACCGGCGAAACTATTGGCGTGGTAACAGACATTGTAGGCTCGCGGCAGTTGCAGGTCATCTATCGTGGCCAGCAGAACCATGCGGGCACAACGCTGATGCACCAGCGTCGAGACGCTTTTCAGGGTTTGGCTGCTTTTACCGTCGCCCTGAACGACCGACTGCGCAACATCGTTACCCCGCGCACGGTCTGGACCATTGGGCAGGTGGAGCTGCACCCGAACGCGCCCTCCGTTGTTCCGGGCGAAGCGCGATTCAGCGTGCAATGGCGTGATGCAGACGAAGACCGCCTGCATCGCATGGAAACCTGTATCCGCGATCTGGTGCAGGAAATCAGCCAAGCCAACGGGCTGGAAGTGGACATCGTCCCGATCAAGGCGCTGCTCCCAATCCCGATGGAACCGGCACTCCAAGTTGCCCTTCAGGCCGCAGCTGAGGCTGAGGTGCCCGGCAAATGGCGCGACATGCCGTCAGGCGCGCTACACGATGCCTCGAACGTCGCGGCGCTGATGCCTGCAGCGATGCTGTTCGTACCCTCTATCGGTGGCATCAGCCATGCGTTCGAAGAAGACACGGCCGAGGAGCACCTTGTAACAGGCCTGCGGGTTCTGGCGCGCGCTGCATCGGCCATTTCCCCGTCAGCTTGATCCAGATCACGGTCGCCCGCTGTTTGCGTCGCTAAGCTTCCCTAAAACCTCGCAACTGCATGGAGGACGCCGTAAGCGTATTGGTTCTGTTTGCTACCGTGGAGGGCCAGACCGGCAGGATTGCAAAATTCGCTGCCAGACAGGTGAAAAAGGCTGGTCTGGATGTTGTCATTGCAAATGTCTCCGATGAAATGGCGACGGGGTCGATAACTTTATTCTGGCTGCCTCGGTGCACGAACGCCGGCGTCCGCAAAATTTTGAAACCCTGATCTCGGTAGATCTTGCGCCACGTGGTGATGCGTGGGCGCAGCTATGATCCGGCAGCGGCCGAACATGAGTTCACCGACTGGGACGCTTTGGAAAAAGCCGTTGGTACCTTTCTGGCTGGGTAAATTGCGTCAAACGCGCAACCGCATCGTGACAGATGTTGGGCGGTCATAACCTGCGTGTGCCGTCCGCCCGACCTCAATAAAGCCAAGCCGTGCAAAGGTGGTGTGGTTCTCCGTCAGTTCTACCCGTGCCTGTAATTCGACAACAGGCAGGTTCAATGCCCGCGCGCGGCCTTGCGCAACGCCGATCAGCGCCCGCGCCAAACCGCGACCTCGCGCTTTTTCGGCAACGCACAGTTTACCGACATACAATCCACCCGGCTTGTACGTTAGGAACATGCAGGCCAAAGGTGGTGTACCGACGGTCCAGACCTCCCCAGTTTGGCAATGGAGGCGGATGTCATCAACGTCCATTCGGTGCAACGAAGACGGCGGGTGAATGCGCCCGTCCATATAGGCAAATCCGGCGCGCAGCAGATCCAGAATGGCACCAAGGTTAGGGTCATCCGCGTGGCGTCTGACCGGCGTGGTCAGGTCCATTCCACATCGCCCAGAAAGATATAGCCGGCCCCGTAGATCGTCTTGATCAGGCGTGGGTTCTTGGGATCTTCGCGCAGCTTTGTGCGTAGGCGTGAAATCCGGACATCCATGGCCCGGTCAAAACTTTCCCCTGCTGCTCCGCCCAGTGTTTCCTGCATTCGTGCGCGGGAAATCAGACGCTTGGGGCTTTCAAGAAAAAGGCGCAGCACTTCGCCTTCGGCATGAGAAAACCGTACTTCCGTTCCGTCGTTATCCGACAGTGTGTAACGTTCGAAATGCGCGGTCCAGCCATTGAACCGAGCGGTGTTGCCCGATTGCGGCGGGGTTCGTGTGCCGCGCAAGCGGGCGCGGATACGCGCAACCACCTCTGCCGGTTCAAATGGCTTGGTGATGTAATCATCCGCACCCAGCTCCAGCCCCGTGACCCGGTCCTGCACCTGCGCTCGGCCCGAGATGATGATAACTGACGCGCCCTGTTCCAAAGCCAGTCGGTGCACCAGCGCCAGACCGTCCGTGTCGGGCAGCGACAGGTCAACAAGGCACACATCCGGTGTTGCCATTTTCAGCGCTGCTTCGAATTCGCGGGCGCGGGCAAAACACTGGGTCCGGAACCCTGCGTCTTCGAGGACATCGCGCAGCATGTGGCGAATGTCGGGTTCGTCGTCGAGGATGGTAACAAGCGGTTCAGTCACTCTGCTGCCTCCGGACGGATGAAAGCGGCCAGATCGTCCCGCGTGAATGGTTTGAACAGGACTGGCGCCTGAGACTGCGCACGGTGCACCAGCGGGTCTGACGGCGACAGCGATGTCATCAGAATGGCCGGGCGTTCGCTGCCTTTCAGGCGCTCCAACAGATCCAGCCCTGTACCTGGACCTTCCAGTCTCAAATCCGACAAGATCATGGAAATGTCGGGCAGATCAGCTGCCAATGCGGCGGCTTCGTCAGCCGATACAGCCTCGATCACCGAAAAGTCCAACTCCATCAGCATCTCGCGGAAGGTGGCGCGCAGGTCGTCGCTGTCCTCCACCAGCAACGCCAAACCGCCCGTACTGGTCGGGGCCTGGCGATAGGGAAGGCGCAGGGTGACACAGCCGCCGATATCCGTGTTGGACAATTGCAGGTTGCCGCCTGCCAGCTTGACCATATCGTAGACCATCGGCAGTCCGAGTCCCGACCCCTCGCCGCCCTTGGTGGTGAAAAATGGCTCCACGGCCTTTTGCAGCGCCCAGTCGGAAAACCCAGGGCCGGTGTCAGACACTTTTATTTCGATCCAGGTATGTTCGATGGCCTGTGCTGTCACCACGATCTGGCCATTCAGGCCGCAGGCGTCCCGCGCGTTCAAGATCAGGTTCAACAGCGCGTTCTGCAACATCCCCGCATCCAGCATCAGCGCCAGATCCGGCGAATAATCCAGGATCGTCAGGCCTAGGTTCGGCGGCAGGCTGGGCCCGGCGAGGATCTTAAGATCTGAAAACATCATGCTCAGCTTTGCGGGCTTTGGCCGCAACGTTCGGTGCCCCGTCATGCTGGCGATGCGGTTCAACAAGCGGCCACCGCGATTGGCGGTGGCGCGAGTGGCGTCTATCAGCTCAGCTGCGTCTGCCCCTAATTCCATCGCCGATAGTTTGCTTTGCAGCCCAAGTATGATGGTCAGAAGGTTGGAGAAATCATGTGCCAGACCGGAGGTCATCTGAGCCGCCAGTGCCCGACGGCGGGTTTGCTGCAGCGCCGACCGCACCTGGGTTTCCTCGGTGACGTCCATCGACATGACATAGACGCCGCCCTGTGGATCGGGTGTCAGAGCCACACGGATGCGACGGCCGCTGTGGTTTTCGTTGAACTCGAAAACATCGTCTTTGCCTGCATAGGCGGCTTCCAGATGTGGTTGGATCCGCGAATACACAAAATCGCCCAAGGCATCCCAGATATAGAGCCCTACAATTTCCGCATCCCGCCCTGGCAAAACGGAATTCAGCCTCAGATTTGAATAGGTATATCGACCGTGTGCATCCACATGGGCGATATGCGCAGGCAGCATTTCCGTGGTCATCCGTGTGCGCGCTTCGATCTTGGTCAATTGGCGCTTGGCTTCTTCCAGTGCGGTGTTGGTGGCGGCCAGCTCCCGGTTTGCGGCTGACAGTTCCTCGGCATGGGCGATTAGCTGGCCTGTCAGCTCCTCCGACCGGGCGCGTAGCAGGGCCTCGGACCGTTTGGTGCGGCTGATATCGGTGTAAACTGTGACCCAGCCGCCTTCCGGCAGCGGTGTGCCTTCGACGCTGATGGTCCGACCGTTTGACCGCACCCGTTCCATGTAATGCGGCGCAAAGGCACGCGCCTGATCCACGCGAGACTGCACGAAATTGTCGATATCTTCGAGCGGGCCGTATTCGCCGTTCACGGCGAGATGGCGAATGGACTCTTCAAAACTGGCACCGGGTTCCACCAGCCTGTCTGGCAGGCTGAACATTTCCTGAAACCGGCTGTTGCTGAGCACAAGACATAGATCACGATCGTAGATCGACAGGGCCTGTGCGATCAGGTTCAGCCCGCCCGTTGTCATCGACTTTATTTGATGGTCTGTGAGTTTCATTGCGCCTCCAGCAGGTCCGCCTTCTAGCATGCCAATGCAGGTGCGCAAAGCCGGAAGCGCCGCCGAACAGACCCGTAACAATTCGTAAGGTTTGGGAAATCATCAGGAAAAAGTTGACGACAAGTGTGAGTAACGTTCCACTGGGACAAGATTCGTTCCAAAGGGCGACATCGGCCGGGGCAATCCGGTTGGGGAGGAGACAACATTGACGCAAACGCAGGCCGCGACCAGTGGGTCGCTGTCCATTCCTGCTCTTCTAAAGCGGAATGCGACACAGTTCGCGAACAAACCCGCTTACCGGGAAAAGGAATTTGGGATCTGGCAAAGCTGGACCTGGTCCGAGGTTGACAAGGAGATCGAGGCGCTCGCGCTCGGGCTTCTGAACCTCGGGGTGAAGAAGGGTGACTTCATCGCCATCATTGGTCGCAATCGGCCATATTTGTATTGGTCCATGGTCGCCGCGCAATGCGTGGGTGCCGTGCCGGTACCGGTCTATCAGGACGCAGTTGCTGAAGAGATGGCCTATGTCCTTGGCCATTGCGGCGCGCGGTTCGTGATTGTCGGCGACCAGGAACAGGTGGACAAGGTGATCGAGGTGCAGGAAAACCTGCACCAGTTCGAACACATGATCTATCTGGATCCGCGCGGGCTGCGGAAATATGATCACACCCACCTGCACCAATTTAGCCACGTTCAGGACCAGGGTCGCGCGGCCTATAACGAACTGATCAACGAACTGAACAGCCGTCAGGATGTGCTGACCTACGATGACCCTTGTGTCATGCTCTACACCTCCGGCACCACGGGCAAGCCCAAGGGCGTGGTTCTGTCCAACCGGAATGTCATTGAAAGTGCACGCAATTCCAGTGAATTCGATAACTTGGGTCCAGGCGAAGAAATTCTGGCCTACCTGCCCATGGCGTGGGTTGGTGACTTTATCTTCTCCATCGGTCAGGCCTTTTGGACTGGTTTCTGCGTCAATTGCCCGGAAAACCCTGACACGATGACGCAGGATCTGCGCGAAATTGGGCCGACCTATTACTTTGCTCCGCCGCGAGTGTTTGAAACGCAGCTGACCAACGTGATGATCCGGATGGAGGACGCCGGGAAGTTCAAGAAACGCCTGTTCGACAAGTATATGGAGCATGCCCGCAAAGTTGGTCCGGCACTTTTGGACAGCAAACCGGTTTCGATGGGCGACCGTCTGAAATACTGGATCGGTGACAAGCTGGTTTACGGCCCGCTGAAAAATACGTTGGGCTTCACTCGCGTGCGCGTGGGCTACACGGCCGGTGAAGCGATTGGTCCAGAAATCTTCGATTTCTACCGCTCGCTAGGCATCAACTTGAAGCAGCTGTACGGCCAGACCGAAGCAACGGTGTTCATCACCGCGCAGCCAGATGGCGAAGTGCGGTCTGACACGGTGGGCGTGCCCTGTCCGGATGTAGAGCTGAAGATCGGCGACAATGGCGAAGTTTTCTACCGGTCGCCGGGTGTTTTTGTAGAATATTACAAGAACCCCGAAAGCACGGCAGACACCAAGGATCCAGAAGGCTGGGTTGCAACCGGCGACGCTGGGTTCATCGAAGAAGGCACCGGGCATCTGCGGATCATCGACCGGGCCAAGGACGTGGGCAAGATGGCCAGCGGGTCACTCTTCGCTCCGAAATATGTGGAAAACAAGCTGAAGTTCTTCCCAAACGTGCTGGAAGTTGTTGTCTTTGGCGCCGGGCGGGAAGAATGCACCGCTTTCATCAACATCGACTTGGCGGCGGTTGGCAACTGGGCCGAACGGAACAACATTGCTTATGCATCCTACCAGGAACTGGCCGGTAATCCGCAGGTTCTGCAGGCGATCCAGGATCATGTTCAAGAGGTCAACGAGTCGGTCGCAGCTGACGAAATGCTGTCGGGCTGCCAGATCCACCGCTTTGTGGTGCTGCACAAGGAACTGGATGCCGATGATGGGGAACTGACCCGGACCCGCAAGGTCCGCCGCCGGATCATCGAAGAGAAATATGCCGACATCATCGCGGCGCTCTACGACGGATCGGAAAGCGTGTCGACCACGACAGAAGTGACCTATGAAGACGGGCGCAAAGGATCGATCAGCGCCACGCTGCAGATCCGCAGTGCCAAGGTTCTGCCGGTAGGGCAGAAAATGGCGGCTGAATGAGCGGGCCGGACGTGCGCCGCTCGGCCTGCGGCCATGGCCCCGCCCGCCGTCCCACCGTTCGGCGGGCGCTTGAGTGGGAAATCGGAACAATGACAAGCTTAAAGCAGGGGGTGTCGTGATGCTGGATCAGACGGACGGCTACACCACCGCGGATGGCCGCAAGATCGGCGGCGTCGTGATGGAAATGAAAAACATCACTCTGCGTTTTGGCGGGGTGACGGCGATCGAGGATATTTCCTTTGATATCCGCGAAGGTGAAATCCGGGCGATCATCGGTCCGAATGGGGCTGGTAAATCCTCGATGCTGAACGTGGTGTCCGGGTTTTACATCCCGCAGGAAGGTGAGGTCTGGTTCCGGGGCAGCCCGCGTCCGCCTATGCGCCCGTTTGAGGTTGCACGCCAGGGGATCGCACGGACATTCCAGAACATTGCCTTGTTTGAAGGGATGACCGTGCTGGACAACGTGATGACAGGGCGCCTGACACATATGAATACGGGCGTTATTGCGCAGGCCCTGTGGAAAGGCAAAGCCGAGGCCGAGGAAACCGCGAACCGCGAGATTGCCGAGAAGGTCATCGACTTCCTTGAAATTCAGCACATCCGCAAGACCCCTGTGGCGCGTCTGCCCTACGGTTTGAAGAAGCGGGTGGAACTGGCCCGGGCTCTGGCTGCTGAACCCAAGCTTTTGCTGCTGGATGAACCCATGGCCGGCATGAACGTGGAAGAGAAAGAGGACATGTGCCGCTTTATCCTCGACGTGAATGACGAATTCGGCACCACTATCGCGCTGATTGAACACGACATGGGCGTGGTGATGGACCTGAGCGACCGGGTGGTCGTTATGGATTACGGCAAGAAGATTGGCGACGGTACCCCGGACGAGGTGCGGGCGAACCAGCAGGTGATCGACGCCTATCTGGGGGTGAGCCATGACTAAGCACGCAGACGACTGGACGGGAGGCACGAATGCCTGATCAACTGCTTTACGCGATGGAGGTCACGCTGAACGGCCTCATGGCTGGCGTGCTCTACGCCCTTGTGGCGCTTGGCTTCGTGCTGATTTTCAAGGCGTCTGGTATCTTCAACTTTGCCCAAGGTGTAATGGCGCTTTTTGCTGCCGCGACGCTGGTCGGCATCATGGATGGGCAGGTGCCGTTTTCGCATCTGATCAACGCCATCCTCGGGACCAAGGTGCACCATTTCGGCTGGCATATTCCTGCGATCGCCGGGATCCTGATGGCCATTGTTGTCATGGTGTTCTTGGCTTGGGCTGTGCAGTATTTCGTGATGCGGCATCTGGTGAACCAGGAACCGATTATCCTATTCATGGCGACCATTGGGCTGGCCTATTTTCTCGAAGGGTTCAGCGACCTGATGTGGGGGTCCGAGATTAAGAAACTGGATGTGGGGCTGCCGCAGGGCATCAATATCTGGATCGATGAAACCACCTATGGCTGGTTTGGATACGGCTTCTTCATCGATAATCTCGACATCGTAGCCACGATCATCGCCGCATTGCTGGTGGTCGCGCTGGTTGCCTTCAGCCAGTACACCAAGCAGGGTCGTGCCATGCGTGCGGTGGCGGATGATCACCAGGCCGCGCTGTCGGTGGGTATTTCGCTGAACTTTATCTGGGTTCTGGTGTGGTCGCTGGCAGGCTTTGTGGCTCTGGTCGCTGGGATCGTCTGGGGCACCAAGTCGGGTGTGCAGTTCTCTCTCTCGCTGATTGCGTTGAAGGCGCTGCCAGTGCTGATGCTGGGAGGTTTTACCTCCATTCCGGGGGCCATTATCGGCGGTCTGATCATCGGGGTAGGTGAGAAGCTTTTCGAATTTGCCATCGGGCCGCTCGTGGGCGGCGCAACCGAAAACTGGTTCGCCTATGTGCTGGCGCTTATCTTCCTCGTCTTCCGGCCACAGGGGTTGTTCGGCGAAAAAATCATCGAAAGGGTGTAGCGGGGCAGAACCATGAACAAGCTGGTTGCCATCATCAACGTGATTGCCTGGTCTGGGTTCTGGGCCTTCGGGTACATCGTCGTGACATTCGAGGGGCTGTCGAGCCGCCAATTGACCATTGCCGCCATCCTGGCCTTTGTAGGTTTTGTGACCGGCGTGCTGGCATACATGAAACTGATCCGTGTAACCGAACAATCCGGTTACGCCTGGAAATCAAACCAACTGGACGCGGAAACCAGACGCCGCGCTCAAATGCAGGGGAGTGTCTGATCCATGTTCTATCGTGAGGCCGGTGATTTCAGCACCACATACGCACAGGATAGCCAGACCTTTCCGATCCGGTTTGACCGGTACCGGTACTATGCGGTCATGGCGTTGGCCTTTCTGGTCGTGCCGTTCGTGATAAATGACTACTGGGCAAATGCGATACTGCTGCCTTTCCTGATCTATGCTATCGCAGCGATCGGGCTGAACATCCTGACGGGGTATTGCGGGCAGGTCAGCCTAGGGACTGGCGGGTTCATGGCCGTGGGGGCCTACGCCTGCTACAAGCTAATGACTGCGTTTCCAGAGGTGAATATCTTATTCCATGTCATTCTGGCAGGCGGGGTGACAGCGCTTGTCGGCGTGCTGTTCGGTTTGCCGAGCTTGCGGATCAAGGGGTTTTACCTAGCCGTAGCCACGCTGGCGGCGCAGTTCTTTCTGGTTTGGCTCTTCAACCGGGTGCCATGGTTCTACAACTACTCAGCCTCCGGCCAGATCAATGCGCCTGAACGCACCGTGTTCGGGATCGAGGTCACTGGCCCCAACACCGAAGCTTGGGCGACTTATCTTTTCTGTCTAGTTTTCTGTGCGGGCTCCGCCATCATCGCGCGGAACCTGACGCGCGGAACGCTGGGCCGGACCTGGATGGCCATCCGCGACATGGACATCGCAGCTGAAATCATCGGGGTGAACCCGCTACGCGCGAAACTCAGCGCTTTTGCAATCAGTTCCTTTTTCGTTGGGCTCAGCGGGGCATTGTTCTTTGCAGTTTACTTGGGCGCTGTGGAAGTCGGCGAGGTGTTCGGCATAAACAAATCGTTTCTGGTGCTGTTTATGATCATTATTGGCGGTCTGGGGTCCATTTTTGGGGCCTTTGCCGGCGCTGCGTTCCTCGTGGTTCTTCCAGTTGTGTTGAAGCTGGTGGGCGTGGACATGATGGGCTGGGCCACTGACATTGTGGCGCATTTCCAGTTCATCATTATTGGCTTGATGATCGTTGCATTCCTGATCTTGGAACCGCACGGGCTGGCGCAGTTGTCGCGACTGGCTAAGGAAAAAATGAGATTGTGGCCCTTCCCGCACTAGGGGTGGACCGCGACCCGGCGGGGAACCCGCCACAATAAGTGACATCGGACCAAAACCAAAGGGAGGAGACCCGATGAAAATGAAACTCGCAACTCTTGCACTGGGCGCCGTAATGGCGGCCGGACCGGCACTAGCCGATCTGGTCATGCCATCGCTCAGCTATCGGACGGGGCCTTACGCTGCAAACGGCATTCCGTTCGCGGATGGGTATGCCGATTACTTCACATTGCTCAATGAACGCGACGGCGGTATCGGAGGAGTGCCGGTTCGTCTTCTGGAATGCGAAACCGGCTACAACACCGAAAAAGGCGTGGAATGCTACGAATCCACCAAGGGTGAAGGCGCGCTTGTTTATCAGCCGCTGTCGACAGGTATCACCTACCAGTTGATCCCAAAAGGCACGGCTGACGGTATCCCGATCCATTCGATGGGCTATGGCCGGACCTCCGCCAAGAACGGTAAGGTGTTCAGCCATGTGTTCAACTATCCGGCCAACTACTGGGATGGCGCGTCGATCGCGATCAAGCACATCCTGGATGTGAACGGTGGTGACATCAACGGCAAGAAAGTGGCGCTGGTCTATCACAACTCCGCTTACGGCAAAGAACCGATCCGCACGCTGGAAGAGCTTGCCAACAAGCACGGCTATGAGCTGAGCCTTCTGCCGGTCGATCATCCGGGTCAGGAACAAAAGTCCCAGTGGCTGCAAATCCGCCGTGAAAAGCCCGACTATGTCCTGATGTGGGGCTGGGGCGTGATGAACCAGGTTGCCATTCAGGAAGCTGCAAACATCCGCTTCCCGATGGAAAACTTCATCGGCATCTGGTGGTCCGGTTCTGAAAACGACGTGCTGCCGGTTGGCGATGGTGCGGACGGCTACAAGGCACTGGCGCTTGCAAACCCGGGTGGTGATTATCCGATCTACGCAGACTTGCAGAAGCACGTCTATGACTCGGGCAAAGCTGCTGGCGCCGGAGACCAGATGAACACCGTGCTTTACAATCGTGGTATGTATGCTGCCCTGCTGGCATCAGAAGCGGTGAAGAAAGCGCAGGAAATCCACGGTGAGGCTGACATCACCCCGGCGATGATGCGCGACGGCATGGAAGCCTTGTCGCTGTCTGAAGAGGACATGGCCGCGCTTGGTCTGCCTGACTTCGGTCCGGCCTTCACCGTGACCTGCGAAAACCACGGTGGTGGTGGTCTGGGCAAAGTCCAGCAGTGGGATGCCAAGGCAGAGAAATGGTCGGTCATCACCGATTGGATCGAAAGCGACAAGTCCGTCATCGATCGTCTGGTGGCAGAGGACTCCGCCGCTTTTGCAGCTGAAAACAACATTCAGGAACGCTGCAACTGATCTAGCGCGCCCCTTCTTCTGGGGCGGCAAACACACTCGGACGCGGCGGAAAGCTGCCGCGTCTTTTCGAAAAACAACCATGAGACCCCGCTGCATATGCGGGCGGACATGAGGAACAAAACCGATGCTCGACGCCGGACGCACTGAAGAGAACCTTTTGCAGGTCAACAATATCGAGGTGATCTACAATCACGTGATCCTCGTGTTGAAGGGCGTGAGCCTGTCGGTCCCGAAAGGCGGCATTACGGCCCTGTTGGGCGGCAATGGCGCAGGCAAAACCACCACGCTCAAGGCCGT
Source organism: Marinibacterium sp. (assembly GCA_017643305.1). Classification (GTDB taxonomy): domain Bacteria; phylum Pseudomonadota; class Alphaproteobacteria; order Rhodobacterales; family Rhodobacteraceae; genus HXMU1420-2. The sequence goes on along the minus strand of JAEPNQ010000003.1, from coordinate 89,684 downwards.
GTCCAATCTTCTACATTCCGAACGCGGTGAAGTGACAAAGGGCTCGGTCATGTACCGTGGTGAAAACGTCGCCCATTCCGATCCAGCGCACTTGGTCGAAAAGGGCGTGATTCAGGTGATGGAAGGCCGCCACTGTTTTGAACACCTGACGGTTGAAGAAAACCTGCTGACCGGCGCATACACCCGCAGGGACGGGCGCGGCGATCAGGAAGCTGACCTGGAAATGGTCTACACGTATTTCCCGCGTCTGAAGGAACGCCGCAGATCGCAGGCGGGCTATACCTCGGGCGGGGAACAGCAGATGTGTGCGATTGGCCGCGCGCTGATGTCCCGTCCTGAAACCATCCTGCTCGATGAACCTAGCATGGGCTTGGCGCCGCAGCTGGTGGAAGAGATCTTTGGCATCGTCAAAAATCTGAACGAGAAGGAAGGCGTGACCTTCCTGCTGGCTGAACAGAACACCAACGTGGCACTGCGCTTTGCGCACTATGGATACATTCTCGAATCCGGTCGTATCGTGATGGACGGCCCCGCCGCTGAACTGCGTGAAAACCCGGACGTGAAGGAATTTTACCTCGGCATGTCCGAAGAAGGGCGAAAATCCTTCCGCGATGTCCGGTCCTACCGCCGCCGCAAGCGTTGGCTGAGCTGAGGATTTATTCTTGCTGCCTGGATTTCAATTCAGAGATCAGCGCCAACGCCTCTTCGCGCGTGTTTCGTGTGTTGGGTCGAAGCCCCTGGGTTCCTGCCTGCATGCGAATGTCGGCTTCGGTTTCCGGCCCGGTGGCATGGCGCACGGAGCCCAGCGAGGCGCGTTCATTCAGCCGCTTGCCGCGCCGACCATAGCGTATCCAGGTAGAAGGCACGATTTCGCATTTGTTCAGATGGACCAGACATTCTCATCCGTAGCCGTACTCTTTTATGCGCTGTTCGATAAGGTTGCAAAGGTCATCGACATCACGCACATGATGAAACGCGAAGTCGGGAAAATTGGCTTCCATGATCTGCAGTGCGGTGTGAACGGTGATGCGTCGATCAAGAGCTCCCAGGCTCGAGCCAGTGTCAGTATCAACCATCGCTATTTCCTTTCTCAGGCCACCCAAGAAAATTCGGACTAAAATAGCATGCCGTCAATTGACGCAACGTCATTTAAACATCAACCCGCCAACGTGTTGCGCGGCGCCTGACCGCAGGAGGATCAGCCATGACCAGTTTTTTCGACGAATTGGAAACGCGCGGCGTTGACGCGCGCTCAGCTGATCTGGCGCAGGCCCTGCCGCAGCAGATCGCTCGTGCCAAGGAGCTGGCGGGTTACGCCGAAAGCTTTGCGGATGTCGATGCGGCTCAGATCACCAGCGCCGCTGATCTGACCAGCCTGCCAGTGCTGCGCAAGGCGGAACTGGGCAAGGCCCAGGCCGCGAACCCTCCGTTCGGAGGATATGTTGCCAGAGCGGTTTCGGGGTTTGCCCATGTGTTCCAATCGCCAGGCCCAATTTATGAACCCGGTGGCGTTGACCGCGATTGGTGGCGTTTCGGGCGCGTCCTGCATGCCGCTGGAATCGGCGCGGGCGATATCATACAGAACTGTTTCTCCTACCATCTGACCCCGGCTGGCATGCTGTTTGAAAACGGTGCGCGCGCGGTTGGGGCGGCGGTGTTGCCCGCCGGAACCGGACAGACTGAATTGCAGGTGACGGCTGCCCGCGACATTGGGGTTACTGCCTATGCTGGGACGCCGGATTACCTGAAAATCATCTTGGACAAGGCCGACGAAATGGGTGCAGCGCTGCAGATCACCAAAGCCACCGTGGGCGGCGGCGCGCTGTTCCCGTCGCTGCGCCAAGAATATGCCGATCGGGGCATCCGGTGCCTACAAAGTTATGGTACCGCCGATCTGGGCAATATCGCCTATGAAAGTGACGCCATGGAAGGCATGATCGTCGACGAAGGCGTGATCGTGGAAATCGTGACGCCCGGCACCGGCACTCCGGTAGCCGAAGGTGAGGTCGGCGAAGTTGTTGTCACCGCTTTGAACCCTGATTACCCGTTGATCCGTTTCGCAACTGGAGACCTTTCCGCCGTCCTGCCGGGGCAATCGCCTTGTGGCCGCACCAACATGCGGATCAAGGGCTGGATGGGGCGCGCAGACCAGACCGCAAAGATCAAGGGCATGTTCGTCCGCCCCGAGCAGATCGCGGCGCTAGTCGAACGGCACGATGAAATCGTCAAAGCCCGTGTCATCGCGACTCGGCAGGGCGAAATGGACGTTATGACCGTGCAGGTGGAGGCCGATGGCGGTAACGCAGCAGACTTCTCGGCCTCTGTCGTGCAGGTGCTGAAGTTGAAAGGCGCGGTGGAAATCGTCGCGCCTGGCAGCTTGCCCAGGGACGGGCTCGTGATCGAGGATCAGCGCAAATACGATTGATTCCCGGTACGGGACGGAGGGTAGGTCTCTGACCTGCGCCACAAACCGTCTGGCCCCGGCGCGCGAAATGCGGAATAAGTCCGGCACGAAACTGAAATGGGGTGCGGCTTGGCTAATGTTCGGGCAAACTTGACGCTTGGCAAAACGCGCGGTCACAGCCGCGTGTTTGGCGTTCTGGCCGGACTTGTCGCAGCCATTTGCCTGTTGCCTATCATTGCGGTCGTTCTGGCAGCGGCAACTGGCGGAACCGAAACCATTGCTCACCTGTTGAAAACGGTGCTGCCCCGCTATGCAGGCACCACTCTGGTTCTGGTACTTATGGTATCGGTCGGGACCCTGTTTCTGGGCGTCGGCGCTGCGTGGCTGGTGACGATGACCCGATTTCCGGGCGCCAAACTGTTCGAGATCGCGCTGGTGTTGCCACTGGCTTTCCCAGCTTACGTGCTGGCCTATAGCTATACTTTCCTATTGGATCATCCTGGCATTGTTCAGACCAGCCTGCGGTCGATCACAGGCTGGGGCCCGCGCGATTACTGGTTTCCCGAAGTCCGCTCGACAGGTGGCGCTGCCGTAATGCTGGTGCTTGTCCTTTACCCCTACGTGTACCTGCTGGCTCGCGCGGCGTTCCTGCAACAAAGCGCCACCGCGTTTCTGGCCGCACGTGCGCTTGGGTCGTCGGCTTGGCATGCATTCTTCCGGGTCAGCCTGCCCATGGCGCGCCCTGCTATCGCGGCGGGCGTTCTGCTGGCGGTGATGGAAACCATCGCAGATTTCGGAACCGTCGCATATTTTGGCGTGCAGACCTTTGCCACCGGGATCTACACCAGCTGGTTCTCGCTCGCTGACCGGGGCGCGGCAGCGCAGCTGGCCCTGTGCCTGTTGAGCTTCGCTCTGGTGCTGGCCATGCTAGAGCGATCCCAACGGGGACAGGCGCGATACCACGGCGCTGGTAAGCAACATCACAGCATGCCGCCGCCTACACTGCGGGGCTGGCGCGCGGCGGCGGCCGTTTTGTTGTGTGCGTTCCCTGTGCTTTTGGGCTTCATCCTGCCGGTGATTGTGCTGACCTCCATGGGCCTTGGATCGGAACAGGCCCTGACAAGCCGCCGCTATGTCGGGTTCATAAAAAATTCACTTACCCTGGCCGCCGTCGCGGCGGTGGTCACGCTCGGCGCTGCGGTTTTGGTTGGCTTCTACCGCCGTCTGGTGCCTGGACGGTTCAGCGCAGCTGCCGTCTATGTCGCACGGCTGGGCTATGCCGTGCCCGGCGGAGTGATCGCGGTTGGACTGATGGTGCCGTTTGCCGCGTTCGACAACGCCTTGGACGCGTGGATGCGAGACAGTTTTGGCATCTCTACCGGTCTGCTGCTGACCGGATCAATCTGGCTGCTTATCGCGGCCTACATGATCCGGTTCCTGGCTGCCGCTCTTGGGGCTTATGAGGGCGGACAGTTGATGGTGCATGCCAACATGGATGCAGCGGCCCGATCGCTGGGCCAGTCACCGCTGGCTACGCTACGCCGGGTTCACCTTCCGATCCTTACACCATCCCTGCTGACGGCCATGCTGATCGTCTTTGTCGATGTAATGAAGGAACTGCCGGCGACCCTCATCATGCGGCCTTTCAATTTCGACACACTAGCGGTCCAGGCCTATCGGCTCGCCTCCGACGAACGGTTGGAAGGCGCGGCAGTGCCTTCACTGGTGATCCTGACTATTGGGCTGCTGCCCGTCATCCTGATCTGTCGCCAGGTGGGGAGGCGCTAGGCGTCGGCGGTCCACCATGCCTCAATTTTTCTGCGGTAACGCGACCTGCCGGGTCCAGCCCAACCAGCACCGTGCGCTCTGCGACCTTCGTGCGGCGTGCTTCCACGAATTTGTCGACAATATGCACCTCGTAAGGATCATCATCCGTCTGCACATGGCCCTTGAGCTGGTAAAGACCGTCAGGGCGGTTCGCCAGCTTTTCTCCCATGGAGCGGCGGTTGTGCACAGCGTCGCTGACATGGCTCCAGCTGACATAATGTGGATGCGCGTTTGTGGTTCGGTCAAGGGGCAGGGGTATGATATCAAACAACAGATCGGACACTTTTTCATCGGGGACCAGTGTAGGCGGTTTGGCGCCAAGATCTGTAAGTTTGTCGCTCAGGGCCGGCGCAATTTTCTCCGCCTTTGTCACCAACACTAGATCTGCTGCCGTGATTTGTTGCGCCACCTGTGGGCCGATTTGTTGGTCATCCAGAAGTGATGGCGCATTGCCCGCATCCACCGGCGTTATGATGCCGGCATAACTCAGATCCGGCTCCGCAATTGCAGCATTGGCGATAGCGGCTGGATCCGCGACCCCGCTGGCCTCGATAATCAGATGATCCGGGCGCGGGTCCCTGTCCAACGCATTCCCAAGCGCCATGAACAGATCTGCGCCCATGGTGAAGCAGACGCACCCGTTGGGCAGTATGATCATGTCGTCGGATTGTGCGGCGATTAGCGCTTCATCAATGTTGATGGCCTCGAAATCATTGACCATGACTATTGGGCGCAGTCTATGATCCTCGGCTAGAAGGCGGTTGATCAACGTGGTTTTCCCAGCGCTGAGATATCCGGAAATGATAGTCAGAGGCAGGCGTAACAGTTAGGTTCATTTTGCCATCTAACAAGGTGCTCAGAACCGGAACATTCCGTAACGCCTTGGGTTCGACATCAGAGTGGTTCTGCTCCAACACGGCAAAGTCTGCGCGTTTGCCCACTTCGATGGACCCGATTTCATCATACAGTCGCAGGCTGCAGGCCGCACCGAGAGTGATGGCACAGAGCGCTTCTCTCACTGAAAAACATTGGTTTACGCCCAGCGCGCGGTCTGGCCTATTTGTTGCTGTCGATCCAGCGGGACATCATCGATTTGTCGCGAAAACATTCATGTGGGATTTCCTGACGCTTAATCTGAGCGATCCGCTCGGCAAATGCCACCTGTCTGGAGCTGGGGTATGCATCAAACCGCGACACGGGCGTCTTGTGCCGCTCAATCCAGGCTGACAGTGCGCGGCGGTCTTCCATAACATCACGGGGTAGATCAATAGCGGCACGGGTTGCGATTGACCGGGCATATCGCAGCTGTTTCTCGCTTACAGGCAATCGATGATAGTCGTTCGTTGGAAGTGTGGGCATGTAAATGTCCTCCAATGCTGTCCTTTAAAATAGAACAAAAATAGAACATATTCAAGATGGCGCAATCTTCGTTTAATATGGAACGGTGGTGCGAGGATTAGTCAGTTATGGTGACCTGTTGTTCGGCTAACCGGTTGGTCAGAATGCGACGGATGAAAGCAACAGCAAAAACAATAGTTTGCACAAGGATGATGGTGGGCGCTGGCGCGCTGTCGATCCAAAAGCTCAGGTAGACGCCCAGCACCATTGTCACGATATTCACGGCAACTGCGATCATCAACATCGCCCCGAACCGCCGAACCACCAGGAATGCGATTGCTCCGGGCGCAATCACCAGCCCGATGGCCAGGATCAGCCCGGCTGCTGTCAGGGTGGCAATAATGGTCAGTGCCAGCGCCGCCAGCAGACCGTAATGCAGGAATGAAACCGGCAGCCCAGACGCGCGCGCCTGCGCCGGATCGAAGCTGAGCAGCAACAGATCCTTCCAGAACACCGCCAGACCCAAGCTGACTGCGCCAGATATCACTCCGGCGGTCCATAGGTCTGTAGAACTGACACCAAGGATATTGCCGAACAGTATATGATCCAAGTGCACATCCGTATCCACCCAAGCATAAAGAACAATGCCAAAAGCAAACATGCCGGAAAACACAACGCCCATGACCGTGTCGCGTTTGACCCGGCTGTTTTCAGCCAGATAGCCCGTGGCCAGCGCACAGGCCATGCCTGACACAAATGCCCCCAGTAACAGGGGCAGGTCCGCGATATAGGCCAGAACAATTCCCGGCAGGACTGCATGGCTGACCGCGTCTCCCATCAAGGCCCATCCACGTAACACAAGGAAACAGGACATCATCGCCGTTGGTACCGCGACCAGCACGCAAATCAGAAAAGCGTTCTGCATGAAAGCGAATTGGAAGGGCGTGAGCAGATCCATTACTTTAAGCTCCTTGCTCGTCGTCGCGCGGCGAGCAGCCCGTGTTTAGGGGCCAGCAGAAAGGCCACGATAAACAGCAATGTCTGCAAGGTGACAATGATGCCGCCAGTGGCTCCGTCCAGAAAATAGCTGAGATAGGCGCCGACAAAGCTGGTCACAGCACCGATGATAACCGAAACTAGGATCAAACGCGGAAACCGGTCACACAACAGATAGGCCGTCGCACCGGGCGTCACGACCATCGCGATCACCAAAAGTGCCCCTACCGTTTGCAGCGCGGCCACAACTGAAGCCGACAGCAACATGAAAAATAGCACCTTCAGAAACCCGGTCCGCAGCCCCACCGCGCGCGCATGGTTTTCATCGAAGAACGTGATCATCAGATCTTTCCAGAAGATCATCAACACCACTAGCGACACACCTCCGATGATCGCCAGCTGTGCCGTGTCTTCCGGCGAAATGGCCAGGATGTTGCCCATGGTAATGGTCTGGATGTCTATGGAAACGGGGCTGATGGAAGCCATGAAAAGGCCAAGACCAAAGAAATACGTGAAGATCAGCCCTATCACTACATCGATCTTTAGGCCCGACCGTTCCGACAGAAACAGCATGCCCGCCGCCGCCAGACCCCCGGCCAAAAACGCCCCCAGTGCAAAGGGCAGGCCCAGCATATAGGCTCCGGCCACCCCTGGCACGACGGAATGGGACAGCGCATCGCCAATCAGCGACCAGCCCTTGAGCATCAGAAATGCAGACAGGAATGCACAAACCCCACCAACTAGCGCTGAAACCCACATGGCGTTGAACATGTAGCCATAGCCAAAGGGCTCCAACAGCAGGGTCATTTTTCGGCTTCCTGCGTCTGGGTTTCGTTGCCGTACTGGACGAACGGACGTTCATCGTCGGTCAGGATAGTGACCTGACGGGCATCGCCGTCTTCGTGCAAAGCTTCGCCGCCCAAAGTGAAGCGGCGCAGAACGCCGCCAAAGGCTTGTTCCAGATTGTCGTGCGTGAACACCTCTGCCGTTGGGCCATAGGCGAGCACGGTGCCTTTCACCAAAATGGTACGGTCGCAAAACTCGGGCACGGAGCCAAGGTTGTGCGTGGACACCAGCATCACGCGGCCTTCGGCCCGCATTTCCTTTAATAGAGCGACGATCTGATCTTCGGTCTGCACGTCCACGCCGGTAAACGGTTCATCCAGCAAAATAACCTGCCCGTCTTGCGCCAGGGCTCGCGCCAGGAAGACCCGCTTGCGCTGGCCACCGCTCAGTTCACCGATCTGGCGTTTGCGATGGTCGGCCATGCCAACACGCTGTAGCGCGTTGTCCACGGCCGAATGGTCAGCAGCACGTGGGCGGCGCAGGGGGCCCATATGGCCATAGCGGCCCATCATGACCACATCTTCGACCAGCACGGGAAAGGTCCAGTCGACCTCCTCTGACTGCGGAACATAGGCCACGAGGTTTTCGCGCAGCGCCTGCCGGACCGGGCGGCCCAGCAGCTTGATCGATCCCGACGCGGAAGGAACGAAGTTCATGATCGCCTTGAACAGCGTGGACTTCCCTGCGCCGTTGACGCCCACCAAAGCGGTAACCGTCCCCCGCGGGATTGCAAATGTGGCATTGTGCAGGGCTGTGTGGCCGTTGCGATAGGTGACGGTCACGTTTCGGGCTTCGATCCCTTCACCGGCCCCTGGCGCCTGGTCACCGATGAGAGGGGAGGGGACGGTATCAAGCACCTTACTGATTGGCCTCAGTCAATCCGCGTGCCACCGTCTCCGATGTCACGCGTAGTAGGTCCAGATAGGTGGGTACTGGACCGTTCTGTTTGCTCAGCGAATCCACATATAGCTCCCCACCATAGGCCGCTCCTGTTTCCCGCGCGACCTGCTTGGCAGGTTTTGTGTTGACTGTGCTTTCACAGAACAAGACTGGGATGTTGTTGGCCCGCACACCGTCAATAACGGCACGCACCTGTTGCGGTGTACCGACCTGATCGGCGTTCATCGGCCATAGATAAAGCTCTTTCATCCCGAAATCGCGTGCAAGGTAACTGAACGCGCCTTCGCAGGTGACCAGCCAGCGCTGGTCTTCTGGGATCGCGGCAACCTGAGCGCGCAACGGTTCTAGCGTGTCGTGCAGGCGGGCTTTGTAGGCGTCCGCGTTTGAGGCATAGGTCGCAGCATTATCCGGGTCCTGCTGCGACAGGGCAGCTTGGATGTTATCGATATAGATTAAAGCGTTATCCAGCCCCATCCAGGCGTGCGGGTTGGATTTTCCTTCATAAGATCCGCTGGCAATCGGGATCGGGTCGATTCCATCAGACAGGGTGGCAGACGGCACATCGCCAAGGTTGGCCAAAAATTGTTCGAACCAAAGTTCGAGGTTCAGGCCGTTCCACAGGATCAGGTCTGCATCTGATGCCCTAACTATGTCTCGCGGGGTGGGTTGGTAGCCATGGATTTCCGCGCCGGGTTTGGTGACCGAAACCACATCCGCTGCGTCGCCCGTGACATTGGCGGCCATATCGGCCAGCACGGTGAAGGTTGTCACGACCTTAAGCTTGTCAGCTAGGGCCGTATTGGCTGGAATCAGCAGGCAGGCTGCCAGTGCAAGTCGGCGTAAAGTGAGAAGCAAGTTGAAATCTCTTCATTAGGACAATGCGAGAATGTAGATGTGACCCATTCTCAAGAGTCAATGTAATTGCGACTTATTCGCAATCAAGGATAATATCCTCTCGCGCGACAAATGAAAGATCATCAATGACCTTTCAGCAATTCGGTGACGAATGGAGGTTCCGCCTGTTAGAGAGCGGCGGGCATGGGCGCACGGTCCCGTTCTTAACGTAGAGAGGTTTGCGCAGTGTCCAGCGCTGTGCGAATGATGACATCCATGTCGAGATACACGTTGGGTTCGACCGGGGTCAATTTATCGAACAGGTCTTCCTCGCCAACAAGCTGCGCGAAGGAGGGCAACGCCTGCACCTCTAGACCCAGCTTTTGTAAGCGGCGGACGATTTGCGCCTGTTTGGGTTGGCTGGCCGACGGCATCGCCAGCAGAACCCGCGAAACTGACCGTTTGGTTATGATTTCGTTCAACTTCGAAGGTGGAGACACCTGCAGGCCGGATACCCGAATACCCTGCAGGGACGGGTTGTCATCAACAAATGCGATTGGTTCGATACTGTCATGAGCCTTCAGGGCCTTGGCCAATTGGGTGCCGGTGGTGCCAGCTCCGTAAATCAGCACCGGACGCACTGGTTTGCTCCGGCTGTAGATGGCAGACACAACGTGAAACAAAAGCATCCTGCTGCCCGCGGACAGTAGGAAATACAAGATGCCAAACATCACATGCGTGCCAGTGGGCAGAGCGATGCCACGCAGCCACAGCAAACCAGATTCAGCCACGGCCACACCGAATGCAAACACAGCGGTGCGGCGGATGGCCGAGTTTTCGTAATCGTTCAGCACGATCTGCGGGATGCTCAACCATAGCGACAAGCCAGCTGCGATAACCAGCAGGAAGGGCAGCGTCGGCAGTATGTGAATCAGGATTTCGAGCGTGGTGGCGGGCATTGATTGCATTGCAAAGGCCAGCAACAGCGCAACCGGGATCAGACACAGGTCAACGGCTAGAAAGACGAGCGATTTTTGCTTTCGAGACAGAGCGTTGATAAACTGGAGCATTTCCGTTCCGGTCTTGTGCCAGCCACGTCACATCACCGTGGCCCGTTAAATGCGATCCGTCCTAAGGGGGTCAAAAAATGAACTCAAGCAAGTTTTAAATTCGGCCTGCCGTTTTGCGCGCCGACCCCAAGTCTCAAACTTACGACATCAGGTCAATTTTGCCAATTTTGTGGCTGGTTTGGTAAACGCGTCCTATCCGATAATCAGTCGCACGTCACGGATACGTTCGATTTCCGCCTCCACCCTCTTTCGAAACCGCCATAGCCGGAACCAGCGTTGGGTTCGTTCGCTTTTGCCGAACAAACCCCCAGTCTGCAGCCAGTACCCGTCATCGGTAAACGTAATCTTGTGAAACCTGCTGGTGCGCGAAAACTGCATCATCGTCACGATTCGCCCAGAGGCAACCTGTTGCAGGCTTTCCTGCCGCAGCGCCTTGGCCCGTATCCGTCGGCCCGCCACAACCATGGATTCGGCATCGCTGGCGGGGAAGGTTTGAAACCCGCCGCCCAGATCCTGAATTGGGCGGAATAGGTTCTGACGGCGTTCGGTACCTTCCTTGTGGCCTTGCCGGAGCCCCCGCATCAGTCTCCGGACATCACGTGGCTCTAATCGCCCCGCCACCATGTGCTGCACGAGGCGGCGGCGTTCCGAGGCCAGGACCCGCGCCCAAACGCCCTTGCGGGTCCCGCTGTCGCAATGGCGGCGCAGAAACACGGCCCAGCTTGCACCAATTTCCCGCAAATCCCCTGGCACGCGATCGGGCCGTCGCCGCGTGCTTTCTGCAAAGCCATGGTGCACCTCCGCGCGCGGCACAACAGCTGTGCAGGCATTCCGCGCGGCCAGACGCAAACTCAGGTCGGTTTCATCCAGAAAAAAACGGTAATTCGGGTCGAACCCCGCCATCTCGACCAGCACCTCGCGCCGGAACGCCATGTTAGTGCCTTGCGTCTTCACGCCCTGTTCCGGCGTGCCGATCAATAGTGTTGGCTGAAAATCATCCACGTCCAGAGGGCGCGAAAGCCCCGTCCGGTCCACCGTTTCGGCCCGCCATTGCCAGGAAATCCCGTTCCGCCCGCGCACAAAACCGGCAGAGGCTGCCACTTCCGCGTATTGGAACGGAGCGGTCAGGTGCGTCAGCCAACTGGGTTCTGGCACCGCGTCATCGTCAATAAAAGCAACTACGTCCCCATCCGCATGGGCAATGCCGATATTGCGCGCCTCGGATCTGTTTGGTTCGTCGAACTCGACGATCTTCATATGCGCTGCTTGCGGCATTTCCCGCAGGATTGCGCGGCTGGCGCGGTCAACGATCACGACAATTTCAAATGGGTAATACCGAAGCTGTGACAGGCCAATCAGGCAACGCCGCAGAGCCTCTGGCCGCTCCCGGCTGACAACGACGACGCTGACCGCCGCCGTCGAGGTCATTCCAGACCCATGTCGGCCATCATGGACTCCAGCCTTGGGACGTCCTCAGGGTTATTCAGTTCCCAGAACTGGCGGTCGCGCGCCTCGACCTCCACGCAGAGCACCATGCGCCCGTTTTCCATGAACCGCAGCTGCTCCAGTCCTTCCAGCTGTTCCAACGGGCCTACCGGCCAGGTTGTGTAGGCGGCCAATGCGTCTGGCCGATAGGCATAAACGCCAACGTGGTGGAATACTGGGGTTTCATCGCTGTCGTCATAGCGCTTGCCGGTGTAGGGGATAACTTCCTTGGAGAAATACAGCGCGCTGTGATCCGCCGCGAATACGGCTGTTGTACCGCCGACCCTGCCCACGCGACGATCCGCCAGAAACCCGTTCAGCGCGGCACCGTCGCAGCGCAGCACTGGTGTCGCCACCCCGGCAGACGGCGCATTGCGCATACCCTCAATCAGGTTTTCGACAAACCAGGGTGGGGTCAGCGGCGCATCGCCTTGCAGGTTGACGACAATTTCATACTTCCCGCCCAGTTTTTCGTGCGCCTCGGACACGCGCTCGGTCCCGTTCAGCCACTTGTCAGACGTCATTACAACCTCGGCCCCAAAAGCGTGGGACGCTTCCGCGATCCGTGGATCATCTGTGGCCACAACTACTCGATCAACGCCATCCACGGAACAGGCTGCGGCCCAGGTGCGTTCGATCAGGCTGCGCGCCAATCCGCTTGCACCCTTTAGGGCCACCAGCGGCTTGCCCGGATAGCGGGTCGATGCGTAGCGCGCAGGGATGACAATCAGGACAGACATCAGGCAGGTTTCAGATCCACGCCTGGCGCATGTGCAATGAAGAACGGGTTGGCATATCCTTCTTTGCCGTAAGTTAGTGGGGTCAAGTCATCGAACCGCACCACCTGACCGCCCGCACCGCGCAGAACGGCATCGGCTGCGGCCGTGTCCCATTCCATCGTGCGGCCCAGACGCGGGTACAGGTCGGCCTCGCCCGCCGCGATCAGGCAGAACTTCATCGAAGACCCGGCGCTGGTCATGTCGCGCACGTTGTATTGGCTGATGTAATCGTCGGTGGCCTGGTCGCGATGCGATTTGGAGGCCACCACCATCAGCGCGCCATTGTTGGGGTCAGATACGCGGATCGGCTTGGTTTCCCCGATTTTGTCCGCCTGGAACGGTCCTGTTTCTTCAACCGTGGTGCCATCTGCGAGGGTGAAGAACATCCGGTCTTTGGCCGGTGCGTAAACAACGCCGCGCGTGGGAACGCCGTTTTCGACCAGCGCGATGTTGACTGTGAAATCGCCGCGCCGGTTGATGAATTCCTTAGTTCCGTCCAGCGGATCAACGATCAAGAACATGTCTGAGCTTTCGAAATGCGATGCAGATTGTTCCTCGGTCACCAGCGTTACATCCGGAAATGCGTCCCGCAAACCAGCGGAAATGATCGCGTCAGCTGCTTCGTCCGCTTCGGTCACGGGGCTGTCGTCCGACTTCACCTTCACGTCGAAATCATCCGCATTATAAATTTCCAGGATCTTTTCGCCCGCTTCGAGCGCCAGTTTCCGGATAACGGGGATTAGAGTATCGTAATTCAAGCGGCCGGCTCCGATTTTGTGATTTGTTGAACAATGTTATGGGCCTACTTATGCTCAGCGGCAGCGGAACAGCAAGAATTCCATAGCATTTTGTTGGGCAGGATCGGACGGCTGCGTCAATGTTTTACACTACGGTACCAAAAACTGGGCTCGGCGCGACGGTTCGTACGCTGGAGCTTATCTATCACACCGCGGTGCGCAACGTGCGCAAAACGCACAACAACGCTGTTCTCGCGATCTTGATGAACATGCTGCAGATCGCCTTGATGGTGGTCTTGTTTTACGTGATGTTTTCCATCCTCGGCCTGCGTGGCTTTGCGGTCCGTGGTGATTTTCTGCTCTACATCATGTCTGGCATTTTCCTATACCTCACACATTTGAAAGCCGTAGGTGCGGTGGCTGGTGCGGACGGGCCGTCCAGCGCGATGATGCAGCACGCGCCGATGAACACCGCCATTTCGATTGCAGGGAACATCCTCAGCACCCTGTATGTTCAAGTGATTTCCATGGTAGTGGTGCTGTTCATCTACCACGTCGCGTTCACGCCGCTGGTGATCGAGGACCCGGTTGGCGCGTTTGCGATGTTTCTGCTGGCGTTTTTCACTGGTCTCGGAGTCGGGTTGATTCTGCTGGCGATCAAACCTTGGGCGCCTGCCTTTGTGAGCATATTCATGACCATCTACACCCGCGCGAACATGATCGCATCGGGCAAGATGTTCGTGGCCAACACCCTTCCGGGCTACATGCTGGCCATGTTCGATTGGAACCCTCTGTTTCATTGTATTGACCAGGCGCGTGGCTATGCATTCGTCAATTACTTCCCACGCAACAGTTCTTGGGAATATGCCCTATGGGTCGGGATCACTCTGCTTATGATCGGGCTGATGGGTGAATTCTACACGCGCAAGCACGCGTCGCTCAGCTGGGGGGCACGCCGATGAAACATGTTCTGCTGGCCCTGGCCATGCTCTTGCCGGTGGCGGCTTCGGCGCAGGATCGTTGGCCAGGTCTCTACTCCGTCATCGGCGTGGCGAGCAACGATGTGTTGAACATCCGCATTGCGCCGGACGCTTCCTCTGACATCATCGGGAGCTTTGGGCCTTAACAGACTGAAATCGAGGTCACAGGCAGCGACGCCGGCGGCAACTGGCTGCGCGTAAACACGCAGGAACAGTCCGGATGGGTTGCGGCGCGGTTCATGGCCCGTGACGAAGGTGGAGATTACGCCTTGGGTCGCACGCTGAATTGCTTTGGGACAGAACCGTTCTGGTCTCTCGACGTGATCCAGGGCGCCACTGCCACGTTTTCGCGGATGGGAGAGGACCCGCAGGGTTTTCGTGCAGGGCTGGCAAAACGCGGCGCTGGGCGTAACGACAAATACATCCTGGGATTCGGGCAGGGTCTGATGGTGGCTTCAGTGTTCGAATGCAGCGATGGTATGTCAGACCGGCTCTATTCTATCAGTGCCGATGTGGTTCTGGTCGAACAGGGACTAAACCTGCAATCAGGCTGCTGTTCCATACAGCCCGAATAACTTTTTTAAGTCACCACCCGCAAAGTCAGATTGATCCGCCCACCTTCTGGCAACAACGTGCTGCTACCCGGGCGGATCCGGTCGATCCCGTGATAAGCCAGTCGCGCATCGCCGCCCAAAACGGCAACATCGCCAGACGACAGCCAGATGCTTTCGGTTTTGCCGCCTCGCGTAGTGTTTCCGATCCGGAAAAGGCCATCGTCCCCCAGCGAAATCGACACGACGGGGCAGCCGAAATCCGCTTCATCCTTATCCTGATGCAAGCCCATACGTGCCGTACCCGCATAAGAATTGATCAGGCAGCATTCTGGGGCGCGATCACAGTCTGAAACAGCCCGCCAAACATTCAGGATTTCAGGCGGGATCGCGGGCCACGGCTGCCCGTCTGGATGTGCGGGCTCATATCGGTACCCTCGCGCATCGGTGATCCAGCCAAACGCACCAGCTGCCGACATCCGCACGCTCATCGGTTTGCCGCGCGGGGTCACGGGCCGGAAATAGGGGGCTTGGGTCACAACGTCCGCCACCGCATCGCGCATGGCTTCCTGTGCCGCCCGATCCAGAAAGCCGAGCCAGATTTTCACGCTTCGTACCGTTAGGTGCGTCATCTTGGATACCCTGACGCAATAACTTGGCAAAAACCGAAATTTTCGCCGAATCCTCCACGTCAGACCGCTTGCAGCCACATTTGACCGTTCTTATATACGCCGGGAAAAGCAAAGCGAAGGTTCGCTTTGTGCAAAGTGATCGGGGCCGGAATGCCATAACGGGTTTCTGCCTCGTGGCATCGCCTTGAAGTGAAAGGGATCGAAAACATGAGCAAAGTTATCGGTATCGACCTCGGCACCACCAACAGCTGCGTCGCGATTATGGATGGCAGCCAGCCGAAGGTTATTGAAAATTCCGAAGGGGCCCGCACGACCCCATCCATCGTCGCCTTTACAGACGATGAACGCCTGGTGGGTCAGCCGGCTAAACGCCAGGCCGTGACCAACCCGTCCAACACGATTTTTGGCGTCAAACGCCTGATCGGTCGTCGGTTTGACGACGCGCACCTGTCCAAGGACAAGAAGAACCTGCCATACAACGTGATCGACGGCGGCAACGGCGACGCGTGGGTAGAATCGCGCGACGAAAAATACAGCCCCTCGCAAATCTCCGCGTTCATCCTGGGCAAGATGAAAGAAACTGCTGAAAGCTACCTGGGCGAAGAAGTGTCCCAGGCCGTTATCACCGTTCCGGCCTATTTCAACGACGCACAGCGTCAGGCAACCAAGGATGCGGGCAAGATTGCCGGGCTCGAAGTTCTGCGGATAATCAACGAACCGACAGCGGCTGCGTTGGCCTATGGCCTGGACAAAGAAGAAACCCAAACCATCGCGGTCTATGACCTCGGCGGAGGCACCTTCGACGTGACCATCTTGGAAATCGACGACGGCCTGTTTGAAGTTAAATCCACCAACGGTGACACGTTCCTGGGTGGTGAAGACTTTGACATGCGCATCGTCAACTACCTGGCGGATGAATTCAAAAAGGAAAACGGCGTCGACCTGACCAAGGACAAGATGGCCCTGCAGCGCCTGAAAGAAGCTGCGGAAAAGGCCAAGATCGAACTGTCCAGCTCGTCCCAGACCGAGATCAACCAGCCTTTCATCTCCATGGACCCGAAAGGCGGTCAGCCGCTGCACATGGTGATGAAGCTGACCCGCGCCAAGCTGGAAAGTCTGGTAAGTGACTTGATAAAAGCATCGATGAAGCCCTGCGCCGCCGCGCTGAAAGACGCGGGCCTGTCCGCGTCAGACGTGGACGAGGTGGTTCTTGTCGGCGGTATGACCCGCATGCCGAAGGTGATCGAAGAGGTGACCAAGTTCTTTGGCAAGGAACCCCACAAGGGTGTGAACCCTGATGAGGTTGTGGCCATGGGCGCTGCGATCCAGGCCGGCGTTCTGCAAGGCGACGTCAAGGATGTGGTCCTGCTGGACGTAACCCCGCTGTCGCTGGGCATTGAAACCTTGGGTGGTGTGTTCACCCGCCTGATCGACCGCAACACCACGATCCCGACGAAGAAGAGCCAGATCTTCTCGACCGCCGAAGACAACCAGAACGCTGTGACGATCCGGGTGTTCCAGGGTGAACGTGAAATGGCCGCGGACAATAAGATGCTGGGCCAGTTCAACCTGGAAAATATCCCGCCCGCACCGCGCGGCATGCCGCAGATCGAAGTGACCTTTGACATTGATGCCAACGGCATTGTGTCAGTTGGCGCTATGGACAAAGGCACCGGCAAGGAACAGAAGATTACGATCCAGGCTTCGGGCGGTCTGTCGGACGATGACATCGAACAAATGGTCAAGGACGCCGAGGAAAACGCCGAAGCAGATCGTGAACGTCGTGAGTTGGTCGAGGCGAAAAACCAGGCGGAAAGCCTCATCCACTCCACTGAAAAGTCGATGGAAGAGCATTCCGACAAGGTTGACCCGACCACCATCGAAGCCATCGAACTGGCGATTGCCGCGCTCAAGGACGATCTGGAGAAAGACGATGCATCTGCCGACAAGATCAAGTCGGGCATCCAGAACGTGACCGAAGCGGCTATGAAGCTGGGAGAGGCGATCTACAAAGCCAGCCAGGAAGAAGGCGACGGGGAGCCGGAGCCTGCTGATATGGGTGGCGCGGATGACGACATCGTGGATGCCGAGTTCGAAGATCTTGATGACGACAAGCGGGCCTAAGGCACAACCCGGAATATGAGATGGCCGGTCCGAGTTCCGGGCCGGCCAATTTCTTTCTGGCAGAGGAGTAATTTTCATGTCGAAACGTGACTATTACGACGTCCTCGGCGTCTCCAAATCCGCCGCTGGGGATGAGATCAAGAAGGCCTATCGCAAGAAGGCGAAGGAACTGCACCCTGACCGCAATGCCGATAACCCGGACGCGGAAGCGCAGTTCAAGGAAGCCAACGAAGCATATGAGGTCCTGAAAGACGCTGAGAAAAAGGCCGCGTATGACCGGTTTGGGCATGCTGCGTTCGAAGGTGGTATGGGCGGCGGCGGTGGTCGTGGGCCCGGCTTTGGCGGTGGCAATGCGGACTTCTCCAGCGCGTTTTCCGATGTGTTCGACGACCTGTTTGGTGATTTCATGGGTGGCGGACGCGGTGGCGGCAGGCGCGCAGCGCGGGGGTCGGACCTACGCTATAACCTGCGTGTTTCGCTGGAAGAGGCGTTTTCGGGCGTCCAGAAAAGCATTAAGGTTCCTACAACCGTCGCTTGCAGCGAATGCAACGGCACGGGGGCGGAAGGTGGCGCAGAACCCACCACCTGTCCGACATGTTCAGGTATGGGCAAGGTCCGCGCGCAGCAGGGGTTTTTTACGGTTGAACGCACCTGTCCCACCTGTTCGGGGCTGGGCCAGATCATCGACAATCCCTGCAAGAAATGTGGCGGTCAGGGGCGTGTGGAACGTGATCGCGCGCTGAACGTGAACATTCCCGCCGGTGTGGAAACCGGCACGCGCATTCGCCTTGCTGGCGAAGGCGAAGCGGGCATGCGGGGTGGCCCTCCGGGCGATCTCTATATTTTTGTTGAAGTCCGCGATCATGAGATCTTTGAGCGCGACAGCGTGAACATCTACTGCCGCGTGCCGGTCAGCATGGCCAAGGCGGCCTTGGGTGGCTCTGTTGAAGTTCCGACAATCGATGGTGGACGCGGGCGTATTCAGATTCCGGCAGGCAGCCAATCGGGCCGCCAGATGCGGTTGCGGGGCAAAGGCATGCCAGCGCTACGCGGCGGTGGGGTCGGTGACATGTTCATTGAACTGGCCGTTGAAACGCCCGTGAACCTGACCGCCCGGCAAAAAGAATTGCTGCAGGAATTCGAGGAGCTCGGGGAAAACAACAACCCTGAAACCAAGTCGTTCTTTTCTTCGGTCAAATCCTTTTGGGATGGCATCACGGGGTAAGGTGCCTGTAGCGCCGCCATCCAAAAGACACGCTGCCAGTGGCAAAGGTCCGTTTTCTTTGAAAGAAAACGGACCTCAGTGTTTTTGAAACTCCGCCTCTGCCTGACTGACAAGTTAACCTTTCATTCAACATGATGGCCCATCATGCATGGATGACAGCCGATGCCTTTCAGGAAGCGCCGAGCCTCTTTGCACCCGACGAGGCCCCTGCCACACCTGTGCCCAAGGGCAAGCCACCCTCCTACATCGCTGATCACCGTCAGCGCCTGCGAGACAGATTTATGGCAGGCGGTGCCTCGGCGGTACCGGATTACGAACTTCTGGAGCTGGTTCTATTCCGGTCGATCCCCCGGAGAGATGTGAAGCCTCTGGAGCGTGCTCTTTTGGACCGGTTCGGAGATTTCAATCTTGTCCTGTCTGCCCCCTCCGCCCGGCTGGCTGATGTTGACGGGGTCGGTCTGGCGGTGATCACCGACCTTAAAATTGTCGAAGCGGCCGCGCATCGGCTCGCCCAGTCCCGGGTTCTTAAACGCCATGTGGTGTCCAGCTGGGATGCTCTCTTGGATTATTGCCGCACCGCTATGGCGCATAGCGAGACGGAGCATTTTCGCGTTCTTTTCCTCGACCGCAAGAATGTTCTGATCGCTGATGAGGCGCAGGCCAAGGGTACTGTGGACCATGTGCCCGTCTACCCCCGGGCGATTTTGAAACGTGCCTTGGAACTCAACGCCTCGGCGCTGATCCTCGTGCACAATCACCCGTCCGGTGATCCCAGTCCGTCTCGGGCTGATATCGAAATGACCGCCAAAATTGAAACTGCCTGTGCGGCTCTGAACCTGACCTTGCACGACCACCTGATCGTGGGCCTGTCACGAGAGCTGAGCTTTAGGGCGGAAGGACTTCTCTAGGCTTGCCCGCCCGGTACCGGGCGCAGAATTTTGGGTGGTTCGTGAGCCGTGACAGGCGGTAATTCTTCGTCGAACTGTTCGATCTGCACCATACAGGTATGCGCGGTTGGTCCCTGCGCCAACCGCGAGGTGCCCTTGTCCCGGGTCAGGACATTTGGGTTACCATGTTTGCATAGGCTCTCCGGAGCGGCGGGATCGGCCGGGTCGAACCACGCGCCGGTGCTCATCTGTACTACGCCGGGCCGGATGCTGTCATCAACGGTCACACCGCCCAGACAGGCCCCACGGTCATTGAACACCCGCACCACGTCACCGCCTTGCAACCCACGTGCCAACGCATCATCAGGATGCATCACCACCGGTTCGCGGCCTTTGATCTTGGCGGATTTGCAAACGCTGCCGTGATCTAGTTGCGAATGCAGCTTTTCCTTGGGCTGGTTGGAAATCAGATGCAGCGGCCAGCGTGGGTCTGCGTTGCCCAGCCATTCATAGGGTTCGATCCAAACAGGATGCCCTGGGCAATCATCATACCCAAACCCGTGCACGGTCTCGGAAAACAGTTCCATTTTTCCGCTGGGGGTCGCTAGCGGGTTGGCCTCCGGATCCTCCCGAAACGCGCCGAGCATGATGATTGGTTCGGTCGGGTCATCCACCTTGAACCAGCCCTGCTGCAGGAAGCTGTCATAGTCCGGAATTTCGATCCCGATAGCGCGGGAGTTTTCGCCAGTTTCGTCATACAACCGCCTCTGCCATCCGGACTGGTCCAGCCCCTCGTCAAACTCCGCGCCAATCCCCATCGCCTCGGCGATCCCACGAAAGATTTCGAAGTCATCCCGCGCCTGCCCATAGGGCTCTGTCAGCTTGGACATAGCCACCACATACGAGTCACGCGGGGTCAGCGCGATGTCCTGCCGCTCCAGCGGGGTGGTGCAGGGCAGTACGATATCGGCGTGCTTGGCCAGCGCGTTCCAGCACCATTCATTCACGATGATCGTGTCTGGCTTCTGCCACGCCCGTCGCATCCGGTTCAGATCCTGATGATGGTGAAACGGGTTCCCGCCCGCCCAGTAGACCAGCCGGATATCAGGGTATTCATACTCCACCCCGTCGAAATCGAACTGGTCACCGGGATGCAGCAACAGATCACTAATGCGGGCCACCGGGATGAAACTTTCCACCGGGTTGGTTTTCTGCGGAAAGGCCGCGCCTGGCAAGGAGTTGAACCGCCCGCCGATATAGTTCATCGCACTATAGCCAAAGCCAAAACCACCGCCTGGCAGGCCTATCTGACCAAGCATGGAGGCCACAAGGATCGCGGCCCAGAACGGTTGTTCGCCGTGATCTTGCCGGGTCAGAGACCAGCTAACCGAAATCATTGTACGTTCGCGGGCCATCCGGCGGGCCAGATCGCGCAGCGTATCGGCGGATAGGCCGCTGATTTCTGCCGCCCAGTCCGCGTCTTTGGGGGCTCCGTCTTCGGCGCCAGTCAGGTAAGGCAGGATCCTTTCATACCCGACCGTGTAGCGCTTGAGGAAATCGAGGTCAGCCAATCCTTCCACATGCAGCGTATGGGCCAGGCCTAGCAAAATGGCCGCGTCGGTGTTGGGCCGTGCCGCCAGCCATGTGCCGCCGACATCGTCCAGCAGATCGGATTTTAGCGGGCCGACGTTGACGAAATCGATGCCCGCCGCGCCTGCATCCTTAAGGCTTTGGCGTTGGTAATGCTTTCCGGTGCCGCCCTGCGAAATCTGGCCATTTTTTAAAGGTACGCCGCCAAAACACACAAACAGGCGCGTGTTGTCGCGGATGGAATCCCAACTGGTGCAGCTGTCCAGATAGGCCCGAAAGCTGCCAAGAACATGGGGGATCATCGCCTCGGCCGCTGCGAAGCTATAGGTGAACTGGGACGCTGTGAAGCCGCCGATGCAGTTCAGGAACCGGCGCATCTGGCTCTGCGCATGATGAAACCGTCCGGCACTGGCCCAGCCATATGACCCGCCGTAAATTGCCTGATTACCGTATGTGCGACGTACACGGTTCAGTTCTTCGGCGACCAGCGCGTTGGCTTTTTCCCAGCTGACTTGCACAAAAGGGTCTACCGCACGCCGATCGGTGCGCGCGCCGGGTCCATGTTCCAGCCAGCTTTGGCGTACCATAGGCGCGTCGATGCGCGTCGGGCCGTCCTGTACGTCGATGATGCCACTGCCAATTGGCGACGGGTCCGGATCCTGCTCAAAGGCCAGCAGTTCCTGCACCCGCCCATTGCTCACACGCGCGCGGTATGTCCCCCAATGCGTGCTGGTCAGGGGCAGATCCTGTTGCTCGGACATTGTGCGGTATCCTCAATCCCTCAGTATTCCCTTGGACCGCATTTGATGCACAGGCCAACGCCCAGCGCAATGGATGCTTTGTGTTCAGGGGCTTCATCTAGCCACAACCGCAACGGCTTTCCAATGCGATGTCAGCGTCTTGTGGGCGAAATCTGTTTGCCAATGGTCCCTAGCCCGGTACGGTAACAGCTGGGGGAGTAGCCACTCGTACATCAGTCTGACGGCCCAAATCGGCATTGGTAAGGCCAATCCGATCGGCACGCTGGAGACGCATGTTTTGAAGGCCCCCAACAGAAGTCACATGGCCACCAGCGTGGCGCAGAAATGGGAGGATAAAATGAAATCTGCAAAATTCCTGGTCGGGGCGGTCGCCGCTTTGGTCATGTCGGCAACTGCGAGCTTCGCAGAAACCCGCGTAACCTATAAATCCGCCAAATCGACGTCGTCCTACTACCAAATGGCCGTGCAGATCGCCGAGGCGATGAAGGCCGGATCGGACATAATCGTAACGGTGGAAGAAAGCCAAGGTTCCGTCCAGAACGTCATGGAGGTCAAGGCACGCGGTGGTGACTATGTGTTCACCACACCGCCGGTCCTGGTGAGACTTGCCCAAGGCGGCAAGGCGATGTTCGAAGGCAAGGGTGACCCGGCCTTTGACGAGATCCGCGCGCTGTTTCCGATTCCGTCGCTGACCATGCATTTCGTGGCGCGGGCCGATGCTGGGATTTCCAGCTTTGCTGATCTGGAAGGCAAAACCGTGCTGCTGGGCAAAGGCTCCTTCGGTGCGCGTGAGGGGGAAAAGTACCTCAAACTGTTCGGGCTGGAAGGCAAGGTCAAACTGGCCGAGGTCGAACTGTCCAACGCCGTACCAGCGCTGAAAAACGGCCAGATTGATGCGTTCGTCACCGCCGGCTCTTACCCCGCACCGAATGTGATCGAAGCGGCGGCCTCGACCGGCGTAACCGTCCTGTCACTCAGCGATGTCCAGATCGCCACAACCAAGCGCGCCCGCCTGATCATCCCCGCCGGGACCTATGCGGGGCAGGATAGCGATATCGTAACAACCTCGCTGCCCGTGGTCGCGTTCACCACCACCAAGATGGATGACGAAACTGCGTATCAGCTGACCAAGACCTTCTGGGAAGGCAAAGCCAAAATGGGTGCTGCAGCCCCCTGGTGGAACGGTGTGGATGACAGCCTGATGGGCAACATCACCGGCAAAATCCACCCTGGTGCGATCCGGTATTACAAAGAAGCAGGCATGTCTCTAACGGACGCGCAGATGTAATACACATCCGCTTAGGGTAGGCCGGGCCTTTGGCCCGGCCTTCTTTTTGGGGGCCGAGGCATGTTGCAGGACGATCAACCCATTCGCTGGAAACCGGTGTGGCTGGTGCTGGCTGCGGCACTGGTGATCTATCATATAGGGCTAATTTTCTGGGGCCTCGTGCCCAACCTCGTATCGCGCCCGCTGCACATGGCGTTTGTATTGCCGTGGATCTTCGTGTTCTCCGCAAGAGGTAAGGCGCAATTGGCGACCGGGGCTGTGTTCGCTGTTCTGGGCGTGGCGGCGTCGATCTGGATTGCCTGGAACCACGATGCGCTGGGCGATCAATATGGTTTTTTGGAAAACGGGTTTCAAATCGCGGTGGCTGTGACCCTGCTGGTCTGTGTGTTGGAGGCAGCCCGCCGCGCCATTGGCTGGCCCCTCCCAGTTGTTGCCGCGCTGGCGCTGTCCTATGCGCTGCTTGGCCAGCATATCCCTGGCGAATTCGGTCATTCCGGTACTCCGCTCAAAAGCTTCCTGGGCACGATGACCATCGCCGAAGGCGGCATCTGGGGCTCGCTCACCGCTGTTTCGGTTGGGGTCGTTGCGATTTTCGTGATCTTCGGGGCGGCGCTGAATGCGGGTGAGGCGGGGCAGGGCTTCATGAACGTTGCCTCCGCCGCCGCCGGGCGGCTGAATGGCGGGGCCGCCAAGGTTTCGGTGATTTCTTCCGCCCTGTTCGGCTCTATCTCCGGCTCCGCATCTGCCAATGTGGCGTCTACCGGGGCCATCACCCTGCCAGCGATGACCAAGCTGGGTTATCCCAAACGACTGGCCGGCGCGGTGGAGGCTGTGGCGTCCTCCGGTGGTCAGATCATGCCGCCACTGATGGGGGCGGGGGCGTTCGTTATGGTGGAGCTCACCGGTGTGCCCTACACAGGCATCATGGCCGCCGCCGCCCTGCCTGCGGTGCTGTATTTCATGGCCGTCTGGGTGGGCATCAACGCCTATGCCCGCAACGCCGAACTCAGGGGGATCGACAGCGCCGACAGACCTTCGCTGCGCGATGTCCTCATCACGTCAATGTTTTTTCTTGTGCCATTTGCTGTGCTGCTCTGGGGGATGTTCGGCCTCGGCGTAACCCCGCAATACGCGGCTTGTCTGGCCATCGGGGTGGGCGCGCTGTCGCTGCTGTTTGACCGGCAGATGCGGATCGACCAAAGCGCGGCCTGGGGGCGGATCGAAAACGCATTGCTGACAGCTGCCCGTCAGGTTGCCCTGATCGCCTCGATCATCCTCTGTGCATCCATAGTCATCGGTGTGCTGTCGATAACCGGGCTTGGGGTGAAAATTACATCGCTGATCCTGTCTGGCGCCAGTGGGCTGCTGTGGCCTGCCCTGCTGCTCACCGCGCTGGCCTGCCTCGTCCTGGGGATGGAGGTACCGACAACAGCAGCTTACGTTATTTGCGTGTCCGTCGCTGGGCCCGCTCTGATCCAGTTGGGCTTGGCCCCGCTCCAAGCACATCTGTTCGTGTTCTGGTATGCGCTGCTGTCCACGATCACGCCACCGGTTTGCGGTGCGGTGTTTATCGCCTCCGGAATGGTGCAGGAAAACTGGCTGCGGGTGGCGATGACCGCTATGATGCTGGGCGTTGGGCTTTATATCATCCCGCTGGGTATGGTGGCCAACCCCGATCTGATCCGCGTGGTGGAGGTGCCGGGGATGGCGCTGGTGGCCTTTATGCGGGTGGGGTTGGGGCTGGGGCTTATATCCTACGGGCTGATCGCCATGCGCAATCCGCTGGCCACTTTAGGGCTATGTGCCGCCGGGCTAGCGGTGATTTTCGCGCCGATCTGAGGAAAGCGATCTCGCCAACTGCTGGACGCTGTCTGACCACTCACAGAGCTACACTGGTTTTGGACGTCCCATAGCGTCTTAACTCAACAGGTCTTGCACATAAGCTTGCATAGTCATCCAAGATTGCCTCTCCTTGGACGAGTGACATCAACAAGATTGATTGTGAGAATTTTCATATCCACTGATAGGCAAATTTTATGACTACTTATGAGTTACTATGCTCAGATTTGACCTAAACTTATCGCCTTACTTTCAGCGACATCAATGAAAGGAGTACGGGATAAGCATGTGTCGATATGGGCGGAAAGCTGACTTTCACTGCAAACGTGAAAGCTCATAAATCAAAGGAGGCGCGAACATTGGTCTTGTGCTGCCAGCAATAGGTTTGGATTTCTATTGCTAATCCTCCGATCCGTCGTGTCCTGCAGCAACAACAACTCGACGTTGACGATCTAATTTATTGAATCGGCATCGTGCTTTTTGAAATGTGCTTGGTGATCGCGAGAATTTACTTCGTGTTCGCCGGGTAAGACAAAAATTGACATTAAATATTTGGCATGCCAAATTCCAAAAGGCGCTCCCGCAAACGGGTCGCTGAACATTGGGAGGAAAACATGAAAACCCGTATTGTTGGTGCAGTCGCTGCGGCGGTGGCACTTTTCGCAGGCGCTGCCAGCGCCGAGGACTATCCAAGTAAAGCAATTGAAGTTGTGACCCATGCTGGGAACGGAGGCGGCACGGATGTCACCACGCGCATGATGATGCTGCGGGCCCGCCGCGAACTGGGTCAGGACATGATTGTGGTGAACAAGAAGGGCGGCGGCGGTGCCGTTGCGATGGATTATTACCTCGGCGTTCCAGCCGATGGCTATAACATCCTGACCTTCACGATCGGTCACGCCGCAACGTTGGCAAAAGGCGAGACCAAGATGACGCTGGACGATATCCGCCCAATCGCGCGCGGCACTGATGATCCACAGATCCTGATGGTGCGCTGTGGGGCATATGCGGATGCTGCAGACTTTGTCGCCAAGCAGAAGGAAGCGCCGATTACCTATGGGACGACCCATCTGGGCAATATCGACGATGTCTCGGCATTTATGTTCACCAAGAAAGGTGGCATGATGACACCGAAAATCTTACCGTTTGACGGTGGTGGCGAACTGGCAACCCAGCTTGTCGCTGGCGCGGTAGATGCGGCTGTTCTGAACCTGGCCGAGGCAGGCAGCCAGATTGAGGCAGGAGATGTCTGCCCGATCGTTGTTCTTGCGCCAGAGCGTATGTCTGCTTTGCCAGATGTGTCAACGGCTGAGGAAATGGGAATCCCCGTCAGCTTCTCAACCGTCCGGGGCTTTGTCGTGCACGCCGATACGCCGGACGAGGTTGCTGCCAAGATCGAAGAGTCGCTGATGAACGCGATGGGCCACACGGTTTATCAAGGCTTCCTGACCTCGGTTGGTCTCGACAGCACTTCTGTTGCCGGATCTGACGTTTGGGGCAGTCAGCTGTCGGTGATGGTCAATGACATGCAGTCCGCGTTGAAAGAGCTGGGCTTCATCGAATAAATTTATAGCGGAGCCGCCCTCGTGGCGGCTCCGCAACC
Source organism: Marinibacterium sp. (assembly GCA_017643305.1). GTDB lineage: Bacteria > Pseudomonadota > Alphaproteobacteria > Rhodobacterales > Rhodobacteraceae > HXMU1420-2. The sequence goes on along the minus strand of JAEPNQ010000003.1, from coordinate 62,988 downwards.
CTTTAGGTGTTGCATGCAAAATGTGTCAAAAAGAACCGACTGGTTGGTGCGGTGGCTGGTACCGATCGCTCTAATCCTGTTTGCATGCGCGGCGATTTACGTGTCGACCACGTTCAAGAAGATGCCGCCCATTCTTAAGCGTGGAATCCAGCCCTCAGACTTTCCGCAGCTTGTTTGCGGGCTCATCATTGCGCTCTCGCTGTTGATGGCTTGGTTTGATCCCGTGCGCATGCAGGAGCGCGTGGTGACCAAAACGTGGTTAACCATCGCCCTAATGGCAGGGTTTGCCCTGTTGGTCTGCATCGATCTCTTCATCGCATTGGGTTGCTTTGCTGCGGCGCTGTCAGCCCTGTGGGGGGAGCGGCGCATAGGTGTGCTGGCGGGTGTCGGCCTTCTCGTGCCCTTGGCGATCTTTTTTCTTTTCGATCAGGCATTTCAGGTGCGGTTCCCGCGCGGCCTGCTGACCAACATGTGGTATGGCTGATGGAGGCATTCTGGGCAGGTTTGGCGGCGCTCGGGGATCCGTATCTGATCCTCTTGCTGGTCTGTGCGACACTTGGAGGGGTAGTAATTGGTGCCCTGCCGGGGTTAAACGCGACGACGGGGGCAGCGCTCCTGCTGCCCTTCACCCTCACGATGGAGCCGGTCGCTGCGATTTCGATTCTGACGGCGATCTATTGCTCCGCGACCTTCGCCGGTGCCATCACCGCCATTTTGATCAATACACCCGGCACCTCGGCCAGTGCGACCACCTGCCTTGACGGATACCCTATGGCGATCCGCGGCGAGGCCGGACGCGCACTTGGTCTGGCAGTTGTGTCTTCCACAATCGGTGGCGTCTTTAGCGTATTTGTCCTTATGCTATCGGCGCCACTTCTTGCGCGCGCAGCTTACAGCTTTGCTCCCCCTGAGTATTTCGCGCTGACGGTCTTTGGTCTGTCCATGCTGGTGAGCATTGGTGGTGGTTCTCCCATCCGAAACCTGATTGCCGGGGCGCTGGGCATTCTGCTTGCGACGGTTGGCACGGATCTTTTGACCTCCGTGAAACGGTTCACTTTCGACAGCCCTCACCTCTATGAGGGGATTGGCTTTGTGCCGGTCATGATTGGTGTCTTTGGTATATCTGAACTGATTGCACAGGCCACACGCCTTGATGAAAAGCGTGAGACAATCACCATGAAAGCGATCAAGTTGCCCAGCCGCGAAGACTATCGGCGGGTCTGGAAGACGATCCTTCGCTCTTCCGGGATTGGCACCTTCATCGGCATCTTGCCCGCCGAGGGTGCAACTGTTGCCTCAATGATCGGCTACAATGAGGCCAAGCGCTGGTCGAAGAACCCCGAAGAGTTCGGTAAGGGCGCGCCCGAAGGTATTGCAGGGTCTGAGGCGGCGAATAATTCGGCCACTGGGGGCGCAATGGTGCCAACCCTGGCACTTGGCATTCCCGGCTCACCGACTGCGGCGGTCATTCTGGCCGGACTTCTGGTCCACGGCCTAAGGCCTGGACCAACGATGTTTACGGATCAGGCAAACTTTGCCTTTGCTATATTCTGGTCGATGCTCTTTGTGAACCTGCTGTTTCTTGCCATCGGTCTTTATGGGGCCAAGCTTTTTGCTCGCGTCACTTTGATCCCCACACAGGTATTGTGGCCCTGCGTCTTCATGTTTTCCATCGTTGGTGCTTATGCATTGGCGCAAAGCATGTTCGATGTCTGGGTTGCCCTGATCGCCGGCGTGGTTGGTTATTTCATGCGGGTCTTTGGCTTTTCCGTTGTGCCGCTGGCTATTGGGCTGATCCTCGGTGGTATCCTCGAACAACGGCTTGGCCAGTCCATGGTGATGCTTGATGAAAAATGGTGGCTGATGACGACGAGGCCAATTTGCCTGGTCTTTTTCATCCTGACGGCGCTGGCGCTTTTTGGCCCAATGATCTTCAAGAACTTCAAGCGCAACCACCCAGACAATGAGGCGTCCGCATGACCAAAATCAAATCGATCCGAACCCGTGTCTGGAACTGGAAAGGGCCGACGGTTCCGCCCACTGGCAACTTCTGTACAAACGCGTCAGACGCCCTTTATGAGACGGGTGACGCCATGTCGTCATTCCGCTTTCATCAGTGGCTGACCTGCGAGGTCGAGGCCGAGGATGGGACAATCGGCATTGGCAATGCGGCACTCGCGCCAACCGTGGTCAAAAAGGCGATCGACGACTGGTACGCTCCTCTTGTTATCGGACATGACCCATTCGACTATGCTTATCTGTGGGAAAAGATGTACCGGCGCACCCATGCCTGGGGCCGCAAGGGTATTGGGATGACGGCCATTTCTGCCATCGATATCGGGATTTGGGACCTGATGGGCAAGCTTACGGGTAAGCCGGTGTTCAAGATGCTTGGTGGTCGTACGAAAGAAAAGATCCCGGTATACTACTCGAAGCTATACGCAGGGCCGATTGAGGCAATGCAGAAAGAGGCCGAAGAGGCCATGAAGCATGGCTATCAAGGCTTCAAGTCGCGTTTTGGCTATGGTCCTAAGGACGGAATGGCGGGGATGCGCGAGAACTTGAAACGGGTTGAGGCGGTGCGTGAGGTTATTGGCTATGACCGCGACCTGATGCTAGAGGCCTATATGGGCTGGAACCTCGATTACACCCGTCGAATGCTGCCCAAGCTGGAAAAATACGAACCGCGCTGGCTAGAAGAACCGGTGATCGCCGAAGATGTGGCAGGCTATGTCGAGCTCAATAAAGGACCTATCCCGATCAGCGGCGGTGAACATGAGTTTGGCCTGATCGGCTGTGCTGATCTTCTTCGTCGGGGCGCTGTCAGCGTTCTGCAATACGATACAAACCGTGTAGGTGGCATCACGGCTGCACAAAAAATCAACGCAGTAGCAGAGGCGTTTCAGGTGCCTGTCATCCCGCATGCGGGGCAGATGCACAACTACCACCTGACGATGGCCAATGCGAACTGCCCAATCAGCGAGTACTTCCCTGTCTTTGACGTCGAGGTCGGAAATGAGCTGTTCTATTACATCTTCAAAGGCGACCCGGACGCTGAGGACGGTTACCTGCAACTGGACGAAGACCTGCCGGGACTGGGCATCGAGATCACGGATGAACACGCCCATAATTTCGAGATCACAGAATGAGCTATTCTGGTATCTGGCCCGTGGCTCCGACCCCGTTCAACGACGATGGTACGCTAGACCTGGAAGGCATGAAGCGCGTTCTTGATCTGATGGTCGATCAGGGCGTGGATGGCATATGTATTCTGGCGAATTTTTCGGAGCAGTTCCTGATCTCTGATGCCGAACGTGACTTGCTAACCAGGCTTTGTATCTCGCATATCGCAGGCCGCGTGCTCGTGATCGTCACGATCAGCCATTTCGCGACTAAGATCGTTGTGGCGCGTGCGCGACAGGCCAAGGAACTTGGCGCAAGCATTGTAATGATGATGGCCCCGTATCACGGAGCACTTTTGAAAGGCACGCCAGAGCAGACCTTGGAACAGTTCAAAGCTGTGGGTGAAGTTGGCATCCCGATCATGCTGCAAGACGCGCCCTTGTCGGGCGTTGAGTTAACGGTTCCGCTTCTCGCTAGGATGGCGCGCGAAATCGAGATGCTCAAACTCTTTAAAATCGAAAGCGCGGGCACCGCCACCAAGCTGCGCGGGCTCATTGCCGAAGGCGGTGACACGATCGAAGGGCCTTTCGACGGCGAAGAGGCGATCACGCTCTTGGCGGATCTGGACGCTGGGGCGACAGGTTCTATGACCTCTGCCCTGATCCCGGAATTGATCAAGCCTGTGATTACGCATCATCTGGCAGGGGACAGAGATGCCGCAAAGGCTGCCTACGCTCGCGTTTTGCCCACTATCAACCACGAAAACCGGCAATGTGGCTTCCGCGGGACAAAGGAAGCCATGGTGGAAGGCGGCGTGATCCAGTCAGCGTTTTGTCGTCATCCGATCCCGCCACTTCCAGCAGCCACCCGGACAGAGCTGATCGACCACCTGCACGTTCTGGATCCGATTATTCTACGGTGGGGCTTATGAACAAACAGGCTTCCAAAGTCACGTCAATTGTCTCAGAAAGCGGCCAAGTGCCGGAGCGCCGCTCCCTTAGCACAGAGGCTGCGGACGCCTTGCGCGAGTTGATCCTACTTGAGAAACTGGCGCCTGGCACACCGGTGCCAGAACGTGATCTGGCCGAAGGCCTTGGCATTAGTCGCACCCCCCTTAAGGATGCCCTGCGCATTCTCGAAGTTGAGGGGTTGATTGAGTATGGTCCCACACGCCGACCGCGTGTTGCAGATCCCTCTCTCGACGAGATTGAACAGAATGTTCTTGTCCTGAGCGCGCTGGAATCTCTTGCGGGAGAGCTGGCCTGTTCCTCTGCATCGGACAAGCAGATCAGCGAAATCGGGGACCTAGACAGATCTATGCGGGATCTTCCAGCAAATTCGTCGGCGCTGGAGTTTTTTCATCTCGACATGGAGTTCCATGCCAGCATCGTTGCCGCCTCCAGGAACGAGCCGCTTGCCCAGACGCACAAGCAATACAATGCCCGGCTCTGGCGTGCGCGCTTTATGTCCTCGCGTCAGCAAGACAGGCGTGAAAACACTCTGGCTGAACATGCAGCTATAACCAAAGCGTTGGTAGCGCGCGACGCCGCGGCGACCGCAAAACAACTGCGCAAGCATTTAAAGAGTACGATCATCAACCTCCATCATATCAGGTCAGCAGATGCAAAAACCTAGAATTGGGATCATTCCGGGCGACCCAAGTGGCATCGGTCCGGAGCTTGTTGCAAAACTCTTGGCGCAGGATGAGGTGGTTGAGGGCGCGGATGTCTTGCTAATTGGTGATGACCATGTCTTTGCCGCTGGGGCGAAGGTTGCAGGCGAGACACTGCCCCTGTCGCCTTTGGATGCGCGCGACTGTGACTGGAACGCCGCCGAGCGCTTTGCGCTCCACATAATGGAAACGATCGACGCCAAAGACATCGAAATGGCGCAGGTGACCAAGTCTGGGGGGGCATCGGTTCTCAGCACGCTTGATGAGGCGCTTCGGCTGGCCCAAGACGGGGTGATTGACGGTTTCATGTTTGCGCCGTTCAACAAGGCATCTATGCATATGGCCGGGCTTGGCCATGATGATGAGCTGCACTACATGGCCGAACGGCTCGGAGTGACGGAATATATCTCCGAGCTGAACACTTTGGACGGCATGTGGACGAGCCGTGTTACCAGCCACATTCCGCTGCGGGAGGTTGCCGATGTTATCTCAGAGGAGCGCGTGCATGAGGCAGTGTTTCTGATCGACAAGGTATTGCGCCGCTCTGGTTTGGCGCGGCCGCGGATTTCTGTTGCCGCGCTCAACCCACATGCGGGTGACAATGGCAATTTTGGCAACGAAGAGATCGATATTCTTACCCCGGCGGTTCAGAAGCTGGCCGAGACACAAATGGCTGTTGATGGTCCCTGGCCTTCGGACACCGTGTTTCTCAAGGCCGTGGCCAAAGAAATCGACGCAGTGGTGACGATGTATCACGATCAGGGGCAGATCGCGCTGAAGCTGCTGGGATTTGATCGCGGCGTCACAGTGCAGGGCGGCCTGTCTATTCCGGTGACAACGCCCGCACATGGAACGGCGTTCGATATCGCGGGCCAAGGCATTGCCGAGGCGGGTGCAACGCGCGCGGCCTATGACATCCTGTGTGACATGGTGACCAACTGGGACAAGGTAGACGTGGCATAAGCGTCCGGCGTCCTGTTTTCCACCAGTACATTGGAAATGTGTTTATTGCTGGGTCCTAGGTAAGCCTATTCGACAAGAATCAAATCCGCATTTTCGCTGCAAGCCGGATAGAGTGGCCTGTCGCGGGTTCTCCTGACAATTTTGACTAAACTGCTTGCTGTTTGAATGCGGCGAATTTTTGTCGAGTAGTAGTCCACTAATACCACTTTGCGTTTTGGCTCGGATAATCTGCACCAAGAGAGGCGGTGCAGATATGGCGAAACTTGTTCATAGCATGATCCGAGTGATGGATGAATCCAGATCGGTTGCGTTTTACGAAAAGGCGTTCGGATTAAGCGTACTAGACAAGTTGGATTTTGAGAGCTTCGTCTTAATCTACATGGTCTCGGAATAGTCTGCGTTTGAGTTGGAACTCACGGTCAATAAATCCCGTACCGAGCCGTATGACATTGGTGATGGGTATGGCCATCTCGCGGTGGTCGTCGACAATCTTGAAGCTGCGCATGAACGAGTAATCAAGGCCGGAGCTTGCCCAAAAGACATTGTTGACTTCCAACCAGATGGCAAACGCGTTGCGCGATTTTTCTTTATGACTGATCCACATGGCTACCAGATCGAGGTCATCGAAAAAGGGGGGCGTTTCAAATGAAATCTCAGCACCCGAAAGATCGCCTGAGCACGTCGCGCCGGAATTTCATCAAGGCTGGCGTCATAACAGGCGGCATCATCATAAACCTGAACTGGCCTTCAATCTTGGCCGCACAACCAAAAGAGGGGGAGACTTCCATGTTGTTCCATCTAGATTTCCATGTCGAGTATTCGGCGGAAATGACGCAAGATGATTTGTTTGCAATCTGGGCAGAAGAGGCCGGCGCCGCATTGGGGGCAAAAGATGCTGGCCTTGTCGTAGACCTGTGGAAAGCGGTTGGTGAGCGTCGCGTGATCGTTATCGCGAATGTTGATAGCGTGGAAGTGCTGGACCGGATCTTGCTCGATTTGCCGATCATGCAGAAGATGGGACAGCATGTGAAAGTCGATGTGACCGCTCTGCGCACTTATGAAGGCTTTGCGGCGGATGTTAAGGAACGCGTAGGCCGCTGATCCGAAAAGGGAGACGTTCAGATGTGTCAATTGTTCATAGATGCTGATCCGGCACTTTGGGCGTCTTACACCTGATCCTTTCGAATGGACGGGATGGTCACCAGTGTGCGGCTGGAAGAAATGTTCTGGCGTACGCTCGAAACCATCGGAGAACGGGATGACTTGACTGTCCCGCAGCTATTGCACAGGCTTTACAATGAAAGTTTGGATTACGGGCATGATATTGGAAACTTTACCTCTTTCTTGCGGGTGTGCTGCCTTCGTTTTCTGGATTTACAACTGCGAGGTTTGATCCCACTTGAAGACAATGTTGCGCTCTCCGGTCTTCTGGCCGATGACATTCTGGCCATCGAAGCCTATGAACGGCAGAAGCGTGGTCATCGCATTTGATCTATGAACTGGCTGAAACCAGATCTTAATTCTTGAGGACGCCGTGAGAGGCCCCCGAATGCTATGGCACAACAGCATGCGATACTGTGTCTGGGAGTTACCGCAATCACTTTCTTTGTTGCAACGTCCCCCGCTTTTGCTGAGCTGCCCATTCGCCGTTTGCGGTCGAAACGACCGCTGTCTGCCCTTCGCGACAGATGCTGCTTGATCAACCAAGGTCCGGGTTGGGCTCAAAACCGCCATTTGCAGCAGAGCTCTCAAGGGACCGCTCCGGGCTCGAAGCCGTCGTTTGCGGCAGCTTGATTAATTGTCCGCTTTGCGGGACCAAGGATAAACTCGCTGCGGCTGTTACAAGGTCTGCTTTGTGCGTTTGCGAATGCCAGAATGCGTGGGGTGTGTTGCAAAATTGTAGGTGCAATTTGATAGATCCGGTCGTATGCCTTTTCCAGCCACCCAGATCGAAGAATTGGTTTTGCGGGTTTCAGTGGCCCATAAGTGCAAAAAAAACTCCGGCTGCACCGACGAGAACAAGGCTGAGCGCCCAGACGACGTCGAGATTGAACCAAGTCCTGGATAAAAACTTCAGCCCCAACCAGTGATAGATGATTAATGCTATGACGCCGCCAGCCAGCGTCATCGACACGGTATGAACCAATGCAACCAAGAAAGCCGTTGCAACGTTGCTTCCCATAAGAGTCTGCGCCGCCAAGTGGCCAATGTCGTCCTCTCCTACCGTGCAGATCCCCAGAAAGATGGGTACCAGCATCAGGCCGGCACCATGCGCCATGGCGGCCAGGAACGACCAGAGTGCTAATCGCGCAGGATGGATACGCGCCAGCACCTTTGGATGCCTGCGATTGATCAGCAGATAAACCCCCATGACGATAACCAAAAAACCTGCGCCAACGCGGATCTCAATTTCCCAATCCACAAGAAAGAGCATCAGGGAGAATGGCAGCAATATCCCGATCATTGCTAGGAAATGCCCTGCCGCCAGCATTGCCAATGCCTTGGGCAATGCGTTGCGCTTACGCTCCATCAGCGCGGCCGACACGGCAAGCGGCCAACCCATGCCCGGGTTGATGCCGTGGTAGAAGCCAGAAAAAATGACAGCCCACCAAAGGGCTGTCACCGTTGTCATTTCACTCATCGTTTAGACGGATGGATAGCAGAAGCTGTCGGTCGAGCAGTCGCCGCCTTCCAACCTGATCTGGTGGCTCCGGTAGCCTTTGGGGAACTCGATATAGAAATCCTTGTCGAGCTCCAGCCCACCGTTTTCGCCGACATTGGCCATCACCATCTGGCCGCCCTCGTCATCGGGATAGAACTGATCATCCCATGTCGAGTAGAGCGAGTTGGTCCAGTAGACGCGCTTGCCGTCGCGGCTGATCTCGACCATCTGCGGCCCATAGACGAAATCCTTGCCGTTGGGATGCTTGGCCCCACGCGCGATGCCACCGATCTCGACCTTGCCGGTGAGTTTGGGGTTCATCGGGTCCGAAACATCGTATTGATGCATCTCGCCCTGGCCCCAGCAAGCGACATAAAGATATTTGTCATCGAGGCTCAGGTCGATATCGGTGACCAGCGGCGGCACCGCCTCGAACCCCTGTAGCAGCGGCGGTAGGTTCTCGGGCTTCTCGGGGCGCGGGTCGATGGTGATGGTCTTCTTCGCCTCGAAGGTGCCGTCGTCCTTTTGCCACCAGGTGAAGATCGCGCCTTGAAGGTTAGTGGTGTCCACGACCACTCCGCAGAAGCCATAATCCTTGGACGGGTCATGCGCGGGGCGGATTTCGAGCGCCATCTGGTGGTTTTCACCCAGGTCGATGGTCTGCACGTTCTTGCGCTCGCGCAGGTTCCAGAAATGGATCGAATGGCCGTATTTGTTGCTCAGCAGATCCTCGGGCACGATCCCGTTTTCGAACTGTGGTGGCAAGCCCCACTCGGAGCTGACCATGTAGTCCCGCGGCAGGTTCCACCAGAAATCATAGTGTTTGTCCTGCTTGCCGCGGTCCATCTCGTAGCGGCCAAGGATCTCGAAGGTTTCGCAATCCATGATGAAGATGCCCGGCGGGCCGTCAGTGCCATCCTCGCCGCCACCGCCAAGGGTGGAGACATAGATGCCCTCTGGGCCGCAATGAATTGTGTGCGGGCGGGAGTAGCCAGTTTTCTCGAACACTTCCTCGGGTTCGATGATCTTGTGGATCTTGGCTTCAAGTGGCTCCTTGACGTCGATTACGTAGATGCGAGACGAACGGATACCGGGGATGATCAGGTAGCGCCGTTCGAGAAAGGCATGACCTGTCAGTGGCGAAAGAGCCGAGGAACAGGCATTCCAGCCGAAATGGTGAAACTCGTCGCCCTTGTTGGGCATGATGACCTGATGCACGATCTGGGAATAGGTTTCCGACTTGGGGTCCACGTCGACCACTGCGAGACCGTCAGGCTGTGATCCGTCGGGGCTGAGCATCAGTGTGAATGCCAGCGTTTCGGCAGGGGCCTCCATCGCGAGCTTGGGGGTGGCGTGGAATGTTGGGTCTGGTCTTAGGTTCATTTGGTTTCTCCCTTGTTGACTGAGTGCGCCCCATTTCAGGGTCTGTTTTTCTTGGATCCAGCGGATTGAAAAAGCGAAGCCAGTTCACACCTCCGCAACGTTACAGAGTTGAATGGCCCCGCTGATCTTTTCGGATATGTCCTTCAGTCTTCCGCCGATTTCGCGGCGGTAGTCGGGTCCGAAACGGCGGATCGGGCCGACTGCGCCGACGCTGAAGGTTGCACCGATGTTGCCGATCGAAATCGGAGCTGCGACGCTGGCTATCCCGAGGTCGATTTCCTGGTCGCAATCAGCAAAACCCTGTTCGACAATCTTGGTGAATTCCGCTTGTAGCGCGGCCTTGGTGGTTTTTGTGTGCTCGGTATATTGCTGCAAGGTGCCGGACAGGATTGCGTTCTGGAATTCGGGCTCGGTAAAGGCCGCGATGGCCTTGGAGCAGGAACAGGCGTGCATAGGGCGTTCACCCAGCCCGGGGTGGATGAAAGTACGGGCCGGATCGCAGGGGGTTTCAATGTGGATGATCTCGACCTTGCTGTCGCGGAAGCGGGCTAGAAACATCGTTTCGTTGAATGTGGTGGCTGCCGTTTTCAAGATCGGGGCCGCGCAGCGCCGTACATCGGCATCCGATTTACCCAGCAAGGCGATACGGATCAGCCGTTCGCCAATCACGACCCTCCCGTCTGCACCCGGCTGATCCACAAGTTTTTGGTCGATTAGTGTCTGGAAAAGGCGATAGCAACTGGGCTTGGGTAGTCCGGTTGCCCTTTGCAGCTCTGCCGCGGACAGGGGCCGCCCTGCGACCGCAATAACCTCTAGAAGACTGACGAGACGTTCGAGATGCATATTGACGGAAAACTGAACGAATTGAGACTCTGTCTCAAATAATGAGAACTTTTCGATTCGAAGCAAGTCGAAATTCGGGAGGGGACCATTGCGTACCAAAGCCGCCGTGGCCGTTGCAGCCGGCCAGCCGTTGGAAGTGATGGAAGTTAACCTTGAAGGCCCCCGCGCCGACGAGGTGCTGGTCGAGATCAACGTCACCGGGCTTTGCCATACTGTTCTGCCCGAGATCGCGCTGGCCAAGGTGCGTGAGGATGCACCCTTCGACAAGATTTTCTAAATCGGCTGCGGTGTCACAACCGGCATCGGCGCCTTGATCAATACGGCGGGTGTTGAGATCGGGTCCTCGGCTGCGGTCTTTGGGCTGGGCAGCATTGGCCTAAACGTGATTTAGGGTCTGCGCATGGCGGGCGCAGACGTGATCATCGGTGTCGACCTGAACGACGACAAGGCCGAGATTGCCAAGAAGTTTGGCATGACCCATTTTGTGAAGCCGTCGAAGGTGCCCGGAGGTCAATCGGTTACCGACGCCATTGTCGAGATGACCAAGACCGAAAAGGATGCCTTTGGCGGCGTGGATTACTCATTCGACGCCACTGGGAACGTGCAGGTCATGCGCGACGCGCTGGAATGCTCGTACCGCGGTTGGGGTGTGTTGGTTGGTCATCATTGGCGTGGCACCAGCAGGCGCCGAGATCGCGACTCGCCCGTTCCAGCTGGTCACTGGGAGCGTCTGGAAATGTACGGCCTTTGGCGGCGCCAAGGGCCAGACCGATGTGCCCAAGTTCGTGGACTGGTACATGGACGGCAAGATTGAAATCGATCCTATGATTACCCACAAGCTGACGCTAGAACAGATCAACAAAGGCTTTGATCTCATGCACGAAGGCAAGTCAATTCGCGCGGTGGTCGAGCACTACAACCACCGACGCTATCACGAGAGCCTGCAAAACCTCACCCCAGCCGATGTCTACTTCGGGCGCGGTGAAGCCATTCTGAAACAACGAGAAAGGATCAAACGAGCGACCATCGAAACCCGGCGCTTGCTTCACCGCAAATCCGCCGCATAATCAAACCAACCAGATAAGCCAGATCCTCTCTTAACTCAGGCGCCCTTCTGTCCCAAAATCCCGGACGACGGACAGTGCAAATGGCCATAAGCCGGGTGCGCGAAAAGGAAGCGGATGCCGAGGTGGCCGCGATCTGCTGAAATCCGGATTGGCTGGCATCCGCGCTGAGCAGATTAGGGGTACTCTCGGGCCGGATCGACAACATCGCCGCTGAACGAAGCCTTGGCACAGCGCATATGTTCATCGTCAATGCGTTCCACATGCAGGCTGTCGATAGCCTGTTCGCGACCCATCCACCCATTGAGAAACGGACCGCAGAGCTGCGCTAACTGAGTGCTGCATCCGGCGGGCTTCGGCCTGCAAGGCAGTCCAGCTCTGGCCCCTAGGGGTAAGCGGAAAACATTGAAAGCGGCGCATACAGATCCTAAATCAGCGCATGACAAATTGGAGGTACAAAGATGACTGAAGTCCCTGAGAAAGAAACCTTTTCCTTCCAGACGGAAGTCGGCCAGCTACTGGAGATCGTCGCGAGCTCGCTCTACTCGAACCGCGAAGTGTTTCTGAGGGAGCTGGTCTCGAACGCGTCAGACGCGTGCGACAAGCTCCGCTATGCTGCTTTGACCGACGCGAGCCTCGCGCCTCCAGAGGGGTTCGCGATTACCCTTAGCGTTGACAAAAAGACACTGTCGATTTCGGACAATGGCATCGGGATGAACCATGCCGACTTGCTCGACACCCTTGGCACCATCGCAAAATCCGGGACAGGCGCATTCATCGAGGCGCTGAAGGCCGAGGAGAAAGATACACCCGGCTTGATCGGCCAATTCGGCGTTGGGTTCTACTCGGCCTTCATGGTCGCCTCGACGGTCGGCGTGTTGACTCGCAAAGCCGGAGAAGAAGACGCCTGGCTCTGGTCCTCGGACGGCAAAGGCGGGTTCACGATTGAACCGGCCACGCGCGACACTGCCGGCACAACCGTGACGCTGCATCTCAAAAAAGACGCCAAGGAGTTCGCGGAAGAGGCGCGGATCCGTCACATCATCAAGACCTATTCCGAGCACATCAGCTTCCCCGTGAAGCTGGGCGATGACACGTTGAACGCTGCCGAAGCCCTCTGGACCCGACCGGCAAAGGAGATTTCCGAAGAGCAGTACGGCGAATTCTACAAGCATACGTCGCATGCCTTCGACATGCCGTGGCACGTCATGCATAACAAGGTCGAAGGCTCGCTGAATCACACGAGCCTCTTGTTTGTGCCCTCGGTTCAACCCTTTGATCTCTTTGATGCCGAACGGAAGAGCCATGTGAAGCTCTACGTGAACAGGGTCTTCATCTCCAAGACAACCAAAGATCTGATCCCGGCCTATCTGCGGTTTCTGCGCGGGGTGGTCGACAGTCAGGATCTGTCGCTGAACGTTTCGCGCGAGATGCTTCAAACCGACCCAAAGCTTGCCAAGATCAAAACGCAGGTCACCAAGAAGGTGCTGAGCGAGCTCAAGAAAAAGGCCGCCAAAGCGCCGGAGGACTATGCCAAGTTCTGGGGGAATTTCGGCGCGGTGCTAAAAGAGGGGCTCGTCGAAGATCCATCTTTGCGTGACCGGATCCTTGAGGTCTGTCGGTTCGCCTCCACAGGCGAGGACGGGCTGACAAGCCTTGCGGGTTATGTGGAGCGCATGAAAGAAGGCCAGGAGGCGATCTTCTACATTGCGGGCGACGACGCGGCCAAACTGGCGCAATCGCCTCATCTGGAAGGCTTCAAGGCCAAGGGCGTCGAGGTGCTGCTGCTGTCGGATCACGTGGACGAATTCTGGCTCCAACACATCACGGTGTTTGAGGGTAAGCCGCTTAAATCCATCACCCGGGGTGCAGCGGACCTGGATGCGATTGAGGCTGAGGAAAAGCCCGACGAAGACAAACCCGAGGAAGCAGATCTGTCCAAGCTTATCGCAGCGATCAAAGCGGAGCTGGGCGAGCTGGTCAAAGACGTGCGACCCTCCAAACGCCTGACGGACAGCCCGGTCTGCCTGATCGCCGATGAGGGCGATATGGACGTGAACCTTGAGCGGTTGCTCAAGCGGCATGGCCAACTACAAACAGGTATGCTGCGAGTGCTGGAACTGAACCCGAGCCACGCGATCATCACAAAACTGGCAGAACGCGCGGAGGGCGACGCTGACGATCTGTTGAAGGACGCGGCCTATTTGCTGCTCGATCAGGCGCGCATAGTCGAAGGAGAAACACCCACCGACGCAGTTGCCTTTGCCAGCAGGCTCGGCAGCGTCATGTCCCGCGCTTTCGAGGTGTAACGGGGTCTCGGTCGATGCTGCGATTGGTGTTGAAAATAGCGCTGGTTCTGTCTTTGGCGGTTCCAGCGCTGGCGTAGGAGCTGACAGCGCCTTAAGAGCGCCTGATCTCCCTTTTTGAAACCTCGCGATCCTCTGTCGTGTCCATCACAACCGGACAACGGCGCGTAGACCCCTGGCTGCGCCGGACGGAGATCGTGCCAAGCGGCTTGGGATCCGGGTTTTTCTGGGGAGAGTGGTGCGGTCTTTGTGTGGGATAAGGGACAACCTAACTGTCCTAGCAGAGACTGGTTCGCATTTGTCTTACAGCACCATTGTTCTTGGCCCGGATGTCTTTGCCCGCCAGTGGGGCGCCCTGCGCGACCGCGTCGACCGTCAGGCGGCGCTGGCGGTAAAACATCGGCAACCATTGTCGCTGAACTTGGGCGGATACGTTTACATAGTCAAAAGGCGTTCGAACTTGTGCTTTTGTCAGAAAGGCTTGTAGAACTCCGTCAGCAGTGAGCGCGCGTCCTTCGATGCGTTCCAGCGCCGCGCTATCGGCATCGACCGCCTTGACGTCCCCGACGAGGCGTACTGCGGGAGCGCCTTCAACTTCTTCAAATTCACCTTGCCGAATAAACTCAAGCTGATCAGCCAGTTTTCGGTCAATTGTAAGCTTCATGTCGGAGGTTTCCATGGTCGCGGCATTTGTGTCCACGATAAGCGACTGGTCGGTGCCAATGTCAGCAAGTCGTTGAGCAGACTGAAGCAGCACACTTTGGCTGGCTTGGTCTCTCTCGCGAAGCATCGTGTGAAGATCGCCAAACTTGATTTTCGCAGATTGGCCAGGATAGCGAAATAAGATGCTACCGTCTTCTAATCCGTGGCTGTCGCGGCATACCACTACCGGAGGAACGCTATACTTCTCAACATACAGAACGCCGACGTTCAATCCGCCAATCTGTATGGTCTCTTTAACAAAGTCTGGTGTCGGAACTAGTAAAGTCTTCACCTTGTCGCTTATCCGCACAATATCGGTTTTTTCGAACGTATCGTCGTGCAGGCCAGCAACTTGGCAGCCTGCATTGTCAACGCCCAAGAAAATGAAGCCGCCCTTGTTATTGGCGAGAGCGGCAATTGCTCTAACCAAAGGGTTCATTTTCTTAGGATCGAACCCCGCTTTGCATTCCTGCTCGGTAGTCTCACCATCGCTCAAATACCAGCTACCGTCAGCTCTCTGCTCAAAGCGCTGTGCTGCGCGTTCTGCGATTGTCGGTGTAGCTGCGCCTTGGTTCGCGATGCCAACCGCAACAGCCTGAAAATTCGCAAGGAAGTTCGCGAGGTCAACTTGTGATGCAGCAGGGATGTTAGGCCCGTAGGTTCCGTTACGAATTTGACTAATGCGCCCAGAGTTAACTGGCCTATCTTGCCGGTTAAAGTAGAACTGAATGTCTACGTTGCGCTCGCCTCTAGCGAGTAGTGCTTTAATCAAGCCAATTTCTTCGTCAGTGATGCTTCTCACCACTTAAATGCCTATTTTTATGAATCGATGCCAGGTTTCACAACTCTGAGTTTAGCCAAACCCATTCATCGACGAAAGTCACCATTAGTGCGCTCAAGTGCGTAGATTGATCGCGCCACATATCGGCAATATGCTGACCGATCCATTGCTAGCTCTGCCTAATCCTCTGATAGATATGGATTCTATCGCGAGCACCGAAGGGCGCCTAACCTACTTTGCTTGGGTCAGAATTCACAGCCAGTAGATAACGAGAGCCGCGAAGGCGATGGCTGACCAAGGGAGTGGCACCAAGCGTCCGCTCCACTACGCATTCTGGTCATTCATCCGATGCGCAGCGAACGACAGCTTCCCGCCCATTTTGTCAGAAGCTGAGCCCCAACTCCTTCCATTTAAGGCGCTGAAAGCAAGACCCACAAAGCGAGGGCCTACCTCACCTAAACCTTGTAACTTGCAACAGCAAATGCACTTATTAGCAGAGAGATGTGCTTCAAAGTTGATTCCCGTAATGTCACTCGCCCAAAGAGGTCGCATCTGCAGATGACAATGCAAACTTATGGGCAAATCGTGCAAAGTTATGCGCAAAAGCCGTGCCAACTTATGGGTGAACCCCCGCGAATTTCTTCAATGAAATCAATGGAGGGTGTGCAGCGTTATGATCACACCTACAAACTTTCAGAAATCCAAGTTCTCGACGCTCAGGGCGTTTTTCTGGATGAACTCTCGGCGCGGTTCCACAACATCGCCCATCAGCTTGGTGAACAGGTCGTCCGCTTCGACAACATCATCCACCTTCACCTGCAGCAATGTGCGTGCATCGGGGTCCAGCGTGGTCTCCCATAGTTGTTCGGGGTTCATTTCGCCCAGACCCTTGTAGCGCTGCAGCGTCAGCCCCTTTTCGCCTTCTTCCAGAATGGCCTTGAGCAAATCCAGCGGCCCAAAGATAACGTTAGCCCTATCGCGACGGACCAGTTCCGCTGGGACGCCATAGACATCCTGTAGGCCCTGGGTGAAAGACCCAGTGCGCCGCGCCTCACCTGACCGCAGCATCGGGCCATCCAGGGTGCGCACCTCTTCTACGCCCCGCAGGATCCGCGCCAGGCGAATTCCCTTGTCCTGCGTGATCCGACCCTGCCAGCCGCGTTCATATTCCAGCGCGATCTGGTCCAGACGCGCGGCCACCTTGTCCGCCGTGCCTTGCAGGTCGGCATCCACCGCACCCGGAACGAAGGCTCCGGCGATGGCGGCTTGTTCCAGAATATGGCGCGGGTAATGCGTCGGGAAGGCATCCAGTACCCGCTTCAGCTGGCGTGCTTCGGTGACAACGCGGTTCAGGTCGGCCCCGACAATCTCCTCACCCGTGCCCAGCCGCAGAACGGCGCCTTCGATCCCCTGCTGGATCAGGTAGTCATCCAGCGCGGCCTGATCCTTCAGATACACTTCGGACCGGCCCCGCGCGACCTTGTAGAGCGGTGGCTGTGCAATATACAGGTACCCGCCTTCGATCAGTGCCGGCATCTGCCGATAGAAGAATGTCAGAAGCAGTGTGCGAATATGCGCGCCGTCCACATCAGCATCGGTCATGATGATGATCTTGTGATAGCGCAGCTTCCGGATGTTGAATTCATCCCGTCCGATCCCGGTGCCCAAAGCCATCACCAGGTTGCCAATCTCCTGGCTCGACAGCATTCGGTCAAACCGGGCACGTTCCACGTTAAGGATCTTGCCCCGCAGCGGCAGCACAGCCATCGTCATCCGGTCCCGCCCGGTCTGGGCCGACCCACCGGCAGAGTTTCCTTCGACCAGGAACAGCTCGGACTTGGACGGGTCCTTTTCCGAACAGTCCTTTAGTTTACCCGCGAGGTAATTCACATCCATCGCCGTCTTGCGTCGCGTCAGTTCCCGCGCCTTGCGGGCTGCTTCGCGTGCCAGTGCAGCCTCGACAATCTTGCCGACAATCGCCTTGGCTTCGTTCGGGTTTTCCTCGAACCATTCCGCCAGCTTTTCGTTCATCAGGCTTTCAACCGCCGGGCGCACTTCGGACGACACCAGCTTGTCTTTGGTCTGGCTGGAAAATTTTGGGTCCGGCACTTTCACGGACAAGACAGCAGTCAGCCCTTCGCGCGCATCGTCGCCGGTGAAGTTCACCTTTTCCTTCTTCGCGATCCCGCTGGTCTGGGCATAGTTGTTGATGGTCCGCGTCAGCGCGCCCCGGAAGCCCGCCAAATGCGTGCCGCCATCGCGCTGTGGGATGTTGTTGGTAAACGGCAGCACGGTCTCATGGTAGCTGTCATTCCACCACATCGCGATTTCCACGCCGATCCCGTCACGTTCCCCCGTCATGAACACTGGCTCGGTCATCACGGCGGTCTTGCTGCGGTCCAGATAGCGCACAAACTCCCGCACGCCGCCTTCGTAAAACAGTTCTGACCGCAGCGATTCGGCGGGGCGTTCGTCGATCAGGATAATCCGCACACCGGAATTCAGGAACGCCAGCTCGCGCAGACGCCGTTCCAGCACCTCGAAGGAATAATCGAGGTTAGAAAACGTCTCTGTCGACGCCAAGAACCGCACCTCGGTCCCGGTCTTGCCATTCGCTTCGCCAACCACTCGCAGATGCTCGGCGGTCTCCCCGTTTTCGAAGCGTGCGTAGTGCTCCTTGCCGTCCCGCCAGATGCGCAGCTCCAGCCACACAGACAGTGCGTTAACCACTGACACGCCCACACCGTGCAGACCGCCCGACACCTTGTAGGAGTTACTGTCAAACTTACCGCCCGCATGCAGCTGGGTCATTATAACCTCTGCCGCGGACACGCCTTCTTCCTCGTGAATGCCCACGGGAATACCGCGTCCGTTATCGGACACGGAAACGCTGCTGTCGGCGTGCAAAGTCACCGTCACGGCGTCCGCGTGCCCGGCCAAAGCCTCGTCAATTCCGTTATCGACAACCTCATACACCATATGGTGCAGACCCGACCCATCGTCGGTGTCGCCGATATACATGCCTGGCCGTTTCCGGACTGCTTCCAAACCCTTGAGAACTTTAATGGAATCCGCGCCGTATTCTTCGGGCATCGGTGTGGTTTCGGACATTCAGTTCGCCTTTGTTCTTTTGGCCGATCTATACAAGATATTGAGGTCGTTGTCACGCAATCCCACAGGATTTCAACGCTGTCCCGTCAGGTTAGCGCAATGATCCCACCCACCAGGATCAACGCCACGCCCGCCCCGATGTTTGTGCGGCGTATGGCAGTGGGAGAATTCAGAAAACGGCGGATCCGTTCTACGAACAAACCCAGTGTCAGGTTGCCCAGCAAAGGCACGAAAAAGGACGCCACACAGATCGCTAGAACGTCCAGCGGGGTGATGTTTGCAAAGTCGAAAAACCCGGGCAGGAACCCCATGTAGAACAGGCTGGCCTTGGGGTTGGCGGTGACCGCGAACAGCCCGGCGGCAAACCCCGGCCAGATGCCGGGTTTCCCCAGCCCGGTCGCGGCGGTGATGTCGGTGGACGCAAACCGTATCAGGCTCAGCCCCATGACCGTCAGGATCGCTACGGCGGCCCATTTCAGGACAATCAGAAGGTCGGCATATATCGCCACCAACGCCGTGACCCCGAAAATCGCCACCAGCGACCAGATCACATCCCCCAACGCCACGCCCAGCCCCAGCGGCCACACCCCGCGCATGCCATAAGCCAAAGCGCGTGCAATAACGGCCACCCAGACCGGTCCGGGCGTAATGAACAGGATAAACAGCCCGACGGCATAGAGCGCCAGGTCAGCCGCAGACACCGTCACGCCCGTCGCCCCACATCCGGGCCGCGCCTATGCACGGGCCACCTCCGATATCCCATCCGTCTCACTCACCACCAGGGTAGAGGCACGGTCGCCAAATTCGGCAAACAGCTCCGGTCCTGTGCCTGTCATCCACGCCTGTGACCCCAACGCGCAGATCTCATCGAACAACGCCGTGCGGCGATGCGCATCCAGATGCGCAGCGACCTCATCCAGCAACAGGAGGGGCGCCGCCCCGCCGCGATCGGCCAACGCGCGGGCATTGGCCAGGATCAGCGACACCAGCAGGGCCTTTTGCTCCCCCGTCGAACACTCCCGCGCCGGAATGCCCTTGGCTGCATAAACGCCATACAGATCCGTCCGGTGCGGCCCCACCAGCGCCCGGCCTGAAGCCATGTCGCGAAACCGGCTTTCTGCCAGCGCCTCGCGAAGATCCTCGGCGGTGGCGGGCATTTCCCCTTCGCTCTGCTGCAATTCCAAATTAGCCACTGGGAATGCAGTTTCTGCCCGCTCCTGCGCCTGACGCACCTCATCCAGCGCCACAAGACGCCCCTGGTGCAGCTTGTCGCCGGCCTCAGCCATCTGCGCCTCCAGCGCGTTGTACCAAGTTGTGTCTCGTACGTTTTCCTTGATCAGCTTGTTGCGCTCTCGCATTGCCTTGTCATAGGCCAACGCTGCTTCGGCATGACCCGCGTCGAAACTCAACGCCATGCGGTCCAGAAATCGCCGCCGCCCATCGGCTCCTTCGATCCAGAGCCGATCCATCGACGGAAGCAACCACAGCACCTGCGCGATCCGTCCAAGCGCGATTTGATTGGCGGTCTTGCTATCAATCCGGACCGAGCGCGCTGCACCCTGTTCCGACAGTGTTTCAATCTCATGCAGCCGGTCCGGCGCGTGGAGCGTCGCCGCAACCTTCCAGCCCGGCGCATCCGGGCGGCGCGCCATATCCGCCGCGCTGGCTCGGCGCAGGCCCCGACCCGGCGACAACAAAGACACGGCTTCCAGGATGTTGGTCTTGCCCGCGCCATTGCGGCCCCAGATGGCCACGGGCCGCTGGTCCGCCTCAATATCCGCCCGCCGATAGGACCGCAGGTTCCGTAGGCTCAGCGTGCTGATATACATACCGGGCATCTTAGCGTGCCTGCTTTCGCAGACGAAAAACAGACGATGGCGTGTCGAACGTCAGGAAAGCCGTCACACGCGCATGGGCATCACGACGTACAGCGCGCTCTGATCATTGCCTTCGCGCATCACCGTCGGATCTCCGGAAGAATTGAACAGGAAAACAGCGTTCTCGCGGTCCACCTGGCTGGCGATCTCCAACAGGTATTTGGCGTTAAAGCCAATTTCCATCCGGTCATCCCCATAAGCCACGGCCAGTTCCTCTTCGGCCGCGCCGCTGTCAGGCGCGTTCACGGATAGCACCAGCTTGTCTTCTTCCAACTGCAGCTTCACCGCGCGGGAGCGTTCGGATGAAACAGTGGCCACCCTGTCAACCGCTTGGGCGAATTCGCTGGCATCGACTTCTAGCCGCTTGGTGTTGGCTTGCGGGATAACGCGTGTGTAGTCTGGGAAGGTCCCGTCAATGACCTTTGAGGTCAACGTTATCTCAGGCGTCGCAAACCGGATCTTGGTTTCGCTGACCGATACAGCGATCTGAGCTTCGTCATCGTCCAGCAGCTTGCGCAGTTCACCCACCGTCTTGCGGGGCACGATCACGCCAGGCATGCCATCGGCCTCGGGTGGCAGATCGGCGTCGATCCGGGCCAGCCGGTGACCATCGGTCGCAACACAGCGCAGGACTTTGCCACCGTCCGCTTCCGATACGTGCATGTAAACGCCGTTCAGGTAGTACCGGGTCTCTTCTGTCGAGATGGCGAATTTGGATTTGTCGAACAAACGCCGCAGCACCGGTGCGGCAGCTGAGAAATTCGTATCATATTCCGACGTGGCCATAACCGGAAAATCTTCGCGTGGCAGGGTCGCCAGCGAGAAATTCGACCGCACGGCTTCCACGCTCAGCCGTCCTGCGGCGCTATCTGCGGTCAGCGTAACCAACGCGCCGTCGGGCAGCTTGCGGACAATTTCGTGCAGTGTGGTGGCGGCAACCGTGGTGGCGCCTGCGCGCTCCACATGTGCCGTGGCGCGGTCGACCACTTCGATATCAAGATCTGTCGCGCGAAACTGCACCGTGTCATCTTCGGCCTCGATCAGGACATTGGCCAGGATCGGGATCGTGTTGCGCCGTTCAACAACTGACTGTGCCTGCGACACAGCTTTCAGCAGCGTTCCGCGTTCGATGCTCAGCTTCATGACCTAACGTCCTCCGTACCTACGTACCCGCCGGGAAGCGCAGCGTATCGCTTCGGTTCTGTGACACAAGTAAATTTTGGCGATATGTCCAACGGTTTGGCTGGTCCGTCAAGCATGAGAACGAACCGGGCTTAAAAACGATTCGAAACGTTGATTTGTGCCAACATGTTGCGCGGGCTGCATCCGGGCCAGATCAACTGGCCCGAAAGATTACCCGACGCGGCAAGTTGCCTGATCAGGCCTCCAGCGACCGGCGCAGCATTTCCACATCTTCGGCCAGTTGCCCGTCTGTATGTTGGAGTTCTTCGATCCGTTTCACGCCATGCATGATGGTCGTATGATCACGTCCGCCAAAGGACCGACCGATTTCCGGCAGGGACCGGCTGGTCAGCAGCTTGCACAGATACATGGCGACCTGACGCGGGCGCGCATAAGCACGAAGACGCTTTGGACCGATGATGTCGCTCAGACGGATGTTATAGTAATCCGACACCTTGCGTTGGATTTCCTCAACTGTGATCTTGCGCTCGGATGCGCGCAGCACGTCGGCCAGACAATCCTGCGTTAGCTCCATGTCGATTTCGCGCCCGACAAGCGACGCAAAAGCAAACAGACGGGTCAGCGCGCCTTCGAGAACACGAACATTGGTGGAAATCCGGTGGGCGAGGAATTCCAGCACCCCATCCGAGATTTCCAGATCGGGATAAGTGGACCGATACTGCTGGACCTTGGATTGCAAGATCCCTAGCCGCAATTCGTAATTTGTCGGGTGCAAGTCCACGACCAGACCACATTGCAGACGCGATTTCACCCGCTCTTCCAGATCCTTGATCTCACCTGGTGCGCGGTCGGCGGAAATGATGATTTGTTTGTTCTGATCCACTAGCGCATTGAACGTATGGAAGAACTCTTCCTGCGTGCTGTCCTTGCCCGCGATGAACTGGACGTCATCCACCATCAGCACATCGACTGCCCGGAACAGGAATTTGAAATCCATCATCTTCCGTTCGCTAAGCGCCTGAACAAACCGGTACATGAACTGTTCTGCTGACAGGTATAGCACGTGCAGATCTGGGCGACGCGCTTTCAGTTCCCATGCGATGGCATGCATCAGGTGCGTCTTACCCAACCCGACGCCGCCATAAAGAACCAACGGGTTGAACGTGACTGGTCCGCCTTCGGACACGCGGCGCGCGGCGGCATGCGCTAATTCGTTGGGCTTGCCCACCACAAAGGTATCAAACGTGAAACGCGAATCCAGCGGTGCCGCCTGCATCTGAGAAGGCTTGTCCGGCGCCTGATCGACAATCACAGCAGGTGCGGCAGGTCTCGGACGCGCGGCAGAATTCGCAGGCACATGGAACTTCAGTCGCTGCACAGTTTGACCAAGACTGTTGAATTCGAACAAAACCAAGTCTGCGAAATTCTGGCTGACATAGTTTCCGTGAAAGTTAGTGGGCACATTGAACACCGCCACACCATCCTGGATGCTGTCCAGATCCATCGGATCGATCCATTGGGTGTAATTGTTTTGGCCCACGGTCTTGCGGAGTCTTGCTTTCAGTTCACTCCACGCGTCTTTGGTCATTTATTGCCTCGCATCGTCATCGCTTATTGGCCATACGGCCTGTTTTGGATCGGCTCAGATAGCCGGTGATCCACACGATGGAGGGTGCTTGCAAGGCATGCGCCACCAGTAAGACGCGGCACAAAAGCTTCCGCGCAATGCATAACTTTCCGGCCTACGAATTACACACAAAACCATACCACAATCACAATGACAGGGCCCACATCCGGTGTCTAAACCGGCTATGACGCACTCCGAGCATCCCGACATCGGGTCGTTCATGACCTGCCCTAAACTGTTCGAAGCCCATCGAACCGCGTTGGTGCAGCCTGTCCCCCCAGCGAGTGAATCGCTAAAAATACACTAGCAATTTCGAGCACCCACCAGCAATGAAACTCTAAACTTGACAGGCCCAAGTGCTGCTAAGAATCTTTTGCGCCCGCAGCATTGTTAAGACAGAAGAAAAGGCGCCGCTATCAGCAACGCCTTGGCTTCACTTCACAAATGGCGAAGGTGGTCGTCTTTTAGCCCAGTGCTTTGACGCGCGTGCTCAGGCGGGACATTTTCCGGGCAGCGGTGTTCTTGTGCAACACTCCCTTGGCGACGCCGCGCATCATCTCTGGCTGCGCAGCGCGCAGAGCAGCGGATGCCGCATCTTTATCGCCTGAAGCGATGGCTTCTTCGACCTTACGCAGGAAGGTGCGGATGCGCGAGCGACGTGCTTTGTTGACGGCGAATCGCTTTTCATTTTGACGCGCGCGTTTTTTGGACTGCGGAGAGTTTGCCATGATGTTGTCCCTTTCGTCGGGTCGAATGATGTTCAGTTGTGCGTCAATCGCCCACGACCGGGTTCAAAACCGGTGTTCCTGCCTAGCGGGCATCACGCGCAATTATCGGCGGGCGTATACGGCAACACACCATGGTTGGGAAGCCCCAATTTGCGGCTTCCCGATTTTGCTTACTTGTCGCGGAATTGCGGCTCGCGCTTTTCAAGGAAGGCGGCCATACCTTCCTTTTGGTCTTCGGTAGCAAACAGCGAATGGAACAGGCGACGTTCAAACCGGATGCCTTCGGCCAGAGTGACCTCATAGCTGCGGTTGACGGCTTCCTTAGTAGCCATAACCGAAATTGCCGACTTCTCGGCAATCTTCTGGGCAGCACCCATGGTTTCTTCCATCAGCTTCTTCGCTGGCACGATCCGGCTGACCAGCCCCGCACGTTCCGCTTCTTCCGCCGGCATGAAACGCCCGGTCAGGTTCATGTCCATCGCCTTGGACTTACCGACAAAACGCGTCAGCCGCTGGCTGCCGCCCATTCCCGGCATGACACCCAAGTTGATCTCTGGCTGGCCAAACTTGGCCGTGTCGGATGCAATGATGAAATCGCAGGTCATGGCCAATTCACAGCCACCGCCGAGGGCATAGCCCGACACCGCCGCAATGATTGGCTTACGGATCCGATCGATCCGGTCGCATGCATCAGCAAACAGGTTGATGCTGAAAACCTCTGCAAAGGTCATTTCCGACATCTGCTTGATGTCAGCGCCCGCGGCAAATGCCTTTTCCGAGCCGGTGATGACGATGCAGCGCACCTTTTCGTTGGCTTCGGCTTCTTCCAGGGCAGTGCAAAGTTCGCCCAGCAACTGCGTGTTGAGCGCGTTCAGCGCGTCGGGGCGGTTCAATTTAATGAGTGTGACGTGGTCTTCTGTGTCGACGATGATCGTCTCAAAGGCCATGATCTTGCTCTCGCTGTTCCGTTTCGAACCGAACCCTTACCACGGCGGAACCGGCTTTCAAGCTATCTTTGGCATGATCCGCAGAGGAACGAAGACCGCCCCGACTGCACTATGCGCCTTATGACGCCGTTACATCCGTCCCGGTGGCAGGGTTGGCCTTCGCGCCCGTAGACATCGAAACTGTGTTGAAAATAGCCCAATTCCCCGTCTGCCTGCCGGAAATCCCGCAGCGAAGAGCCCCCCGCTTCAATCGCATCCCGCAGTACATCGCGAATGGCCCTCGTCAGGACAGTTAGGCGCGAAGCGGAAATTCGCCCAGCCTTTCGAATGGGCGAAATACCCGCGCGAAACAGCGCCTCGCAGACATAAATGTTGCCCAGCCCTGCAACGATTCGCTGGTCCAGCAGGGCCGCTTTGACCGGGGTGTTCTTGCCGGCGAACCGCTCTGCCAGAAACTCGTCGTGGAAAGCATTGCCCATTGGTTCCGGCCCCAGCCCGTCCAGCAATTTGTGGGCGCCACCCGTCGGGAACAGGTCCATCGCTCCGAACCGGCGGGGGTCGTTGAACGTGATGCGTACGCCGTTATCCATGTGCAGGACAACATGGTCGTGTTTTTCCGGCATCGGGTGTTGATGCACGAACTTACCCAACGGATCCCCGCTCACCGTCATGCGGCCAGACATGCCAAGGTGGATCAGCAGGGTTTCATCCCCGTCAAGCTCCGCCAGCACGTATTTTGACCGCCGCCCCAACTGCGCCACGCGCCGCCCCGTCAGCCGCTCCGCCATCCGCTCCGGGAAAGGCCAACGCAAATCTGGCCGGTTCACATCGGCCTGGGCAATTACAGCGCCCTCCATCGCAGGGGCCAGACCCCGGCGAACGGTTTCGACTTCGGGTAGTTCAGGCATCCGGTCCCCTGGTTCAAAGCAGCGCATTGTAAGTGGTCGCAAGACACATATAACAATCTGTAACGCATCCAACGGCAAGAGCTCATGACCGATACCTCCACCAAAGTCACCCATTTTGGGGCGGAAACCATTCCTGAAGGAGACAAGGCGGGCCGGGTGCAGGGGGTGTTCAACTCTGTCGCCTCCAAATACGATGTGATGAATGACGTGATGAGTGTCGGGATCCACCGCATCTGGAAGGATGCGATGATGGATTGGTTGGCGCCCCGTGCCGGACAAAGTTTGCTGGACGTAGCCGGCGGCACTGGCGACATTTCCTTTCGGTTTCTGAAACGGGCCGGGCAGGGGCATGCCACTGTGCTGGACCTGACCGAACCCATGCTGGTCGAGGGCCGCAAACGGGCCGAGGCCGAACAGATGGCCGACAGCCTCAATTGGATTGTCGGCGATGCCATGGCGCTGCCTTTCCACGACAATACCTTTGATGTCTACACGATCAGCTTTGGCATCCGGAACGTGACCCGCCCGGCTGATGCCCTGCGCGAAGCGTACCGCGTGCTGAAACCCGGTGGGCGGTTGATGGTGCTGGAATTCAGCCAATTGCCCAACGCGGTGCTGCAAAAAGCTTATGACCTCTACAGCTTCAACGTAATCCCCCGGATGGGCCAACTGATTGCCAATGACAGTGCCAGCTATCAGTACCTTGTTGAAAGCATCCGCAACTTTCCCGATCAGGATACCTTCCTGGCGATGATCCGCGATGCCGGGTTTGGCAACGCCAAATACCGCAATCTTACGATGGGCATCGCCGCGCTCCATTCTGGCTGGAAGCTCTGATCCATGCGCGGCCCGCACAATATCTGGCGTCTGGTTCGCACCGGCGCGACGTTGGAGCGCACCGGCGCAATGAACGTGGTGCTGGATGCCTTTGACGCGCCCAGGCCCCTGCGCATAGTCGCCCGGCTTCTTGGCTGGCCGTTCAAATGGCTGGGCTATCGCGGTGATCCGTCCATGCCGCCCGCCACCCGCGCTTTGACTGCCTTGGGCCCGGCCTACATCAAGTTTGGCCAGGTCCTGTCCACCCGTCCCGACGTTGTTGGCGATGAATTGGCGCAGCAACTGCGCGTGCTGCAGGACAAACTTCCACCCTTCCCGGTCGAGGTTGCCCGCGCTGAGGTTGCCAGTGAATTGGGCCAGACCACGTCTGAGTTGTTTTCCAAGTTCAGCGATCCTATTGCTGCTGCGTCCATCGCACAGGTGCATCAGGCGACCCTGGCTGAAACTGGTGAAGAGGTGGCTGTCAAGGTCCTGCGTCCAGGCATCGAACGCGCCTTTCAGAAAGATATCGATGCCTTCTATCTTGCTGCGCGCATCGTCGAACTGGCCGCCCCCGGCGCGCGGCGTCTGCGGCCAATGGATGTTATTGCGCATTTCGACGGCGTGGTGCGTGGCGAACTGGACCTGCGGGTCGAAGCTGCATCCGCCTCAGAATTTGCCAACAATACGGCAGAAGACGAAGGCTTCCAGGTCCCCGTTCTGAAATGGGCCCATTCCGCCCGCAGGGTGATGACACTGGGCTGGGCAGATGGCTTGCCGCTAGGGGATAACGACGCACTGGATGCAGCAGGACATGACCGCCGCGCGCTGGCCGAACGGGTGCTGACCTTGTTCCTCATGCACGCCCTGCGCGACGGATTCTTTCACGCCGACATGCACCAGGGCAACCTCAAGGTCGCCATGAATGGGGACATCATCGCTTATGATTTCGGGATCATGGGCCAGATCGATGAATACACTCGCCGCGTCTATGCGCAGATCCTGTTCGGCTTCATCCGGCGCGATTACAAACGCGTGGCTGAGGTGCATTTCGAAGCCGGTTACGTCCCCGCCGATCGAGACGTGGATGAGTTTGCTCGCGCTCTCCGCGCTGTGGGGGAGCCGATTTTTGGCATGGACGCCTCCCAGATTTCCATGGCGCGGCTGCTCAGCTATTTGTTCGAGGTTACCGAACGCTTTGGCATGGAAACCCGGACCGAACTGATCCTGCTGCAGCGCACTATGGTGGTGGTCGAAGGCGTGGCACGCTCGCTCGACCCGCATATCAACATCTGGGAAGTCGCCCGCCCGGTTGTGACCGACTACATCAACCAGTCCATCGGCCCACGCTCAGTGCTCAAGGATCTGGCCCAGACGGCCCAGACCCTGTCACGGCTGGGGCCGCGTTTGCCCAACCTGATCGAAGAGTTGCTGAACCGGCCCGAACATAATAAGTCCGACCGCCAGATGCGCAAACGGCTGGAGCGTCTGCGCGGTGCTCTGTTTGGCGGAACCGTAGCCGTGCTGTTGATGGTGGCGATCAAATATCTCTTCTGACCAAGAGGCACCCACAGGCGTGCAGACAAACGGCACCGGCTTTGCTAGTTTTAAGCCATGGCCAAACGGAACCCGCATCGCCCGTTTATACCGGACCCGGACCAAATGGCGTTGCATCCCGGCTTGGATGGCAATGCCGTCAACGGGCTAGGCGAAGACACCCCGCGCCGACCACGAATCGTCTATTGGGCGCCCGATCCGGCGGATATCCCGCACGGGCAAATGCAGCTTTACTTCTATCGCCAGCCTGCAGGGGATGAGACCTTTGCCGCCAACCGCGCCGCGCGGCAGAAGATCCTCGATGCGCCTTTGCCTGAGGTTGCCGCAGACCAAAGCGCGTTGTCGGGCGAAGACTGGACTGAAGGTCTTCAGCGCTTTGTCACCACCAGCCAATGCGAAATGGTTGGTGTTGCCGAGATGCAGCCTGACTGGGTGTTCGAAGGTTATGAAATCACCCTGCCAAGGGTGGTGGTGCTGGGCGTGCAGCACGATTACGAAAACATCCAAGCCGCGCCCGCGCCTCAGGCCGGGCTGGAAGTCCTCCAGCAATACGGGCGCGCGGCGGCTGTCTCCAAATCCGTCACTGGGTGGATCCGGGAACAGGGTTGGCAGGCTGAACCCGTGACCGGCCCGATGACCGGCGCGCTGGCCCTTATCCCGGCAGCGCTGGCCTGTGGGTTTGGCGAATTGGGCAAGCACGGGTCGATCATAAACCCTGAAATGGGTGCGTCCTTCCGCCTGTCCGCTGTGCTGACTGATGCGCCGCTGCCCACGACCGCCCCCCGCGAATTTGGCATCGACAATTTCTGCGCCAGCTGCCGGGTCTGCGAAGACGCCTGCCCGCCTGAAGCGCTTTCACCTCGGAAGCAAACCGTTCGGGGCGTGGAAAAATGGTATGTCGACTTTGAAAAATGCCTGCCGTTCTTCAACCAGACCAATGGCTGCGCCATCTGTATCGCGGTCTGCCCGTGGTCGCGTCCCGGCGTCGGCATGAACCTCGCCTCCAAGCTGGCCCGCCGCGCAGACCGGCTGAAGGCTGAATAAGCCTCAGCCCCGCACCTGCATGATCCCGTCGAAAAACGCGCCCAGCCGTGCGGTGCCCTCCAGAGGCGCCAACATCGCAATGTGCTGGTCCGGACGCACAAGCACCATGCAGCCAGAGGGCGTGATACCCCGCAGGTCGAAGATGGTCTCGTCCGCCGTGTGATCGGGGCAGAATACCTTTTCATAATCCCGCAGACCCAGTTTGCCCTTGGCTGGGATCAAAAGCGCAGGCAATTGGCTCGTGTCCAGTTCCGCATGCCCCTGCCGAAAGACTGCGCGCAGATCGATCAGCGCATCGGGATCCGCCCCCGGTGCGCCATATTGAACGATTGGGGAGCCGGGGTCCTGCATCAGCCAGTCACATAATGCAGCCATTGGCGTGCCCGGCGCACCAGTGTCGCCTTCCCCGCCAAACGCATAAAGCCGCCAGCGTCCATCAGCCTGCGCAACATGGCCCAGTTCCATCCGCCGGGCATCCGCCGCCCTTACCACCGGTGCGGAATGGAACCGCGTGCCAATCTGGTACCCGGCGGCCAGCGCTTGATGCGTGTCGTCATCCGTCAGCCGCGATGGCGTATATTGGATCGTGGTTCCGGCGGTATACCGCAGGTGGCGCACGAAATAGTCGTCGAACGTGCCGTCGGCCACGTCGGCCTTCCCGGCAATCACCCGCGCCCATTCCCGGTCAAAATCAATCAGCATCTGCGCCACGGCCTGCCGTTCTGCTGAATAGGTAAGCAGCAGATCGCGTGGATACTGCCCGCGCAGGACACCTGCCAGCTTCCAACCGAGGTTAAAGCTGTCGCGCATGGATACGTTCATGCCTTGCCCGGCCTTGGGGCTATGCGTGTGGCAGGCATCTCCAGCGATGAACACGTTGGGCAATTGTTCAGGCGTGCCATTGTCAAACTTGGGGCACAGTCGCTGGCCGATCTCGTAAACCGACCACCAGGCCGCCTCTTTCACCTCTAGCACATATGGGTGCAAAATCCGGTTGGCCGCCTCGATCAACTGGTCCACCGTGATGTTGCGGTGCGACACCCGTTCATCCCGGCGCAGCTTGTCCATCTCGATGTAGAACCGCGCCAGATACCCACCTTCTCGCGGGATCAGAACGATGCTGCCTTCTGTCTCGGACTGGATCAGCGATTTGAATCGGATGTCGGGGAAATCCGTCACCGCCAACACATCCATCACGCCCCAGGCGACATTGTCACTGTCACCCTCCAGCCTCTGGCCAATGGCCTGCCGCACGGCGCTACGGGCCCCGTCACATCCCACTGCATATTTTGCGCGGATAGTTTCCGTCTGCCCCGTGTCCAGATTTGTGAAAGTGGCACAAACCGGATACTCCGCTGCCCAGTTGGTGGTCAGCTCGGTCAGTTGGCGGCTGTAATATGGCTCCGCCCGCGATGCCGACCGGCGCATGACGTCGAGGTAGAAATCATGCACCCGCGCCTGGTTCAGAATAACATGTGGAAATTCGGACAACCCGTCTTCGGTATCCTGCGCCCGACCTGTGCGTGTGATGACGCGAGGATCATTGAGCGATGGTTTCCAGAAAGTGACTTCGTTCACCCAATAGGCTTCTTTCATCAGGCGATCAGCGAACCCGAACGCCTGGAACATTTCCATCGACCGAACGGCAACGCCATCGGCCTGTCCCAACTGTAACGGTCCCGGCTTCTGATCGACAATGACGGTCTGAATGTCTTCAAAAGCGGACATCTGCGCCGCCAGCGTCAACCCCGCGGGACCGCACCCGACGATCAGTACATCGGTCGTGTCCGGCAGGTTCGGGCCTCGCGCCGCGTGATCCAACGGGTCCGATACCGAAGGATCACCCGGGCGAAAACCGTTCAGGTGGAACTGCACCGCGTTACAGCCGTTCGATAGCCAGCGCGATACCCTGACCGCCGCCGATGCACATGGTGATCAGCGCTTTGGACCCGCCGACGCGCTCCAGTTCATACAGTGCCTTGACTGTGATGATCGCACCGGTAGCACCCACCGGGTGGCCCAGTGCAATCGCGCCGCCATTCGGGTTGACCTTGGCCGGATCCAGACCCAGCTTACGGTTCACCGCAATGGCTTGCGCTGCAAAGGCTTCGTTCGATTCCACAACGTCGAAATCTTCTGCCGTCAGGCCGGTCTTGGCCATCAGGTTACGCACTGCGGGGATCGGGCCAACACCCATGACCTCCGGCCGCACACCGGCATGGGCATAGCCCAGCACGCGCGCCTTCGGCTTCAGCCCGGCGGCCTCAGCCGCCTCAGCGCGGGCAAAGATCAGCGCTGCGGCGCCGTCATTGATACCGCTGGCGTTGCCTGCAGTCACGGTGCCGTCCTTCTGGAACACCGCGCGCAGCCCGGCCAGCGCCTCCATTGAGGTGGCCTTCGGGTGCTCATCGGTGACAAAGTCGACCATGTCACGTTTGACTTTCACCTGCACCGCGGTGATCTGGCTGTCGAACCGGCCATCGGAAACTGCTGCCGCGGCGCGGTCCTGGCTGGTCAGCGCAAAGGTATCCTGATCTTCGCGGGTGATCTGGTGTTCCTTGGCGACATTTTCTGCCGTTACACCCATGTGACCGGTGCCGAACGGGCAGTTCAGCGCGCCAAACATCATGTCCAGCGATTTGACATCGCCCATCTTCTGACCCCACCGTGCGGCCGGCATGATGAATGGGCTGCGCGACATGCTTTCTGCCCCACCGGCCAGAGCAAAATCAGCATCGCCGAGCATCAATGATTGTACCGCCGATACGATGGCCTGCGCGCCTGACCCGCACAGTCGGTTCACGTTCATCGCCGGGGTGCCTTCGGGAATGCCGGCCTGCATCGCGGCAACCCGCGACAGGTACATGTCGCGCGGTTCAGTATTGATCACGTGCCCAAATACGACATTTCCGATTTGGCCGGGTTCCACCCCAGATCGTTCCATCGCGGATTCGGCCGCAACGGTGGCAAGGTCAATGGGGGCCGTGCTGGCCAGGGCACCGCCGAAGGTGCCGATGGCAGTACGGGCACCGTCGAGAAGGACGATATCGGACATGGGGAGACTCCTCTGGTTTTCCCGCGCAATATGCCTGCATGGTCGGGATTGTGCCAGATGGTGCAAACAGCGCGGCTACCGGATGACGCTCGGTCCCCCAAGACTGGTTGACTTTCCCCTGCCAGATACGTTGTCATATCCGTCATGACGGAAAACACAGACGATATCCTGTCCAAGCTTCCTGCTCGCCTGAAAGAGGCGCGTCGTGCGCAGGGCCTCTCGCTCGAAGCAGTGGCCAAACTTTCTGGCGTGTCCCGTTCCATGGTCAGCCAGATCGAGCGCGGCGAAAGCTCCCCAACCATTGCGACGCTGTGGAACCTGACCCGTGCCTTGCAGGTGGATTTCGCCGGTCTGCTGGATGGCGAAACCGGTGGCGACCGCATCGATGTGCTGAATGCAAAAGACTTGCCTACTATCGAAAATCGTGACGCGGGATGCCGCATCCGTATCCTGTCGCCCCCGGAAGAAGTGGGCCAGCATGAGCTCTACGAAATTAGGTTCGAAGCGGGCGGTCGTCTGGATAGTCAACCGCACCGCGCCGGCACACGGGAGCAACTGATCGTGATCTCGGGCCGGATTGAGGTGCGCTCTGGCAGCGCAATAGCTGTGATAGAAGAAGGTGGCACCGCCCGCTATGCAGCGGATGTGGCGCATTGCATCACTGCGCTCGAAAGTCGTGCGCGAGCCTTCCTGACGGTTAAGAACGCCTGATTTTTCCGTGCGTTTTGTCGGGAGGGGGCTGAGAAACTGCCCAGTACCTAAAAATCCAGTATTGCGGATAAAATTCTTGTATAACAGAAAGCCTACACCTAAAGGGAGCCGGCCATGTCACAGCAATTTCTGAACCAGCTGTCCGAAACCCTCCGCCAGATCGATGCGGACGGGCTTTATAAACGTGAACGGCTCATCACCTCTCCGCAGGGGGGTGAAATCACGTTAGACGACCGACAAGTCATCAACCTTTGCGCCAACAACTACCTTGGGCTGGCCGATCACCCCGACCTGATTGGGGCCGCAAAAAATGCTCTTGATCCCAAAGGCTTCGGGATGGCCAGCGTACGGTTTATCTGTGGAACGCAGGATATTCACCGTGAACTGGAAACGCGGCTGGCGCAGTTTCTCAAGATGGACGACGCCATCCTTTTCGCGGCCTGTTTCGACGCGAATGGCGGACTGTTCGAACCGCTCCTGGGCCCCGAAGATGCTGTAATTTCTGACAGCTTGAACCATGCATCGATTATCGACGGAATTCGGCTCTCCAAGGCGCAGAGATATCGCTATGAAAACAATAATATGGGCGATCTCAAAGCGAAGCTGAAAGAAGCCCGCGAAGCAGGCGCGCGGCATATCATGATTGCTACAGATGGCGTGTTTTCGATGGACGGATACCTCGCCAATCTGCCCGAAATCGTAAGGCTTGCGCAGACTTACGATGCCATCACCATGGTTGACGACTGCCACGCCACCGGCTTCATGGGCCCGCGCGGGGCAGGCACGCCGGATCATTACGGTGTACAGGTCGACATCCTGACCGGCACATTGGGCAAGGCGCTGGGTGGTGCCATAGGCGGCTACATCGCCGGGCCGCAACCTGTTGTCGACCTGCTGCGTCAACGCGCGCGGCCCTACCTGTTTTCCAATTCCCTTCCGCCCGCCATCGCCGCCGCTGGGATTGAGGCAATCCGGCTGGTCGAAGAAGGCATAGATCTACGCACACAACTCTTTGAAAACGCGAAATATTGGCGCGCTGGATTGGAACGTCTGGGGTTCAACCTGCTGCCTGGCGAACACCCCATTATCCCGGTCATGCTGGGCGATGCCCGGCTGGCGCAAGACATGGCAAACCGCCTGTTTGACGAAGGCGTCTATGTCAGCGGCTTTTTCTTCCCGGTGGTCCCCAAGGGGCAAGCCCGGATCCGTACCCAGATGAACCCGGCGCTCACGTTTGACGAATTGGACCGTGCGCTGGCCGCCTTCGAAAATGTCGGTCGTGCTGTGGGGGTGATCTGATGCTTAACACAATGAAGGCGCTGGAAAAATCGCACCCCGAACAAGGACTGTGGATGGTCGATGCGCCGGTACCGGAAATCGGTCCGGATGATGTGCTGATCCGCGTGAACAAGACCGGGATCTGCGGCACCGACATCCACATCTGGGAATGGGATGATTGGGCGCAGCGCACGGTTCCTGCGCCTCTGATCACCGGCCATGAATTTGCAGGTGAGATCGTAGAGCTTGGTCGCAATGTGACCGACTTGCAGATTGGCCAGCGCTGTTCTGGCGAAGGTCACCTGATCGGCCACCATTCCCGCCAAAGCCGTGCGGGCAAATTTCACCTGGATCCCGAAACGCGCGGCATCGGGGTGAACGAACAAGGCGCTTTTGCCGAATACCTCCGCCTACCAGCCTTCAATGTTGTCACACTGCCCGATGATGTGCCCGACGACATCGGCGCAATTCTTGATCCGTTGGGCAACGCGGTACATACGGCGCTCAGCTTTGATCTGGTCGGCGAAGACGTGTTGATTACCGGTGCGGGTCCCATCGGTATTATGGCTGCCGCTGTTGCCCGCCATGTGGGCGCGCGGCACGTGGTCATCACCGACATAAACCCCGCGCGACTGGACTTGGCGGCGCGGGTGGCGGATGTGACGCCGGTCAACGTAGCTCAACAGGACCTGCGCGAGGTGATGGGCCAGCTTCGAATGACCGAAGGGTTTGACGTGGGATTGGAAATGTCCGGCAACCAGCAGGCGCTGGACCAGATGATCGAAGCACTGGTCATGGGCGGGCGCGTTGCCTTGCTGGGTGTTCCGCCGGGCAAATCTCCGGTGGATTGGAGTCGAATTGTTTTCAAGGCCATCACGATCAAGGGCGTCTATGGCCGGGAAATCTTTGAAACCTGGTACAAGATGATCGCGATGTTACAGAACGGGCTGAACGTCGCCGATGTTATCACGCACCGCTTCCCTGTCGCTGACTTTGCCGAAGGCTTCGCGGCCATGCGGTCGGGACAAAGCGGTAAGGTGGTGCTGAACTGGGCGTGACAGCTCAGCGTTTGCGCCGCCCCCCGACGGTCTTGGACAAAAATTCTGGTGGGCGCTTGCGTACCCATGCGATGAACTTGGCCAGCCCCGGTTCTGCCCGCAGCGCTTCGACCGTGTTGTAGCTGCGAGCCAGTTCAGCTTCGGTTAGGCGGGCGTGGATTTCCTTGTGGCAGATGTGATGAAGCAGAACCGTCGGTCCGCCCTTGCCGCCTTTCAGCTTGGGTGTCAGATGATGCAGGCTCTGCTTGGCGCCTTCGGGAATCGGACGGTCACAGAGTGGACAGATTGGGTTGGGCATGGGGCCGGGTCATGTTGGGACGGTTACGCAAAGGAGAACGGCAATCGGTGCGGAACGCAAGACAGCAGCGGTGATCGGGGCTGGACCAGCGGGGCTGATGGCAGCGGAGGAGCTGTCAGCGGCTGGCTGCGACGTGTGCGTGTTTGATGCCAAGCCGTCGGTTGCGCGCAAGCTGCTGATGGCTGGTAAATCCGGGCTGAACCTTACCAAGGACGAACCGTTGGACGCGTTTCTTTCGGCTTATGGTGAGGCTGCGGATTGGCTGGCCCCGATGATTGCAGCGTTTGGTCCGGAACATATGCAGGACTGGGCGCGTGGGCTGGGGCAGGACTTGTTCACCGGCAGCACGGGGCGCGTGTTTCCGAAGGTCATGAAAGGCTCCCCTTTGTTGCGGGCGTGGTTGGCGCGTTTGGCGACGAGCGGCGTTCAGGTGGAAACCCGCTGGCGATGGGAGGGCTGGCAGGGACAAAGCTTGAGTTTCACAACGCCGACAGGGCGTCAGACGGTTGCGGCTGATGTCACGGTGCTGGCGCTGGGTGGAGCCAGCTGGGCGCGCTTGGGATCGGACGGCACATGGACGGCACATCTGGAACAAGCTGGGGTGGAGTTGGCCGCATTTGAGCCTGCAAATGCAGCGTTGCGGGTCGATTGGTCAGATCACATGGCACGGTGGTTTGGCGCTCCTCTGAAAGGCATCGCGTTTTCGGCAGGCGGGATCGTCAGCCGTGGGGAGGCAATTCTGTCTGCGAGGGGGTTGGAGGGCGGCGGGGTGTATCCGCTGACCCCGGCACTGCGGAGCGGTGCGGCCCTGATGGTAGATTTGTTACCGGATCTGACCGCTGGAGAGGTTGAAAAACGCCTTTCGCGTCCGCGCGGTAAGGCCAGCCTGACCAATTACTTGCGCAAGGCGCTTGGGCTTTCTGGTGTCAAAGCCTCAATTTTGCAGGAAATGGCGCGGCCGCTGCCAAGCAATTCGGCGGCGCTGGCCAAGGTCATCAAGGCGCTGCCCATGCGATACAGCGGTCTTGCCCCGATGGATGAAGCCATTTCAACCGCTGGCGGCGTTCCCTGGTCAGCATTGACCGATGACCTGACGCTGCGCGTCAGGCCGGGCGTTTTCTGTGCCGGGGAAATGCTGGATTGGGAGGCGCCGACTGGTGGATACCTCCTGACGGCTTGCCTAGCGACTGGGCGCTGGGCGGGTCGAGCCGCGGCTGCACACCCGGTCTGAAATCATTCAGCGTGGGCCATGACGGCCTGAAACGCAGGACGCGCGCGCACTTCGCGCGCATAAGCGCGCAGGTTATCGGGCAGGTCGGAAATGCCTATGGATCTGGCCCAGCCGAGGCAGTGCACAAAGATGATGTCGGCGATGGCAAAGTTTTCGCCGGTCAGTAACGGGCCCTTGAAGTCCTTGGCGAGCCGTTCGATGCTGTTGGTAAACTCCCATTTGCAGCTCTCGACCACGTCCGGAACCCGACGGTCCTCGGGGAGAACGGCCATGTGTTTGGTCGCTGACCACAGAACGCTGTCGACCTCGTCCAGCGCCCATTGGGTCATGGCATCCTGTTTCGCCCGTTCCAGCGTTCCGGCAGGCGCGGCAAGGCCAGAGTGATTGTCGGCCAGATAGGTCATGATGGCGGTGGAATCGGTCAGGATGGCTCCGTCGACCTCAAGCGCCGGGATCTTTCCCGAGGCGTTGACGGCGTAGATGGCCTCGCTGTGCGGCCCGGCCTCGATCATTTCATATGGCTGTCCCAGTTCCTCCAGGGCCCACATCACGCGGAACCCGCGGCTGCGCAATACGCCATAAACTTTGTACATGATTGGTTTTCCTCGGTTTCAGTCAGGCAGAAATGTGACGCGCTGCGCGCGGGTGTCAAAGACGGTCATCGCGGTTTGCCCAGCATGGCCAGCCGGATCAGCGCGCGTTCGACCAGCGCCATGGCCGGTGCGGTCTGCCCGGTGGAGCGCAATTGCAGGTCCGTATCCGTCAGCAGCGTCAGCGCGGCTTCGAGCTTGACCGGCCCCCAGGTGGAGGCCTGCCGGACAATTCGGTCCCGCCGCGGGCCAAAGACCGGTGGGCGTAACTTGCCAACCCCGGCGGCCGCGCCCTTTGGATCGGATGCCGCGGCATAGAGTGTACGGAAATGTCGCGTAGCCCCGATGCATAGGCTGACAGCATTTGTGCCCTGTGCCTGCAACCGGCGCAGGGTTGGGCCGATTTCTCCACTGCGGGCTTCAGCGACGATGTTCAGGATATCATCCAGATCCGCCTCAACCGATTGCGGAGCGCAGGCTTCGACGTCTTTGAGGCTGAGCGGTGCTGCATCGCCAAGCTTGTAGAGCCCAATTTTTTCCACAAGCTTGCTGAAATCGCCTGGCCCAAGCTGCGCGGCATAGGCCGACAGCAAGCTTTGTGCGTCGGGCGAAACCGCGGCAAGCCCAGCGGATTTCAGCTGTGCTTCGATCTCTGCCCGCGATGGTGGGTCATCATAAATGGCAGCTGCAAAAGCATTGGGGTGCGCTTCGAACCCTTTACGCAGCTTGGAGGATGCTTTGAGCGCTCCGGCGGTCACAATCAATGTTGCATCACCGTCCTGCCAGTTTTCCAGCACTGATAGGATGGCAGGCCCGCAGGCGTCAGTGGCGTCTTCGACAAAAACGGCGCGGTGACCGGGAAAGAACCCGGCTGCCTTGATCGCATCCAGAACTAATGCGGGGTCAGACCGCACCTCGGACCCGGCCAACCGCGTCAGGCGCATTTCTTCTGCTGCCGCTGGTCCCAGTAATGCGGCGATCACCTGTTGGCGGCGCAGCGCCACGCGCATGGGGTCCTGTCCGAAAATTAGCAGCCCGGATTTGCGTGGGTCAGGCTTGGCGAAATAGCCGGGGGCCTCGCGGGGGCTCAGCTTCACTCCACCAGCTCCGCTGTCGCATAGATCTGGGCCACAATCTGATCCGCGATGATGATCATCAAGCGTTCCTGCGCGTCCCTTTCCGAAGCCAACGTTTCCACGGTGGACCCGGTGGCGGAATAACCGGTGAAGTTGCGTACGACACCTTGCGACACGCGGGTCTGGCTGGTTCGGTGAGTCAGGGCATATTCAACCTCTCCCACGAGGCTGAAACGGGTGATGTCGCCCGATGCAGTAACCGCCTCACCTTCAGTAACGGTCAGCAGGGCCAGTGTCAGGTCGTATTCCGAAGAAACGGGCTGCCCAAACCGCTGCTCCAGTTCCTGCACCAGCAGGTATGTGTCACGGTCCGTTGGTTCGGCCACGTTCACCTTGCCATTCAATGCGGTGCCGATCCCGTTTGGCCCATAGACCGGGGTAAACCCACACGCGCCTGCCAACAGCAGGGCGACAGAGCCGATCAACAGGTTTCTCCGGTCAGACAACCACATTCACAATTCGCCCCGGCACAACGATGACTTTCTTGGGCTGAGCACCGTTCAACGCTCTTTGAACAGCCTCTTCCGCCAGCGCGATTTTTTCAACCTCATCCTTGGACAGATCCTTGCCTACGTTGATTTCCGCGCGCCGCTTGCCGTTCACCTGCACCGGCAGGGTGATGGTGTCTTCGACCAGCATGGCCGGGTCGGCCTTTGGCCACGGGGCCATGGCGACCAGCCCGTCTTCGCCCAGCATGGACCAGATTTCTTCGCTCAGATGCGGGGTCATTGGCGCCATGAGCTGTGCCAGCGTCTTGACCGCCACGCGCTTGGCATCACCGCCTGCAGCCGATTTCGACATGGTGTTGGTAAAGGCGTAGAGCTTGGCAATTGCAGCGTTGAAGCCAAATGATTCGACACCGCCGGACACTTCGTGAATGGTCTTGTGCATTTCCCGCAGCAGCTTAGTGTCTGCATCAGATGCGCCTGTGGAATCCGCAGCCAGCGCTTCTGCAGCAATCCGGTAAACACGGCTCAGGTGTTTATGCGCGGCTTCAGCGCCAGAGGCGGTCCATTCCACATCGCGCTCTGGGGGCGAATCGGACAGCACGAACCAGCGCGCTGTGTCTGCGCCATATGCCGAGATGATATTCAGCGGATCGACCACGTTGTTCTTTGACTTGGACATTTTCGCCGATGGGATGATCTCTACCTCCGTACCATCCTCGAGGAAGCCGCTGCCATCGCGCAGATCCACATCTTCTGGGTAGTGATAGACCGGGCGGGCATTGTCCCCGATGGTCTGGAAGATCGCGTGGGTCACCATGCCTTGGGTGAACAGCGCATCAAACGGCTCGCGAGCAGAGGCAGGCAAGTGGTTGGTGATGTTCATCGCGCGAGCGAAGAACCGGGAATAGAGAAGGTGGAGAATCGCATGTTCGATCCCACCGATATACTGGTCCACGTTCATCCAGTATTCCGCATCAGCCATTTCGGTCGGGGTTTCAGCCCGCGGCGCGGTGAACCGAGCGAAATACCACGACGAATCGACAAACGTATCCATCGTGTCGGTTTCGCGCTTGGCCGGTTTGCCGCATTTCGGGCAGGGCACATCGCGCCATGTCGGGTGCCGGTCCAGCGGATTGCCGGGAATGTCAAAGCTCACGTCATCAGGCAGGCGGACGGGTAGGTTTTCTTTCTTCTCCGGGACCACACCGCAATCGTCGCAATGCACAACCGGAATCGGGCAGCCCCAATACCGCTGTCGGCTAAGCCCCCAGTCGCGCAGCCGGAAGTTGGTCACGCCCTTGCCCCAGCCCTGCGCTTCGGCGAAATCAATCGTAGCATCGATGCCTTCCTGCCCCGTGGCCACGTCGATACCGGTGAAATGGTTGACCCATTTCACTTTCTCCGTCTTGGGAGGCACAAAAGCCTCTGTGTCGACTGGCGTTGCGTTGTCGAGAGCAAAGAAGGTGTCGATCACCGGCAGGTCATATTTGCGGCAGAAATCCAGATCGCGCTGGTCATGGGCCGGGCAGCCGAAAATCGCGCCGGTACCGTAATCCATCAGGATGAAATTTGCGATCCAGACGGGCAGTTCCCAATTTGGATCCAGTGGATGCTTGACCCGAAGCCCGGTGTCGTAACCCAACTTTTCGGCCTTTTCGATCGCCTCTTCTGTAGTTCCGCCCGTGCGGCAGCGCGCCACAAAATCCGCGATCTCGGGGTTTTTCGCCTCCATCGCCTTGGCAATCTGGTGGTCCGGCGAAATGCCGACAAACGAAGCGCCCATCAGCGTATCGGGGCGGGTGGTATACACCTCGATCTCACCCCCATCGTTGCGTTCAAAGCTGAACTGCAGACCGCGACTTTTCCCGATCCAGTTGGCCTGCATCAGCTTTACCTTAGCGGGCCAGTTGTCGAGCCCGTCAATCGCGTCGAGCAGTTCTTCGGCCATGCCGGAGATATTGAAGAACCACTGTGTCAGTTCGCGACGCTCCACATCCGCGCCCGACCGCCAGCCTTTGCCGTCAATTACTTGCTCGTTGGCCAGCACGGTCATGTCGACCGGGTCCCAGTTGACCACGGCGTTCTTGCGATAGACGAGGTCAGCGTCGAGCATGTCGAGGAACAACGCCTGCTGCTGGCCGTAATATTCGGGGTCACAAGTGGCAAATTCGCGCGACCAGTCGATGGACAGGCCCAGCGGCTGCATCTGGTCTTTCATCGTAGCGATGTTGCCGTAGGTCCAATCCTTTGGGTGTCCGCCGCTGGCCATGGCAGCATTTTCAGCGGGCATGCCAAACGCGTCCCAGCCCATCGGATGCAGCACATTATGCCCGGTCGCCAACTTATGCCGCGCGATCACGTCACCCATCGTGTAGTTGCGCACATGACCCATGTGAATGCGGCCCGACGGGTAAGGAAACATCTCCAGCACGTAGTATTTCGGTTTGTCGGCGCTGCGCTGGGCTTCAAATATCCCGGCCTTTTTCCATGCCTCTTGCCACTTGGCTTCGATCTCGTTCGCGGAGTAACGCGACATTTGTATGTCCTTTGCATAAAAAACGCCGGGCGATAGGCCCGGCGTGGTCATAGAGCGGATTTGTCCGGGTTTCTACAGGTTGCTGTCCCTGTCGCGTATCTGACGGGCCCGGGTTAGAATGGCATCCTCTACAGCGCGGGCTGTGGAGCCGCTGACTGCGCCGCCTTTGGATTGCAGCGAAACCTTGAGGCTGCGGGCATCCAACGCAGGATCCGTTATGTGGACCGTCGCGCGGTAAGCCCGCCCGCCGCCAGGGGGCGTTCCATAGCCCGTGATGATCACACCGGTGAAAGGATCAACCGATTGAACCGGCAGGAAGCTCAACACATCCAGGGTCGCGGTCCAAAGGTAGCGGTTTACTTGTACCGTCTGTTCCGTACGATTCGGGCCGAACACATCCCAGATGGATGAGCGTTCATAGTTAAAGCCTGCTGTTTCGCGCCCTTGCACCGGTCCACCCGGGGGGGCGTCAGAGGATATTGTAGCACTTGTCGTATCTACGCTTCGAGGTCCGCAGGCCGCGAGGCCAACAGCCAAAGAGAGAACTACAGTGATTTTCGACAACTTTTGGAGTGCCATTTCCGCTTCCTGCTCGGACTTGTTGAATTTTCCTACCGAAGCCGCTCTGGCGGGGCAAGTGTTATAAACGAGCGTAAAAATGTTACGCGTCAAAGACTGTGGCCAAAGGAAAGCGATAACCTATCGAAGCTCAGGTCAGGTTTTGCCGGGCTTTCACGGCATGCGGTAAGACTGTGGCATAGCTGCACCATCCGTTACCACTTTGACATGCGAAAAGATCGGCCTCTTGCCAATTACCGCTCGAAAAGGCGACACCCGAGTCATACCCATACCGGATTCACCGGTTTGGGCGTATGAATTGAAACCGAGGGAAAAACTATGAAAAAGGTTCTCTTCGCGGCAACGGCCCTGGTCGCAGTGGGCTCCATGGCTGCCGCAGATGTCCGCATTAGCGGCTATGGCCGTTTTGGCTTGGACTACAACGACGGCAACAGCCGTGCAACAAACAACATCAGCAAAACCACAATCACCAGCCGTCTGCGTCTGCAGTTCGACATGTCGGCAGAAACCGACGGTGGCGTCGCGTTCGGTGCACGGTATCGCGCACAGGCTGAAAGCCGTGACAACACTCCGAACGCTGGCGCGTTCAACGGTGCACGCTTCTCCGTGTCCTACGAAGGCCTCACCGTGATGGTTGGTAACATCATTGGTGCGTATGAAGGCATGCCGGGCATGTACCTCGAAACCCGTACTGCTGGTACCGGTGTTGACGGTGCAGGCTTCGTCAGCCACGTGGGTAACGTGAACGGCGAATACTTTAACTGGGATGCATATTCGTCCGGTGGTGCAGGCGTGAACGGTGTGGAAGTGATGTACTCCAGCGGCGCCTTCTCTGGTCACATTTCGTACTCCGAGCGTAACGGTG
The DNA here is from genome assembly GCA_017643305.1 of Marinibacterium sp. Classification (GTDB taxonomy): domain Bacteria; phylum Pseudomonadota; class Alphaproteobacteria; order Rhodobacterales; family Rhodobacteraceae; genus HXMU1420-2. The sequence goes on along the minus strand of JAEPNQ010000003.1, from coordinate 19,945 downwards.
CGACGGCCACTAACCGTTTGGGTGCAAACGTTTCTTACAGCTTCGGCGACTGGCGCGCTGCAGTCGGTTACCAGTCCTCTGACGTCGGCACATTCGAAGACAAGCTTGCCGTTAGCCTCTCCGGTGACATCGGTAACTTCGGCGTTCGCGCAGCTTATGGCGATAACGATGGTATCGGAAAATACGGTCTGTACGTCAACACGGATATTGGCGCAGCTTCCAACATCCTGCTCTGGGTCACTCGTGAAGACGCAGTGTCCGCAGCGGACGTTGCTGCTGGTCGTACAGACAACAATCAAGACGGCACGTCTTACGGCATTCACTACTCCTATGATCTGGGTGGTGGTGTTTCCTTCGAAACCGGCTATCGTCGTAATTCCACCGACAACGACACCTTCCAGGCTGGTGTTTACTTCTCCTTCTAACTGAAGCGAGCAAGTTACAGGATTGGGCAGACCTTCGGGTCTGCCCTTTTCATTCGTGCGGTGCAGTGATCTTGTGTCGCTGAAACCGGAGAAACCTCATGTTATTGAAAGAAATTCTCAGTCGGGTATCGGCGGCGGAGTGTAAGGTCGGACGGGCAGAAGGATCTGTCAAACTGATCGCCATTTCCAAAGTGCAGCCCAACGAACGCGTTGAAGCGGTTTTGGAGCAGGGTCACCGTGCGTTCGGTGAAAACCGCGTGCAAGAAGCTCAGGGCAAGTGGCCAGACTTCAAGGCACGGTTCGAGGGAGTCGAACTGCATCTGGTGGGCCCTTTGCAAACCAATAAGGCACGTGCGGCTTTGGAGTTGTTCGATGTGATCCACAGCCTGGACCGCCCGAAACTGGCGCAGACCCTCGCGCGGCTGGCCCACGAAACCGGGTCGTGTCCCGATCTGTTCATTCAGGTGAACACCGGTGAAGAGCCTCAGAAGGCGGGCATTCTGCCAGCTGAGGCGGACGCGTTCATTGCCGATTGCTGTGCGCTGGATCTGCCGGTGACCGGGCTAATGTGCATTCCCCCGGCGGAAGAAGAACCGGCCTTGCATTTCGCCCTGTTGGCCAAGATTGCAGAGCGCAATGGCCTACCGGGACTTTCAATGGGGATGAGCGGCGATTTTGAAACCGCGATTGCGCTGGGCGCCACGCATGTGCGCGTTGGCTCCGCAATTTTTGGACAGCGCGGCGTCTGAGCTTTAGAGTTTGGACACCAAGTTGGGCGTCGGCCAAGCATCCGCTGGCAGGCCCAGACGTTCTTGTTCAGCCTGCACCGCTTTGCGCGTTCGTGCGCCGAGGATCCCGTCCACTTTGCCAACATCGTAGCCGCGCGATTGCAGCTTCCTCTGCAACGCTTTCATCTGGTCCCCGCTCAGACCCGAATCGGGATTTCCCGCATCGTAAACCTGTGCGCCTTCCAGCCGGGTGGCGAAATAGGCTGCCGTCAGCACATAGACAAAGCTTTGATTCCATTCGAACAGAACCTTGAAATTGGGATAGGCCAGAAAGGCCGGACCCTTGTGCCCCTGCGGCAGCACAACGCTGGCCTGAAGGCTAGAAGCAGCGAAGTTGCCCGATCGTGGTTTCACGCCGAGTGCAGCCCAATCTGACACTGTCATTGATTTGTCGATACCGGTCTTCGTCAGGTCCAACCCCGCCGGGATCACGATTTCCTGCAACCACGGTTCGTTCGCGCGCCAGCCGAGGTGGGATAGCATCTTGCCACCGGACGTCAGCGCATCCGGGGCGGAGGTCTTCAGTGACACATACCCGTCGCCATCGGCATCCACGCCGTTGTCCAGAATGTCCTGCGGCAGCATCTGGACCATGCCGATTTCACCCGCCCAAGCGCCCGTGGTCCGGTTTGGGTCAAAAGCCCTCTGTTCATACAGCTGCAAAGCGGCAAAAACCTGTGGGCGGAACAACTCCGGCCGCCGGCAATCATGGGCCAACGTGACCAGTGCGTTGCGCGTGTTGAAATCACCTTGATAGCCGCCGTAATCGGTTTCAAAGGCCCAGAACGCCAGCAAAACGCCGCGTGACACGCCATATTGTGCTTCGATCTGGTCGAAAACGGATTTGTATTTGCGGGCATTGGCGCGCCCCGCGTCGATGCGGTTCTGGGAAATCAGGCGGCGGGAAAAGTCGATAAACGGTTTTTGGAACACGCCTTGCGCCCGGTCGGCTCGCAGAACCTTGGGATCCCGTTGAACCTCCTTGAAGAACCCGTTCACTGTAGCTGTGTTGTAGCCGCGGGTTTTGGCCTCGGCCTTCATGCCGCCTACAAAATCAGAAAACGACCCGCCACATTGCGCCATTGCTGCGCCGGCACTCAGGCACATTATAGCCAAACCTGAAATCAATCGCATGAAAAAGCCCTCTGAAACGTGTAGGATGATAGTAGCGGGACAGATTAGATCAGGGCAATGGCCAAGGTGCCAACCAAAGCCCAAAGCCAGGTTCGCCACAAAACATGGACCGCTGCATCGATGTCATTTGAGCCGATGTCCCGGCGGGCGGTTTCGTTTACCCAGGACAGTTGCCGAAGGGTACCGTTATACACGCGCGGTCCGGCCAGCGCGATGCCTAGACGCCGGGAAATAGCCGCCTCAGGCCAGCCTGCGTTTGGGGATTTGTGCTGTCCGGCATCCCGGATGATCCCGCGCCAGTCACCGCATCCGGTTGGTCCCGCGACCAACAGAGCAGTCAGGCGGGCAGGGATCAGGTTCAGGACATCATCCAGACGTGCTGCGGCCCAGCCAAACGCTTCGAATTCGGGGGTGCGATAGCCGATCATACTGTCAGCGGTGTTGATGGCTTTGTACAGAACAATGCCCGGCGCGCCACCCAGCAGAAACCAGAATGCAGGTGCGATTACCCCGTCAGATAGGTTCTCCGCGGCGCTTTCAATAGCTGCGCGGCTGACCTGCGCCGGTGTCATGTCGCGCGTGTCGCGGCTCACGATCATTGCAACTGACATCCGCCCGTCTCTCGCTGACAGACGCAACGCGTTGGCTACGGCGGTCACGTGCTGAACCAGCGATTTCTGAGCCAGAAGGATGGCGACGGCCAGTGTCTCGGCCACCGTTCCAAGAGTTTGAATCACCAAACCGATGATCAGTGCTATCACGATCAGAACCACGACTGCGATTGCGCCCATCAAGCGCCGATGTGGGTCGGCGTTCAGGCGTTTGGTTAAAGCGGCAACCAAAGATCCAAGCATGACGGCCGGGTGTCGGATGCGGTTCCACAGCCAGGCTGGTTCCCCAAACGCGGCGTCCAGTGCCATACCTGCAGCCAGAACCAGCGCGGTCATCCAAGCGCGTCCTGCAAGCGGCCCCATCCGTCTGGGTCGGGCAGACCAACCCGCAGCCATCGGTCAGAATAGGGGAAAATGCGGCTCCAGATGTGATTCTGGGCCAACCGATCCTGCCACTGCGCTGCACTGTCGACTTGATAGAGGCGAAACAGATCAGTGCCGCCAATAATGTGCGCGCCTGCAGGCTGCATCAGATCGTCCAGTTGGGTTGCATCGGCCTTCAGCCGGGCGCGCGTGGCATCGGCCCAGTCCCTGTCCTCCAGCGCCAGGGCTCCGACATGCAGGCCGGGGCCGGAAACCGCCCATGGCCCCAGCATATCCTGAAGGCGAGACATGGTGGCATCGGCCCCAATCGCAAAGCCCAACCGCAGACCCGCAAGACCCCAGAATTTACCAAAACTTTTCAGTATGACAACATTTTCCCTGCCGGCTAAATCAACCAGACTGCGATCCGGACAAATGTCGCAGAAGCTTTCGTCGATGATGGTCATCTCATCGCCGAAATCGGTAGGCTCCCATAATTTGCCGTCGGGGTTGTTGGGGTGCACTAGAACGCGAACCGGGGCATTGCATTCGGTCTCTACGGTCCAGCCCGATGCACGGAAAGCGGCGGCGTGTTCATTGTATGTGGGTTCGGGAATGGCCACACGACTTGTTCGTCCAAGCGCCGGAATGCGCGCGATCAAGGCTGAGGCTCCTGGCGCTGCAAGAATTTGCGCCCCATCCGGAACATTCCAAAACGCGCGGGCTGCAGTGATCAGGCGGTCCTGGCTGCCTGCATCGGGCAGGGCCGTCCAGGCATCTTTCGGCAGCGGTGGGATAGGGTAGGGCACAGGATTGATCCCGGTCGAAAGGTCAAGCCAATCAGCACGTTCTCCGCCATAGACCGCACGCGCACCATCGATACCGCCGCCATGGTCGCGGGGGGTGGTGAGGGACTTTGGAACATCGGCTTGCATGGTGCAGACCTGCCGGGAAATCACGGACGCATCAAGTGGAATTGTACGGCGGTCTCCCGCCTGTCTCGACGCGCGTTAACCTTTTGTTAACGGAGTCGGAGGATCACGGAAGGAGGGAAGAGGTGCAGGCAATCACAACCAATCAGCGGCTGCACCCAGACGTCCAATGAATGTCTTGATTGTAGAGCGCCAGCAGGAGCTGGGCAAATTATGGAAACGTCACCTTCTGCGCCAGGGTTTGAGTGTGGATCTTGTTACCAGCCAGAACGCGGCGATCGAAGCGCTGTGTTGCTGCGCGTATGATCTGATTGTTCTGGATCTGGTCTTGGAAGATGGCGGCGCGCTGTCTGTGGCCGATTTCGCAAGCTACCGGCGGCCTGACGCGCGGGTGATCTTTGTCACCAACACCAGTTTTTTTCGGATGGGTCCATTTTTGCATACAGCGCCAATGCCTGCGCCTATGTGCAAAGCGAAACGCCGCCAGAGGATCTGGCGGCGATGGTGGAACATTATGCGACGTCGCGTTGATCGCGGCCATGTGGTTCGGAAAGGTCCAGAACCGGGTTGATCGGGATGATCCGGTGCGGATTGATGCTGTCATGGCTGTAGTGATAATGGCGGACGATATGGTCCATGTTCACCGTGTCCGCGACACCCGGCCATTGATACAGTTCGCGTGTGTAGGCCCATAGGGCGGGACAATCGGATATCCGCCGACGATTGCATTTGAAATGCAGGTGATACACCGGGTCGAACCTTATCAGTGTGGGGAACAACCGCCAATCTGCTTCGGTTACCTGATTACCCATCAGATAGCGTTGGCGGGATAGGCGGTCTTCTAGCCAGTCCAGCGTGTCAAACAGGGGGTAGACAGCGGCTTCATATGCGTCCTGTGTGGAAGCAAACCCGCTTTTGTAAACGCCGTTGTTCAGCGTTTCGTAAATTCGCGCGTTGACCTCTTCAATCTCGTCCTGCAGCGGTTCAGGCCGGAAATCGGACCGGTTGCCGGTGAGATCGTTGAAAGCTGAATTGAACATGCGGATAATCTCGGCGCTTTCATTCGACACGATGGTGTGCTGCTGCTTGTCCCAAAGGATTGGCACGGTCACGCGACCGGAATAGAAAGGGTCCGCCCGGGTGTAGATTTCGTGCAGGAAGCTGGACCCAAACAAGTGGTCACCCTCGGCGCCGTGGTCATCGGTGCGGAAGGTCCAACCACGGTCCAGCATGTCCGGATGCACCACGGAAATGGAAACATGATCGGCCAGATCTTTAAGCTGCCGGAAGATCAGCGTGCGATGCGCCCAGGGGCAGGCATAGCTGACATAGAGATGGTAGCGGCCCGAATCGGGTGTGAATCCGCCCTTTCCGGTTGGGCCCGGTTGGCCGTCTGGGGTGACCCAGTTCCGAAATTGGCTCTGCGCCCGTTTGAACGCCCCATCTTCGGCACTTGCGTCGATGCTGACCGTGGTCCAAGTGCCTTTGTCCAGATGTCCCATGCCATCCTCCGTTCAATTTCCCTTTTTCATATAGTGATTTTGAGCGAAATGGCCGCCAGAGTGCCCGCGCAGCGGCGGTGCACGGATGCACAGAACGGGTGAAAAGTCCTGCCACAGTGTCGCAACGGTGGAGGCCATAGCTTAAGTCGGGAAAAATTTAAGCTTGATTTTGGGCCAGCCTGGGCCAGTTTCTTTTTAGGCGTTTGGGGAGGCTGCCATGTCAACATTTGTATCGCAAGAAGTGCGCGAAGGAATGGAAGCCGCGCGGATTGCCGGTTTACGCCGCTCGAGCCGTCTGCGCGTGCGCGCGGATGACAACGTATTCCCGGTACTGCGCATGTGGAAAAGCGGCTTTGCCGTCGAAGAAGGAAAGGTACCTGGCCTGCGCGGTCTGGTAGACCTGTTTGATGGGGCCAACCATTTATACCAGTGCCTGATCGTCGCCTCCGATGCGGAAGGTGGTGAAATGCGCTATGAATTCAAACGCAGCACTGCGGCCTCCGACAAGGCCCCGGTGGATTTCTTCAAAGATCCGCAAGCTCCGGTGGCTTTGCTGACGCGATAAGGCCGAGCTCTAAGCTGGCTTTCCCGGCAAGTGAGGATGAACCTCGTTCAACATACTCGCACGGAAACTGTTAAAAATTCCGAGTGTTCATTTTTCGAATAATCCGGACGCTTCACTGGATTTTCACTGCAGATCGGCAAACGCCCGGCGCAGTCGATCACCGGCCTCTTCAATGCGCGAACGCTGGGTGCCAATGTTGAACCGCAGCCAGCTTTCTCCGCCTTTGCCAAAGGTTGGCCCGTGGTTGGCGGCAATCTTGGCTTCCTGTTCGATTCGGCAGGTGAATTCAGCTCGGTCCATGCCGGTTCCGGCGAAATCGACCCAACTGAGATAGGTGGATTGCAACGGCATCGACCGCAGGCCGGGAATGTCGGCAATGGCTGCGTCGAATACGGCCTTGTTGCCTGCCAGATACTCCATCAGCGCATCCACCCACTCGGCTCCATCCGGGGAATATGCGGCTTCGGTCCCTGCCGTACCAAACGTGTTGGAGGCGATGTAAATCCCCCCAATCCGTTCGGCAAACCGGGCCCGCAGATCGGGGTCGGGAATGATAACGTTCCCGTTGTGCAGACCCGCAATGTTGAAGGTCTTGGATGGCGCGTTCAGGATCACCGTGCGGTCCAGAACCGTACTATCCACCGTGGCAAACGGGATATGTTTGTGTCCGGCAAAGACCAGGTCTTGGTGAATTTCGTCAGACACGATCACCAGATTGTGTCGCTTGGCGAAATCGGCGATGCCCAGCAACTCCGCATGGGTCCAGACGGCCCCACCGGGGTTATGCGGCGAACACAGGATCAGCATGGTTTCCGACCCGGTCATCTGCGCATCCCACGCCGCGAAATCCATCTGGTACCGCCCGTTGTCTTCCGGCATTTCACATTCCACAACCACCCGGCCTGCGGCTTCGATGATCCGGGCAAAGGCGTGATAAACTGGCGTGAACAGCACAATGCCATCACCGGGGGCAGTATAGACGTCGAGGCACATGCCAGCGCCATTCACCACACCCGTGGTCGTGAACACCCAATCCGGCTCAATCGACCAGCCATGGCGGTTCTGCATCCACCACTGGATGGCCTCCAGATACGGTTGGTTGTTGTCGTAATAGCCGAACAAACCCTGATCTGTCAGGTCGCGCAGCCGTTCCAACACGCAAGGTGGCGCCTGGAAATCCATGTCTGCCACCCACATCGACAACCCGTCCTGCGGGGAGACGCCATAGCGGTCTTCCATTCCGTCCCACTTGACGCTGTGGGTTCCGATTCGGTTGGGAGGTGTGTCAAAATTCATAGGTAACTCCTTGGAACCTCCGCAAGCTATCGGCTTTTTCCAAAGGTTCAAGGGGCGTTGCGGCGGCTGGCTGGATCGCCTAAATCGGGTCCATGAAGCGACCAATCCTGCTGCACCCCGATCCAAGGCTGAAGAAAGTTTGCGCGTCCGTCGACGACCTAGACGACGATCTGCGCAAGCTGGCCGATGACATGCTGGAAACCATGTATGACGCGCCGGGCATTGGGCTGGCCGCGCCACAGGTCGGCGTGCTGACGCGGTTGATTGTTCTGGACTGCGTGAAGGAGGAAGGCGAAGAGCCACGTCCGCTTGTTATGTTTAATCCCGAGATCTTGGCCAAGTCGGATGAGCAGAGCACTTACGACGAAGGCTGCCTTTCCATCCCGGAGCAATATGCCGAGGTGAAACGCCCGGCAGAGGTTGACGTGGCCTGGCTGGACCGGGACGGCAACCCGCAGTCGGAAACCTTCAGTGGCCTGTGGGCGACTTGTGTACAGCACGAGATTGATCACCTGAACGGCAAGCTGTTCATCGACTATCTCACACCAATCAAACGGCAGATCATCACGCGGCGCATGCAGAAGCTCAAGCGCGAGAAGGCCCGCGCCTGATGGCGGTTTTGCCGATCGTGCAATGGCCCGACCCGCGGTTGAGCCAGAAGGCCGATCCGGCAGATGTGGATGCGCTGCAATCGGTCATCCCGGATATGTTCGACACGATGTACGCCGCGCAGGGTCGTGGGCTGGCGGGCCCGCAGGTCGGTGTAATGGCACGGGTTTTCGTTATGGATTGTGGCTGGAAAGAAGGGGAGCCGGAGCCGCGTGCAATGCTGAACCCGGTGATCATGGCTTCCGAAAAAGTCGATGTGATCGCTGAAGAAGGCTGCCTTTCGATCCCCGGTGTTCTAGTTCCGGTGACCCGTCCGGTGGCCGTGACGGTGCAATGGACGTCTGAAACCGGTGAAATTCACATGGATGATTTCGACGGGTTCGAAGCGCGCTGTATTCAACACGAAATGGATCATCTCGCTGGTCTTGTTACATTCGACCGGATCGACCCTGTACTGCGGCAGGAACTGGAAGACACGTATCTGGCAGACCTGTCATGACCGTTCGCCCTTGCCTGCCTTGGCCGGACAAACGGTTGCGGACGCCTGCCGATTTGGTTGACGAGATCACAGATGAGATCCGCCAGATCTGGGACGATATGATCGATACAATGGAGGCAATGCCTGGTGTTGGCCTTGCTGCGCCCCAGATCGGCGTGATGCTGCGGCTGGCAGTGGTGGATGGCTCCACCGAGCGGGGGCGCGCAGTGCGTCTGGCCAACCCGGAAGTGATAGAAGCCTCACCCGAGATGCGTGCGCATGATGAAGCCAGCCCGAACCTGCCGGGCGTGTCCGCCCGGTTGGAGCGTCCGCGCGTTGTGACAGTCCGCTATCTGGATGAAAACGGGATGATCAACCGGCGCGCATTTCGCGACCTGGAATCAACCAGCGTGCAACACCAGATCGACCATCTGAACGGGCGCATGTATTTCGACCGGCTGTCCAAGGTGAAGCGCGACATGCTGGTGCGCAAGGCGCGCAAGAAGGGCTGAGGAACAGGCAGGAGCATACGCAATGGCGCAGCAAGAGACAGATTTGATCCCGTTCGAACATTACCAGATTGGGCAGACGAAAGAGTTTGGCCATTATGAGGTGACCGAGGCCGAGGTGATCGAGTTTGCCAGCAAATACGACCCGCAATTCTTTCATCTGGATGCCGAAGCGGCCAAGGATTCGCTGTTTGGCGCGCTCTGTGCCAGTGGGTGGCACACCTGCGCAATGACCATGGCCATGATGGTTGAAAACATGGAAAAAACTGGTCGGTCGCTTGGCGGGGCCGGGGTGGATGATCTGCGGTGGAAGCGGCCGGTTTATCCAGGCGATGTACTCAGCGTCCGGAGCGAGGTTGTGGGCCTGCATCCATCAGAGAGCCGTCCGGAGATCGGCATCGTGAAATCCCAGATTAATGTCTTGAACCAGGATGGAATTGTGGTGATGGAGTTCATCTCCAACGGTATTTTCCCACGCAAGGGTGGCTGAGCCATGCGTGTCGTCTTCATGGGCACGCCCGACTTTTCGGTGCCCGCGCTCAACGCGCTCGTCGAAGCCGGGCATCAGATTGTCGCTGTCTATTGCCAGCCCCCGCGTCCGGCTGGGCGGGGCAAAAAAAAACGCCTGACGCCGGTTCATGCCCGCGCGCTGGAGCTGGGGCTGGAGGTGCGCTACCCTGTCAGTCTGCGCGACGCGGCAGCACAGGCTGACTTCGCCGCACTTGACGCCGATATCGCGGTCGTTGTCGCATATGGTCTGATCCTACCGCAGGCCGTTCTGGACGCCCCGCGCAAGGGTTGTCTGAACATCCACGCCTCCCTGCTGCCGCGCTGGCGTGGAGCCGCACCGATCCACCGGGCGATCATGGCGGGGGATGCAGAAACCGGCGTCTGCATCATGCAGATGGAGGCGGGGCTGGACACAGGTCCGGTTCTGATGCGCGAAGCCACCGTGATCACGCCAGAGGACACCACCGATGTGTTGCACGACCGGCTGTCTGCCATGGGCGCCCGGCTGATCGTCGATACACTGAGCCGGCTCGACACGCTCACACCAGACCCCCAGTCGGAACAGGGGGTGACCTATGCCCACAAGATCGACAAGGCCGAGGCGCAGATAGACTGGACTGTGCCCGCCGAACAGGTGGACCGCCAAATCCGGGGGCTGTCACCCTTTCCCGGTGCTTGGACCGAACGGAACGGGGAACGGATCAAGCTGCTGGCCTCCGAATTGGCCGAAGGGCAAGGTGAACCGGGTACGGTGCTGGACGACATGCTGGCCGTTGCCTGCGGCGAAGGGGCCGTTAGGCTGCTGCGCCTGCAACGCGCTGGCAAGGCCGCGCAGGATGCCGGGACGTTTCTGCGGGGCCGGCCCATTGCGCCAGGTGAAACTTTCTGAACCGGCCTGGGCAACGGATTGGGCTTCTCATCGCACCGGGCCGGTGCCATCATGCGCGTGACCGGCACAGGACCTGAGCACAGAGGACAACCATGGGCGTGATTTATCTGATCATCGTGGGGGCTGCTGCCGGTTTTCTGGCCACGCGTCTGATGAAGATCGAAGCGGACATCCCGACCACCATGCTGATCGGGATCGTTGGGGGGCTGGTCGGCGGTTTCCTCCTGCGAGCACTGATTTCGGTGATGGGCTGGCTTTCAGGCTTTGTCGGCGCGGTTCTGGGCGCGCTTTTGATCATCTGGCTCTGGCAGAAATACGGACCCAAGCGCTAGGCTCAGGTTACCGTTTTCGTCGCCTTACGCGGTTTGAACGGTTTCATCCCGGCGCGGGCCAGTTCGTCGGCACGTTCATTTTCTGGATGGCCCGCATGGCCTTTGATCCATTCCCAGGTTACGTGGTGACGGTCGCGTGCCTCATCCAGCCGCTGCCACAGGTCGACATTCTTGACCGGTTTCTTGGATGCGGTTCGCCAGCCATTGCGCTTCCATCCGTGCAGCCAGCCGGTAATGCCGTTCTTCACATAGGCACTGTCGGTAATGATGGTCAGCTCGGACGGGCTCGCCAGCGTTTCCAGTGCTATGATTGCGGCCATCAATTCCATACGGTTGTTAGTGGTCTCGGGCTCCCCGCCGCACAGGTCGCGTTCCTTAACAACTGTGTCGCCGTCTTTGGCAAGCAGCAGGACACCCCAGCCACCAGGGCCGGGATTGCCGGAGCATGCCCCGTCCGTATAGGCGTACAGTTTAGCCATGGGACAGCACGCAGATCCAGTCAGCCATCATGCCATCCAGCCCCGGATCGCTGCCAAAGCTGCGGGCAATCGGGGTGAAGCCAGCGGCTTGCAGCAGTCCCACCAGCTCGGTTTCGCTGTAATAGGTGTACTTCCGCCCCAGCCCGTCACGCTTTTCGCCATCACCTAGTTTCAGGCCAATATGAAAGAGCCCGCCTGGTTTCAACGCGGTGTGCAGGCGCTCCAAATATTCCGGCATCTTGGCGCGGGGGGCGTGCAGCAGGCTGAAATTGGCCCAGACCCCGTCGAATGTCTCCTTGCCGCCAATATCGTCAAACGTGGCAACCCGCGCCTCCACACCTGCATGCCGCGCGGCCAAGGCGATCATTTCGATAGATGCGTCCTCGGCTACAACCGTGTGCCCGGCTTTGACCATTGTCCCGGCGGCCTGACCAGGGCCACAACCCAGATCCAGCACATGGGATTGCGGCGGTAGATGATTCAGAAACGCCAACAGCGCCGGGTCCTTGGTCCCGGCTTCATCCGTAAGATCGGCATAATCCGATGCTTTGCTGTTGTAGACTGCCAGTGTTTCCTTGTCGCTCATGCGCTCTCCATCGCAATGCGCCCAACGGGCATCGCAAAGATTGTTACAAAGCCGCGGCTTAGCCCTTGCAGTATAGTCTTACAAATCAGCTAATTGTAGCGTCCGCTGTCGGGCGCGATGACTGCAACAAAGGCGTTTGGTATCAATTGCGCCGGTCTCAATTCAGACCTCTGTTCGTGGTTCGCGCAGGATGCGAGGAACCTTGAATTCGACAGTCTCCTTGGCGGTTTCCACCTGTTCAACCTGTACATCGTACCGGTCTCGAAATGCGTCGATCACCTCGTTGATCAGCACCTCGGGGGCTGATGCCCCGGCGGTGATGCCCACGCCGCTGACCCCGTCCAGCGCACGCCAGTCGATGTCTGTCGCCCGCTGAACTAGTTGCGCATAGGCGCATCCGGCCCGCGATCCGACCTCGACCAGCCGCCGCGAGTTAGACGAATTTGGCGCACCCACTACCAGCATTGCGTCAACCTTAGTCGCCATCGCCTTGACCGCTTCCTGCCGGTTGGTAGTGGCGTAGCAGATATCTTCCTTGTGCGGTCCGACAATCTGGGGGAAACGGGCCTGCAACGCGGCGACAATTTCAGCGGTGTCATCCACGCTTAGTGTGGTCTGCGTGACAAAGGCCAACTGTCCGGGGTCGCGGACGTCCAGGTAGGCGACATCCTCTGGTGTTTCCACAAGTAACACGTCTCCTTCCGGCAATTGCCCCATAGTTCCAATGGTTTCGGGATGGCCCGCATGCCCGATCATCACGATCTGCAAACCACGATCGGCATGCCGCTGCGCTTCTATATGCACCTTGCTGACCAGAGGGCAGGTGGCATCAACAAACAGCATTTCCCGCCGGGCGGCCTCGGCCGGGACGGATTTGGGGACACCATGGGCGGAGAACACGACAGGTCGGTCGTCCGGACATTCTTCCAACTCCTCGACGAAAACCGCGCCTTTGTTCCGCAGCTCGTCGACCACGAACTTGTTGTGGACGATTTCGTGGCGCACATAGACTGGCGCGCCCCATTTATCTAACGCCATTTCGACAATTTTTATAGCCCGGTCCACACCCGCGCAAAATCCGCGCGGCGCGGCTAGGTAGAGTGTGAGGGGAGACTTTGTCATCTCGGGAGGTCCTGCGTTTCCCCCATGTTTAATATTTTGCTGCGCAGGGGTCCAGCGGGTGTCTGGCGGGAACGCCAGACCGTGAACCGCCGCCCGACATTCCGCCAATACATACGCCTCGCCATCAAAGATGGTGGGACTTCCGGCTTCGACGATTAGTCAGACGCTTACTTTTCGGCCACCACGACTTTGCTTTCATCGGGTATCTCGCGTGGCGGGCGGCCGATCACATGCTTGAGCTCCTCCAGCTCAATGAAATTGTCTGCCTGCCGGCGTAGTTCATCCGAGATCATTGGTGGCTGGCTACGAATGGTCGACACGACCGAAACCCGTACACCCTGGCGCTGCAGGCTTGCTACCAGTGGGCGGAAATCCCCATCGCCAGAAAACAGTACGATGTGATCTACGCGCGGCGCCAGTTCCATTGCATCCACGGCCAGCTCGATATCCATGTTTCCTTTGACCTTCCTGCGCCCCATGGAATCAGTGTATTCCTTCGCCGGTTTGGTCACCATGGTGAAGCCATTGTAGTGAAGCCAATCGACCAAAGGCCGGATCGGCGAATATTCATCGTTCTCCAAAAGAGCAGTGTAGTAAAACGCGCGCAGCAGTTTACCACGCCTCATGAACTCTTGTCGGAGCAGCTTGTAGTCGATATCGAACCCTAGGGCTTTGGCCGCCGCATACAGGTTCGATCCATCGATGAACAGCGCAAGCCGTTCGTCTTTATAAAACATAAAATACCCTTCCAAGTAAAACGCTTCGCAATCGTCGTTCCGTGAATACCTGTGGGGGATCGCGAAGCGTTGGCACAATTTAAGGATATTCGGTTATGCCGCAAGACCGAAAGTATAGTCATATTCAGCCAAAATTGACCGGAAATCGGTCAAAAGTCCTCATCGCGGCGGGCGGTAACTTGCCTTCTGACAAGGGTATGCCGGCTCAAACAATTGTGGAAGCAGCAAAAATTGTAGCAAATGAACGGATTAAAATCTTAGGCATTAGTCGCTTTTTCAAAACACCGTGTTTTCCACCGGGGGCGGGGCCGGACTATGTGAACGTTTCTTTAATCTTAGAGACGGACTTTTCATCATGTGAGATGCTGGCCGCGCTGCATATGGTAGAGGCGGAATTTGGACGCCAGCGAGATAAGCGTTGGGGTATGCGCACGTTGGATCTGGACCTGTTGTCCTTTGATGCTGTTGTCGTCCCGGATCTTGACACGGTTGAGAGCTGGATGAACCTGCCGCTGGACGCACAGGTACGTCAAACCCCGGACACAATGTTGTTGCCGCATCCCCGCATTCAGGACCGGGCTTTTGTTCTGGTGCCGTTAATGGATATTGCGCCGGATTGGGTGCACCCCGTTCTACAAAGGTCTGTCCGTGAAATGCACGACGCGCTGCCATTGGAAGCCCGGCAGGCCGTTATCCCTCTGTGATGCGGCGATTCATAGCTTGTCAAATTAGGCGATCATGACTAGGTAACGGGCCTGGCCCCAAACTCTTGGAGATCTGACTATGGCCCGTGTGACGGTCGAAGATTGCGTTGATAAGGTTCCGAACCGGTTCGAACTGGTCATGCTCGCTGCACATCGTGCGCGCGAGATTTCGTCTGGTGCCCCGATCACAGTAGATCGTGACAATGATAAGAACCCGGTTGTGTCGCTGCGTGAGATCGCCGAAGAAACCCAGAGCGCCGACGAATTGCGGGAGCGTCTGATCGAATCGAACCAGACACAGATCGAAGTAGATGAACCAGAAGAAGATTCCATGGCGCTTTTGATGGGTGCTGAGTCCGACAAGCCGGCGGAAGACGATCTGAGCGAAGAAAAACTACTGCGTGCGCTCATGGAGGCGCAGGGCCAGGGCTAATGAAGCGAGTGCGGACCAGATGATTGCCGTTGACGATCTGATTGCGCTGGTCCGCAACTACAACCCTAAAGCAAATGCTGGAAAAATTGCCGATGCCTATCAGTTCGGCATGGATATGCACGAAGGGCAGTTCCGGCATTCCGGCGAACCCTATTTTTCCCATCCGGTCGAAGTTGCTGCGATCTTAACCGAGCAGCGTTTGGATGATGCCACTATCATCACCGCTCTGCTGCACGACACAATCGAAGATACCAAGGCATCTTATAGTGAAGTTGCTACGCGATTCGGTGATGAGATCGCGATGTTGGTTGATGGTGTCACCAAGCTGACTAACCTGCAGCTTAGCAGCCATGAAACCAAGCAGGCGGAAAACTTCCGCAAGCTGTTTATGGCGATGTCGAAAGATCTGCGAGTGATCCTTGTCAAGCTGGCTGACCGCTTGCACAACATGCGAACCATCAAGGCGATGAAGCCGGAAAAGCAAGCCCAGAAGTCTCGTGAAACGATGGAGATTTTTGCACCGCTGGCCGGGCGGATGGGCATGCAGTGGATGCGGGAAGAACTGGAAGACCTCGCCTTCCATGTGTTGAACCCCGAAGGCCGAGCGTCGATCATGCGGCGGTTCATTACGCTGCAACGCGAAACCGGTGATGTGATCCAGAGGATCACTGGCGACATGCGCCACGAGCTTGAAAAGGCTGGGATCGACGCCGAAGTGATCGGTCGCGCGAAGAAGCCCTATGCCATCTGGCGCAAAATGCAGGAGAAGGACCAGGGCTTTTCCCGGCTTTCTGATATTTATGGGTTTCGAATCATCACGCATAGCGAAGACGACTGCTATCGCACGCTTGGTGCCATCCATCAGCGCTGGCGCGCCGTACCGGGGCGGTTTAAGGACTATATCAGCCAACCCAAGTCAAACGGATACCGTTCCATCCACACCACGGTTTCAGGACGGGATGGCAAAAGGGTGGAGGTGCAGGTCCGTACCCAGGCCATGCATGATGTGGCCGAAACGGGTGTTGCTGCGCATTGGTCCTATCGTGATGGTGTCCGGGTCGAAAACCCGTTTGCAGTTGACCCGGCTAAATGGATCGCAGGTCTGACTGAACAGTTTGACGCCGAAGAAGACCACGATGAATTCATGGAAGCGGTCAAGCTGGAAATGTATTCCGACCAGGTCTTCTGCTTCACGCCCAAAGGGGATGTGGTGAAGCTCCCGCGCGGTGCGACGCCGCTGGATTTTGCCTATGCCATCCACACGCGGATTGGTGGGGCATGCGTGGGCGCCAAGGTGGATGGCATTCGTGTGCCGTTGTGGACGCGTCTGAAAAACGGCCAGTCGGTGGATGTGATGACCGCGGAAGGCCAGACACCGCAGGTGACATGGTTGGAGATTGCCGTAACGGGCAAGGCCCGCACTGCCATCCGCCGTTCCCTGCGGGAGGTGGACCGCGAGCGGTTCATCAAGCTGGGGCAGGAACTGGCGCGGTCAGCATTTGAACATGTTGGGCGCAAGGCAACTGACAAGGCGCTGGACACTGCCGCCAAACACCTGCGGCTGGCAGATCGGGATACCCTGCTGGCACGTCTGGGCAGTGCGGAATTGACAGCGCATGACGTGGTTCAGGCGGTCTATCCGGAACTGGCCCCGGACGAAGGGGACAAAATTCCCATCGGGCGCGCCGTTATCGGTTTGTCGTCGGGCCAGTCGTTTGAACGCGCGCCATGCTGCCAGCCGTTGCCGGGGGAACGGATTGTGGGCATTACGCAACGTGGCAAAGGTGTGATCGTCCATGCCATTGATTGCGACGAACTGAGCAATTTCGAAGACGACCCAGACCGCTGGGTGGATTTGCATTGGCATTCCGGAACGCATCCGGCGATTTATCCAGCGACTATTGATTTAACCATTGGCAACGATGCGGGCGTGTTGGGCCGGATCTGTACGCTGATCGGGGAAAAGAAAGCAAACATTGCGGATTTGCGATTCCTTGATCGCAAACCTGACTACTACCGTTTGTTGATCACGGCAGAATTGCGCGATGCTGAACAGCTGCATTCGCTGATCCTCATGCTAGAGGCCGAGGCGGATGTCGCCGCGGTGGAACGGTCGCGCGGCAAGTCCCGGATGCGCTTTGCGGCGCAGTAGATGGGCGGAGGGGGTTAGAACCGACCTGTGGTTTTCAAACGTCGGGACCGTCGAACATTTTTCCGTGCTGCGTGGGAACTGGTTTTTCCACCGGGCGGATGGGCACGTGCTTTTCAATATGTCAAACACCGGGTTCGGCGCTTGCCCGATACACCGGAACGGATCGCCCGCGGGATATGGGCCGGTGTGCTGACCAGCTTTACGCCTCTGTTCGGTCTGCATTTCCTGACCGCATTCATTATCGCACGGGTGATGAACGGGAATATTCTTGCAGCGGTGATGGCGACGTTTTTCGGCAATCCGCTAACTTATGTTCCAATTGGGATCATCTCGCTTCAGACCGGCCATTTCATCCTCGGCAGTGAAATGACCCATTCGGTAGAGCGGTCCTTTGCCGGTAAATTCATGTACGCCTGGCGTGATCTGAAGCACAATTTGATCGCATTATTCACTGACGAAACAGCTGACTGGGATGGACTAGAGGTTTTTTTTGATCAAATTTTCTTACCATTCCTCGTTGGTGGCTTGATCCCCGGAGCGATTGTAGCGACCGTCTGCTACATCGTGAGCGTGCCGGTAATCAGGGCCTACCAGAAAAGTCGGCAACGCAAGATCAAGGCGAAATTCGAGGCCATAAAGAAAAAAGCGGCCGAGGAAAGCTAAAAGGAAGCAGAGCATGACTGATGAACCGCAACTGCGTCTGGGGGTCAACATTGACCATGTGGCAACCGTGCGCAATGCGCGCGGCGGCGATTACCCCGATCCTCTGCGTGCGGCCAAGATTGCTGAGAAAGCTGGGGCAGATGGCATCACCGCCCACCTGCGTGAAGACCGGCGGCACATTTCGGACGCAGATATTGCCGGGCTGATGGAGGTACTGACCGTGCCGTTGAATTTCGAAATGGCGGCGACTGACGAAATGCAGCAGATCGCCTTGCGCCACAAACCGCACGCGGTCTGCATTGTCCCGGAAAAACGCGAAGAACGCACCACCGAAGGTGGGCTGGAAGTCGCCCGTGAAGAAAACCGCCTCGCACATTTTATTGCGCCTTTGCGTAATGCCGGGTGCCGTGTGTCGATCTTCATCGCCGCCGACCAACGCCAGATCGAGGCTGCGCATCGTATTGGCGCGCAGGTGATCGAACTGCACACCGGGGCCTATTGCGACGCACATGCTGAAGGCCGTTACGAAGACCGCGATCGCGAATTGGAAGCGCTGCGCGAAATGTCTGCCTTCGGCCATTCGCTGGGGATGGAGGTGCACGCAGGGCACGGGCTGAACTATGAAACCGTGCAGCCGGTTGCGGCCTTTCCCGAGGTGCGGGAGCTGAATATTGGCCATTTCATCATCGGCGAGTCCATCTTTCGGGGTTTAGAGCCTGCGATCCTTGAAATGCGCCGGTTGATGGATGAGGCCCGCGCATGACCGATGCCGCATTCCTATTATCGACTGCGCTGATTTCGTCGGCCTACGCCCGATCGCGCCGCTGGTTCGAACATGGATTGTGCGCGCCGTTTGATGCGGCCAGGCTGAAGATCCTCACCACATGATCGGCCACTTTTGCTCCACACATCAACTGGGGCGGTGCTGAGATGATTTTGGGCATTGGCACCGACCTGGCCAATATCGAACGGATAGAACGCACGTTGGAGCGGTTCGGCGACCGGTTCCGCAACCGTGTGTTCACCGATGTCGAGCAGCGCAAGGCTGAACGCCGTGCTGACACGCCGGGCACCTATGCCAAACGTTGGGCCGCGAAAGAAGCGTGCTCCAAGGCGCTGGGCACCGGACTGCGAATGGGCATCGCGTGGAAGGATATGGCCGTATCAAACATGCGCAGTGGGCAGCCCGTGATGCATTTAACTGGCTGGGCGGCAGAACGGCTAAAGGAAATGACCCCACTGGGGCACGAAGCCATAATTCACGTCACATTGACCGATGATCACCCTTGGGCGCAGGCATTTGTCGTGATCGAAGCGCGGCCGCTTACCAATCCGGCCCCTGCGGGTTGACAGGCCGCACCCCCGCGCTCATGTAGCGCTCGCAGGCAACACAACCGTTGAGGAGAGGCCAATGGCAGAGAAAGCCAGTGCAGGCAGCGCGATCGTGGAGACGATCAAGACCATCGTCTATGCGATGCTCATCGCCGGTGTGTTCCGTACCCTGTTCCTGCAACCCTTCTGGATCCCGTCGGGGTCGATGAAGGAAACACTGCTGATTGGGGATTTTCTCTTCGTGAACAAGATGGCCTACGGGTATTCCTATGCTTCCTGTCCAAACCTCGGATTCATCAACATCGAAGCCGACGATCTGTGCGGTTTCATCAAGGGAAACAACAAACGCATTTGGGGCGCAGAGCCTGAGCGCGGCGATGTTGTGGTCTTCCGCCATCCGGTGACGGGCCGCGACTTCATCAAGCGTCTGACCGGTCTGCCGGGGGACCGGGTGCAGGTGAAAGACAGCGTGGTTCACATCAACGGTACTCCGGTGCAAGTACAAGATGATGGTCTGAACGAAGAAATTATGGAGCCACAGGGCCCGACCCGTGTGTGGCCACAATGTGAAAACCGCCCGGTGGGGCAGGGCGGCGTCTGTACCAAATCCCGTCAGGTGGAAACCTTGCCGAACGGGCGCAGCTACAAGACGCTGAACATCACCGAGGCCCGCACCGATGACACCGGGGTTTATGTTGTGCCCGAAGGCCATTTCTTCTTCATGGGCGACAACCGGGACAATTCCACCGACAGCCGCATTCCGGCAACGGCGGGCGGTGTGGGCTTCGTGCCGT
>JAEPNQ010000063.1 GCA_017643305.1 Marinibacterium sp. | reverse complement strand
GTTGTATTTCGACTGTGCGCCATACCCGGTCAGCCGCCCCGTTGCGATCACCTCCAGCCCTTCTTCGGGCATCACGCCCAACCCGGACACCTGCCCCTTCCAGGTGGTACAGGCCAATACGTTCCGGTCATCCTTGATGTCGTAATAGACATGGCCTGACCTGGCCCGGACGACGCGGCCCACCTCACCCCGGACACGGATGCGGCCAAATTCGGATTCCAGCATGCGTTTCACCGCACCGGAGATTTCCGAGACGGTGAATGCCGGCAGGTTCTGGCCCGGTTGCGGGTCGTCTATCAGATCGTTCACGCCAAGGCCTCGCTCAACCCGATAAAATCATCTGCCACCACATCATATGCCTCAGAATCTGGCGCAGCGCCAATCTGTGGCGCATCACCGCCCCATTCCAGCGGCCGGTGGACCAATGCGGTGCGGAACCCCACCGCCTTGGCCTCGTCCAGATCAAAGCTGTGGCAGGCGACCATCATGCATTCCTCTGGCTTCAGTTGCAGATAATACGCCGCCTTTTCATAGGCTTCTGGCAGCAGCTTATATTTGCCAAACCCTTCGCAGCTCAGCACCAGGTCCCAGGTCAACCCGTTGATCTTGGCGGTATCCACGATCAGCCGGTAGCTGAGGATCGTAAAGCTCGCCGCGATGTACCGGGCCCGGATCGCGTCCAGCCCCGCAGGGCAGTCCGGCCAGCAGCGAAAGGCATGGGGCGCATCCCAGGCAATCGCCCTGCGGTCAGCGGCATCGAACATGTCCAAGCCTTCATCAGCCAGCAGTGCCTCCAGCGAAAAAGCGTGTGCACCGTCGAAATTATACTCCGGCGGGCCGTTTTCCCCGAGGTTCAGCATCGCCCCTAGCGACCGGCGCCGCAGATCATTGGCCAACGCAGCCCAGTCCCGGTCGACGCCATGCCGCGCCCCGGCAGTGGCCAGCGCGTCGCGAAAGCCTGAATGCCAGTCCAGCAACGTGCCGCCCGTGTCAAAAGTCAGCGCCTTGATCCCTTGCATCCCCTGCCTCGCTTGTCATGCCTGTGCCCCCAGCTTAGAACGCGCCCAGACGAAGGCCAAGTAGAAGGAACGCCCATGAACATCCTCATACTCGGCGGCGGCGGGCGTGAACATGCGCTGGCCTGGGCCGTGCTGCAGAACCCGAAATGCGACAAGCTAATTGTTGCACCGGGAAATGCCGGGATCGCCCAGATCGCCGAATGCGCAGTGCTGGATATTTTGGATGCCGAGGCGGTGCTGAGTTTTGCCGGGGACAACCTGATCGATTTCGTGATTGTGGGGCCCGAGGCACCGCTGGCAGCGGGCGTGTCAGACGTGCTGCGCAAAGCCGGGTTTACCGTGTTTGGACCCTCGCAGGCGGCGGCGGAACTGGAAGCCTCCAAACGGTTCACCAAGGAAATCTGCGATGCGGCCAACGCGCCGACCGCAGGCTATGCGCATTTCACCGAGGCCGAGCCTGCGCGCGCCTATATCCGCGAAAATGGCGCGCCCATCGTAGTTAAGGCCGACGGGCTGGCCGCGGGAAAGGGCGTGATCGTGGCAATGGATGAGACCACCGCGCTGGCCGCCATTGACGACATGTTCGGCGGCACCTTTGGCGCGGCCGGAGCCGAAGTGGTGATCGAAGAATTCATGGACGGCGAAGAGGCATCTTTGTTCGTGCTGAGCGATGGCGAGACCATCCTGCCCATCGGCACCGCGCAGGACCACAAGCGCATCGGCGAAGGCGATATGGGCCTGAACACTGGCGGTATGGGCGCCTATTCCCCTGCCCCGGTTCTGACCGACGCAATCACGCAGCAGGCGCTGGACGAAATCCTCCGCCCGACCATGGCCGAAATGGCGCGGCGGGGCATGCCATATCAGGGTGTGCTCTACGCCGGGTTGATGATCCAGGACGACCGCGCGCGTCTGGTGGAATATAATGTGCGGTTCGGGGATCCGGAATGCCAGGTGCTGATGATGCGGCTAGGGGCGCAAGCGATGGACCTGATGCAGGCCGCCGCCGAAGGCCGGCTGGCCGAGGCCCGGGTGAACTGGGCCGATGACCACGCCATGACCGTGGTCCTATCGGCAGCTGGATATCCGGGCGATTATGCCAAGGGTGAAGTGATCGGCGGGTTGGAAGACCTGACCGAGGACAGTTCGCACATGATGTTCCACGCCGGGACCGAACGGGCCGAAGGTGCCTATGTTTCCAATGGCGGTCGGGTGCTGAATGCGACGGCCCGCGCGGCGACTCTGCAGGAGGCGCGGGATCGGGCCTATGCGCTGGCAGATCAGGTCGACTGGCCGGGCAGTTACGTGCGGCGCGACATCGGGTGGAGAGCTCTCTGACCCAGCGGTTCGACATCCAGCCCGCGCTGGAAGAAGCGCAGCCGGAGTTTCAGAGCGATCTGGGCAAATACGGCGCATATCGGATTGCTTGGTTCATGGTTGATCTGCCATCCCTAATCACCGGCGACGGGATCCTGATCGCGGCGCGGGAGGCGGTTGGTTAGTCTCGACCGGCTGATGGGTGCTGCGGTGGTGATGCTGATGCTCGCGCAGATCATTCGGATTTGGGCGAAAAAGGGGGTGGCGTGCCACCGGATGGTTTCACGCGCGGGACATGTGGCTCGATGCGGAGCTATCGGACCTTGCACTCCAGCACCTGCGCAAAACTGTGCCGGCCCGTGAAAGCCGCAACGTCTCGAACATCGAAGTCGCGCCCGTCAAACGCGACCACCAGCACCTTTCGCCACGCGGCATCGGCCAGCACCATTTCGGGCTTACCGCCGCAATCGCGCAAGCCGCCGGAAATGTAATCTTCTCCGATCCGGTGGTTCGATACGCCCGACAGGGCAGCGACCTCAGTCAGGTTGTCATTGAAAAACCGCCAGACACGAAGGGTCTTGGCCAAGTGCGGGCGGTCGACATAGGCTAGCTCCATCTGCCCGTCCCCGTCCAGATCAGCTGCAGCCACGGGGGCCAGCCAGCGATTGGCGCGGCCAATAAAGGGCGTGGTGGCTACACGGCGAAACACGCCCCCGCGCTGGCCCCAGACGGTCAGCCGTGCGCCCTGGGTCAGAGCGCTTTCTACAGTGATCATCTCTGCGATCTCGTCGCCGTCCAGATCAGCCAGACGTGGGGCGGTGTCTTCGAAGACGCGAGTAGGATGCAGTTCCACCAACAGCTGGTTGGTGCGCCATGGGCAGACCTCGTTATCGCCGAAGCAACGGTCAGCACTGACCATTCGATGGCATCGCCCAGTACGCCATACGCATAGCGATCGGTGGGACCTTCGTAGAAGGCATCGAAGATTTCACCGATACAATCCTCAGGCGCACCGCGCTTGCGGACCTCATCCGAGGCCGCTGCAAGTGAACCCAGGGAAGCAGCCAGTGTTGCGGCCAGCAACAAGGCCGCAAAGCGCATCAAATCTGCTTTTCAGGCATCTGGACGATCAGACCGTCCAGTTCATCGGTGACCTTGATCTGACAAGTCAAACGCGACCGCGCCGGGTCAGGTTCATATGCGAAGTCGAGCATGTCTTCTTCCATGTCATCCTTGGCCGGCAACTTTTCCACCCAGTCAGGATGTACATAGACGTGACAAGTGGAACAGGCGCAGGCCCCGCCGCAATCGGCTTCGATGCCCGGAATGTTGTTTTCGCGTGCGCCTTCCATGACGGTCAGTCCGTTGGAGACGTCCACGACATGTTCGGTCCCGCCATGCTCGATATAGGTGATCTTGGCCATCTGATCCCTTCCTCTACGGAGTTCCGGGCGCCTGTGTAGACGGGCGCTGCGGGACACACCAGCCCCCTTTTGTCCAGCCGTGGGGAGCACTTGCCGAAAATTGCAAATGTTCTATATTTGTTCTCATGGATGTGTTCTTTTCTAATCCCACCGACAACTGGCCGCGCCCGCCCGCCGCCCTGCCTGCCAACCGGCTGGATGACCCACCAGAAGGCGCACGGATCACGGTGGCAGGGCTGGTGATCCTGCGTCAGCGGCCCGGCACGGCCAAAGGCGTGATCTTTATCACGCTGGAGGATGAAACCGGCGTCGTGAATGTGATCGTCTGGCGCAAGATGTATGAACGGTTTCGCCGGGCCGTGATTGCCGGACGCATGCTGCGCGTCACCGGGCGGCTGCAGCGGACGCATTCCGTGACCCATGTGATTGCCGAAGATATCGAAGATATTTCGCCCATGCTGGATCTGCTTCTGAGCGAAGAAGGCTGAACGAGGAAAATTGGGGGAGGAAAGCCTGGCGATCAGCCACGCTTGGCCGGGATCTTTTCGAACAGCTCGTAGCAGGCGGCCACACGCGGCAGTTTCATCATGGCGTCGCGGTCGAACCCGTCATCGGCGCGTTTCGACACGTTCAGGCGGGGCAATTCCAGCTTTTCGCCGATCCGGTCGGAAATCCAGTCGGTCAGCTGCGGCAGCGCCTCGTAATGCCAGTAGATGCTGTGGGCGAGCACGTCGTCGTTGTAACAGAATTCCACCGAGGTGCGCACTCTGGCCCGCGGGGTGGAGCCGTCGGCCCACTCCGACACGAATTGTTCGAAACTGATGTCGCGGGTGGATTTCCTGGAATCGTCCGCCACCTTGTCCCGGCTGCGGTAGCGATACCAGCTGTTCAGCGTGTCCAGCGGGTCGCGCACGACGGTGACATAATTGCAGCCCGCGCGATCGAACAGGTCGCCGAAAAGGTCGCGGGCGCGGAAATAGGTCAGGTGTTTCCACTTGGGCGATTTCGACACTTTGATTTCAAAATGATTCTTCAGCGCCGATTCCAGTGAGGTCGTGGCCGTCTTGGGATTGCACAGCACGACAAGGCGATGGTCGAAGGAGGCAATCATGACGGGCTCCGGCAAAGTCTTACAGAAAATGGGGCCCGCAAGAGGCCAGGCGGGCTATGTTGACACATGATGCAAATGCCCCGGCCACGCAAGGCCATAGCCCGCGACACGGAGGCCATGGCCGCGATGGGCCGCCTGCACGGTGAGAGACCTTTTGCGCCGGGCTGCCAGTTGGGCTAGACTGCGCCAAAACGCCCACAGAGGCCCGAGCATGAACCGCACTCCTTTCCTTCTGGCCGCCGCCATGTTGGCGACCTTGTCGGCTTGTGCCGCGCCGTCGGCGTTGAACGGGCTGAGCGGCGAACCAGAGGTGGCGCGGTTTACAACTGACATCCCGCCCGGTGCATCGCCGGATACGTGCTGGGGCAAACAGGTGACGCCCGCCATCGTGGAAACCGAAACCCGCCAGCTGCTGGTGCAACCGGCCGAGGTGCGGGCAGATGGGACGGTCACTGCCCCAGCGATCTACAAGACCGAAACTGTGCAGCGCATCGTGCGCGAGCGGGAAGAAAACTGGTTCGAAACCCCCTGCCCCGACGAGATGACCGAAGATTTCGTCGCCTCGCTGCAGCGGGCACTTGCGGTGCGTGGCTATTACGTCTGGCAGGTCACCGGCGAAATGGACCCGCGTACACGGGCTGCGATCCGGCGCTATCAGCAACCGCGGGGGCTCGATTCTGGCATATTGTCTCTTGCAGCGGCGCAGCAGTTGGGGCTGGTATCAGTTGAGCTGGATGATCGTACCAATTCCAAGGATCAGGAGTGAAACAAACGGATTTTCCAGATAGCGGGTTTCTGTCCCATGCCTCAGACGAACTGATGCGTGTGCTGAAATTGGTGTCGAGCGAGATCCAGCTGAGCGCCGGCCAGGTTCTTTTTGAACAGGGCGATGAGGGCGACGCACTTTATGTCATTCTGGACGGGGCGCTAGAATTCAGCGTGCTATCGGAGGATGGGCGCAAGCTGTCGCTGGACGTGATGCGCGATGGTGCGCTGTTCGGGGAAATTGCGCTGTTTGACCCCGGCGCGCGTACGGCCACGGCCACCGCACTGGAGCCATCCCGGCTGGCTCGGGTGCGCAATGCCGACGTTCTGAAAGGGGTGCATGAAGCCCCCAGGCTTGCAGTGGACCTGATCCGGCTTGCGGGGATGCGCATGCGGTGGATGAACATGCAGCTAAGCGAACAGGTGTTTCTGCCAGTGCCTACGAGGGTAGCGCGCAAGATCCTGCATCTGATTGGCACAGAAGGCCCAGACCTGCACCTGTCGCAGGCGGAACTGGCAGAGTTTGTAGGCGCCACGCGGGAGGCTGTGTCCAAGACTTTATCGGGCTGGCGCAAGTCCGGCGTGATTGAAGCCTCGCGTGGCGGGCTGAAAGTGTTAAACCGCAGCGCGCTGGAGGCGCTGGCAGGGTTCGATCAGCTCTAGAGCCTCATGCGACCTGGCCGAACCGCCAGGGTTTCTGTCTAAGGGTGCGCAAGAGGCGCTGGCAGGTGTTCAATCCGACCGCATCTCGTTCGCGGGGTTGGCCCAGCGCGCCAGTCCGTCGGCCAGTTCCGGTCGGAAATAGGCGATCATCCGGCCATCTTCGGACTTCGGAGCATCCCCGGTCCATGGGGCCACGCCGTGGAGAGCGAGGCGATGGATCAGCACAGCCTCCCCCGACCGCAGCGGCAGGACCACGCGCGGGCAGGTATCAAACACTTCCCGCCGGGCAGATTGGTAGATCTCGGTGATGTCCAGATCACCACGCTGTGCGACCGGCACATCCGCAAACGCCGTCTGGAATGCGCGGACCATGATGTGGTGGCTGTTTTCCCAGACCACCAACGGGGCATTGTCCGCGGTGCCATCGGTCAGCGCAATGCCGAGGATGAAGGCATGTGGTTCGCGCACATGGCGGCGTTTCTCTGCACCCTCGCCCCGGACGCCATCCACATGCGCCGCGTCCCGGTTCAGCCGATAGCGGAATGCGGCTTCGCTTTCACCTTCGCGCGGCTGCGGATAGCCTGGCCAAGTAACGCTGAGCTGCGCGGGATGCAGCGGCGGGAACGGGCCGGTTTCTGCGCGAATGGCATCAATGGCCGCGCCGCGCAGCGGGCCAGAGCCTGCCACCGCGCCGTCGGGACCATTAGGCAAGGCATCAACCCCCACAAACCAAGTCCCGCTGCAGACATGCCACTGGGCCAGGTCCGGATCGCGCAGCGCCGCGCGGGCCGGACCCAGCGCACAGGCAACCCAGGCGTGCAGGTCACGGTCTGGCCCGAAGCGAGCCCAGCCCTTCTGCGCAAAGGCCGTCATGACTCAAATACCTTTCGCAGCATGTTGCCCGCCACCAGGATCAGGAAAACGGCAAAAATCCGTTTCAGCGGTTTGGGGTTTAGCGCATGGGCAAGACGTACGCCCAGCGGCGTGGTCAGTAGAGTCATGGAGATCACAACCAAAAAAGCCGGAATGTTCACCGCACCGATGGTCCAGGGTGGGCGTGCGGCCGGATCGACCGAAACAAAAAGAAAGCCCAGGACCGAAGGCACCGCGATCAGCACGCCAAAGCCCGCCGCGGTTGCCACAGCCCGGTGCATTGGTGTGTTGTGCAGGCTCAGCACAGTCACACCAAAGGCCCCGCCGCCAATGCCCATCAGCACGGACAGGAAGCCAACCACACCGGAATAGGCTGTCTGCGCCAAACCCTTTGGCACCTCCTGCCCTAGCCTCCAATGTGCGCGGCCAAGCGCCATGTAGAGTCCCACGATGATACCCAGCGCGCCGAAGATCATCTGCAGGATGGCGGAACTGAGCGATGCTGCCGCCAGAACACCCGCCGCAGACCCGACCGCGAGGCCGGGCGCCCATTCACGCAGGATGTCCCAATCCACCGCGGCGCGCTTGTCATGGGCCAGAACCGACCGGATGGAAGTGACAATAATGGTCGCCAGCGACGTCGCCAGACAGATCTGCATCAATTTCGGGTTATCATAGCCCAACTGCTGGAAGGCGTAGAAAAACGCCGCCACCAGAACGATGCCACCGCCAACGCCCAAGAGCCCGGCGAGGATGCCCGCAACGCCGCCAATAGCCATCAGCAGCCCCACCATTTCCAGAAGCAGCCCAGTTTGGTCCGGCATGGTCATGTTCTCTCGCCCATTTCCAGGCCACCTAGTGCGAAACCTGGACTAACTGCAACTGTCAGGCCGCGCGGGGGATGATTTGGCCCAGGGCCTGGCGCACCTGCTCAGGTCCGGCCCCCGGCTGGGTCGCGCAATCCGATAGCGCACGACGCCACGCGCGCGCGCCGGGACGGCCCGCAAAGAGTCCCAGCATATGCCGTGTTACCTGATGCAGTCGCCCACCCGAGGACAGGTGCCGTTCGATGTAAGGCAGCATCGCCTGCACCGCGTCTTCCGGCGCGGTGTCTTTGCCTTGCCCGAACACGCGGCGGTCGGCAGCGCATAGTATGTCCGCCGGGCTGTGATAGACGGCGCGCCCGATCATGACGCCGTCGAGCCCTGCTTCCAAATGTGACAACGCGTCGTCCAGCGACGCCACCCCACCGTTGAGGGAAATATGCAGATCAGGGAACGCTGCTTTCATCCGATGCACCAAAGAGTAATCCAACGGCGGAATATCCCGGTTTTCCTTGGGGCTGAGCCCTTGCAGCCACGCCTTGCGAGCATGGATCGTCACGCGAGTGCACCCGACGGCGGCGATCTTGGACAGGAAATCTGGCAGCACCTGTTCGGGAATCTGATCGTCCACACCGATCCGGCATTTCACGGTCACGTCCACATCCACTGCGCCCCGCATGGCCGCGACACATTCGGCCACCAGATTTGGCTGCTCCATCAGCACGGCGCCAAAACTGCCCGACTGCACCCGGTCTGAGGGGCAGCCGCAATTGAGGTTGATCTCATCATACCCCCGCGCCTCCCCCATTTTTGCAGCCTGCGCCATCTCTGCGGGGTCCGACCCGCCCAGTTGCAGGGCAATGGGGTGTTCTTCGAGGTTGAAATCCAGCAAATGCACCGCCCCACCCCGCACCAGCGCCGGGGCCGTGACCATTTCGGTGTAGAGCAGCGTCTGACGGCTGAGCAGCCGGTGCAAGTAGCGACAATGACGGTCGGTCCAATCCATCATAGGTGCTACGGATAGGCGGGCGGCTTTTGAAACTAGGGGTTTATCTGTCTTTTGAGCAATCATAGTTGGTTTCGCGGACTACTTTATTGGCCTTATTTTGTTGGATTTTTCAACGTTTTGGTTTCTTGGCATACCGCAACTCTATATGCGCGGCATGCCAAAACAAAGAGCGGGAAATAATGGGCACTATCGAAGAACGCAAGAACAAATCCGGAAGCAAATTCCGGGCGCAGGTCATCAAGAAGGACGAAGGGAAAATCGTGCTAAGCACATCGGCAACTTTCGCGAGAAAGTCGACTGCTGCGGCTTGGATCACAGCCAACGCGCCGCATAATCACACCAACCAGATGAGCCGAACGCTCACTTAATTTAAGCCGCTTTGGGTTCCAAAAACTCTGACGACGGACAGGATCTTAGATGAGTGTGTCCGCTACATAAACGGTCGCGACCATAGCAGTGCCTGCTGAACTCCGATGCGTTTGGGTTGGGTCTGCGGATTACGCGCGCGGCGCTGGCCCGTACAGAGGCAGACCCGCGCATTCCTAACACGCATTTTCTGCTGCTGCCCTGCCGCTGCCACCTTGCAGACCCTCAACGGATTCGAGGCAGCGTTTGCCGGGGAAACAGAACTGGACAGCGCGCGGATTTGTAACGGTCCGGTTTGAGACGGCCAGAACCGGGGCCAGGCCAGCCCTGATCAATGGCCGAAATAAGCCTCAGCCAGCCGCACATCGTCCCGCAGCTCGTCCACCGTGCCCGTCGCAGTGACATGCCCGCTTTCCAACACATAGAGCCGTTCGGCCAGCGACAGCGCGAAATTGGCGTTCTGTTCGGTGATCACGATGGTTGCGCCGAATTCCGTACGAAGGCGGCGCAGCACATCGGCGATCTCAAGACAGACCTTGGGGGCCAGACCGATGGTGGGTTCATCTACCAGCAGCACGCGGGGCGAGGTCATCAAAGCCCGGCCCAGTGACACCATCTGCCGTTCGCCGCCCGACTGGGTGGAG
The DNA here is from genome assembly GCA_017643305.1 of Marinibacterium sp. Taxonomy (GTDB): domain Bacteria; phylum Pseudomonadota; class Alphaproteobacteria; order Rhodobacterales; family Rhodobacteraceae; genus HXMU1420-2. The sequence goes on along the minus strand of JAEPNQ010000063.1, from coordinate 14,244 downwards.
GTTTCCTGATGTTCGCGTTCTTCCAAACGCGGGAACAGCTTGTGTACCATGTCAAGGTTGCGCGCGATATCCTCGCGTGCGGTGTAGGCTCCGACCAGAAGGTTGTCCCGCACGCTCATGTAAGGAAACAAGTTGAACCGTTCAGGCGCGTAGCCCACACCCAGCCGCACGATTTCAGATGAATTGCGCCCGGTCAGAACCGCATCGCCCAGCCGGATTACTCCGGTGGTCTTGGTTAGCGCCATGACGCTGTCGAGCAGGGTGGATTTACCCGCGCCATTGGCCCCGACGATGGCAACAATTTCACCTTCGGACACCTTCAACGACACATCGTGCAGGGCCTGGGCTTTGCCGTAGAAGGCAGACAGGTTTTCGATGGTCAGAAAGCTCATACCGTGTCCCCCAGATAGGACGCGCGCACCGCTTCGTTTTCGATCACCCGGGCGAAGCTGCCCTCGGCAATCAGTTCGCCGTAATTGATGGCAATCGCTCGCTCCACCAGTGGCTCCAGCGCCTTGAGATCGTGGCTGACGATCAGGAAGGTCATGCCATCGCCGCGCATCTGCTGGATCAGTTCACCGATCTGGGCAATCTCGCCCACGGTCAGCCCGGCGAAGACTTCGTCCAGCAGCATTACCTTGGGGCCTGTGGCCATGGTGCGGGCCATTTCCAGCTTGCGCAGGTCGCCCATGCTCAGCTCGGCAGGGGTACGTTTCAGATCGTCTTCGGTGAAGCCGACAGACAGGGCCAGTTCCAGTTCCCGATCAGGATCGGGCCCGTGCAGGACCATCTGCCAGACGTTATCGTGCATCAGGCCAACGCGGATGTTTTCGGCCACGGAAAGTTCCGCAAAGGGGCGTGGCACCTGATAGGTGCGGCTGACCCCATGCCGGATGCGTCGGGCCGTGGGAAGCGGGGTGATCTCCTCTCCATACAGCTTGATGGAGCCGGAGGTTTGCCGGTGTTCGCCCATGATCTGGCTGAACACGGTGGTCTTGCCCGCACCGTTCGGGCCGATCAAGCCAACAGATTCGCCGTCTGCGACGGTGAAGCTCAGGTCATTGGTGGCCGTTAGACCGCCAAAGCGTTTGACAAGGTTGGTGATGGTCAGCGCCTCGGTCATGACGACCTCCGCACGCGGGCCAGGCCCTGTTGGATGATCTCGTAGATGCCGCGTGGCTGATACATGTAGAGCAGCAGCGCAACACCGCCGTAGATCAGGTAGCGTTCCGCTCCCGGCAGCACGGGCCGCAGGTACTCAAGCAGTAATGTCAGGAAAAACGCACCGATCACCGGGCCGACAATGGTGCTGGCCCCGCCGATCAGCGCGGCAACGATGATGGTGAAGGCAAAGTTGATCTCAAACAGCGCACGTGGCGCGATAGTGCCAAGATAATGGACGTAAAAAGCGCCCCCGAGGCCGGCGATGGCGGCGGACAGGAGGAAGGCCACCATCTTCAGCTTGGTGGCTGACAGGCCCGAGCCGCGCACGCTTTCTTCGTTCATGCCAATGGCCGACAAAGCCGTGCCCAGCCGCGTGCGCATCAGCAACCACATGGACAGAGCAACGCTGACCATCAGAAAGGCCGAAAGGTAGAAGCCGTTCACTGCGCCCCGCGTTAGGGTGGGCAGGCCGGACATGCCGCGTGTGCCACCAGTCAGATCCGGGCGGATCACCTGCACCAGCTGGTACATGAGTTCCATGAACGCAAGCGTGATCATGGCAAAGTAACTGCCGCGCACCCGCAGCGCTGGCAGCAACACGATCAGCCCGCCGATCATGGTGACGACAACCGCAACCGGAATGGAAATTTCGACCGGGACGTCAAACCGTTTCGTCAGGATGGCGGTGGTATAAGCCCCGATGCCAATCAGGAACGGGTGGCCGAAACTGATATACCCGGTGCGGCCTGACAAAACGTCCCAGCTGATCGCAAAGATCGCCAGATAGTTGGCAAAGATGATGGTGCGCAGGGTGCCCTTGCTGACCAGCTCCGGCAGCAGTGCAAGCCCAACAATGAAGGCGCCCCAGAGCGCGAAGTGATACCAGCGGAGGCCCATTTAAAGCTCCTCCCGCCCGAACAACCCGCGTGGTCGCGCCACAAGGACCACGATGATCAGCAGCATGGTGAAGACCCCGCGCAGCTCCGGTGCGATCCAGGCGCTGACGATGACTTCCATGAACCCGACGATATGCGCCACGATCAGCGTGCCAATGATAGATCCGATTCCGCCCACGATCACCACCGCCACGGCGATGATCAACGGACCGACCCACATACCGGGATAAAGCTGGGTGTAGGAGGCGAAAAACACGCCTGCCACCGCGCCAAGTGCGCCCGAGATGGCCCATGTGATCATGTTGATCCGGTCGCTGTCGATGCCCGAGATGGCGGCACCTTTCGGGTCCATTGAAACCGCCTGCATGGCGCGGCCGGTATGGGTGGTCCGGACAAAGACATAAAGGCCAATCAGGATCAGCCAGCTGGCTACGGCCGCGAAGAGGTTGGAATAGGGAATGGCCGTACCTGCCAGCCATTTCACACCAGGGATGATCGGCAGCAGGATCTTGGAGCTGTCGCCAAAGACCAGCACCACCGCCGCCTGTAACACCACCGCGAGGATCAGGAGGGAGATTTCCACCGGCACATGTTCGCCCTTCAGCGGTTTCACAATAAGCCGGAACTTGGCGATGCCCATGACCACGCCCATCAAAGCGGCCAGCGCCACGCCCGCTAGCTTGGGCAGGCCCATGACCTGGCTGAACTGGAAATACACGTAGCCGCCGATCAACAGGTAGGACCCGTAGGCGAGGTTCAGCACCCGTCCAATGCTGAAGATCAGGGTGAAGCCCATGGCCAGCAGGGCGTATAGCCCGCTGAGCAGGAGGCCCTGGATCAGGATCTGGATCATGCCGCTGTGGCCTCCATATCGGTCGCACAGACCAGGTAATAGTTGCGCGCGGTGGCATTGATCTGGCGATCGGCCAGTTCGCGCATCGCTGCGATCTTGATCGCAGTCGCCTGCTTGGTCTGCGCGCCTGTCGCGATCAGCCGGTCAGCGAGTTCCATGCGCCATTGCGGATCGTCGCCGGCCTGCGCGGCGGCCAGCACCGCGTCCGCCCCACCCGCCAGGGAGATGAAGCGCGCGGCTTCGTCCTCCGGCGCCAAACGTCCCAGATTGGTGGGATTGCCGTCAAACCAGCCCAGCGTTCCGGCGGCATAGGCCCGCACCGCCCAATCGAGCCGACCGTAATGTTGCTGCAGCCACGGCTTTTCGGCCAGTCTCGTCGGCAGCGCCAGTGTCGCTGCAATTTCGTCCGGTGTCTGGCCTTCGTTGAGGCCCTGTGCCGTTGCCTCGATCACAAAGCGGATGGCATCGCGGTAATCGGTCAGCCGCTCGCGGATCGCGTCCGCACCAGTGACCGGCAGGGTATGACCCGGTGCCAGAACCTCGGGCGCCAGATCCAGCATGGTATCAAGGCTATCCGCCCATGCGTCGAAATCACGATAGGCTGAACCACGGATTGGGTACAGGTTGGGAAAGGAATGGTAGAAATTGTCGCCCGAGATCAGGACCCGGTGCTCTGGCAGCCAGACCAGCAGATGATCGGGCGTCTCACCCGGTGCATGGACCAGTTCCACCATGCGCCCGGCCAGTTTGCGCGAGGACCGTGGTGCCGTGACAACGGCCGTAGGTGGAATGTGCCCTGCCCCCATGCCACGCACTGGCCGGTCACCCGGCCCGCATCCGATATTGACCCGCTCCTCCGGGTAATCCAACCCAAAGCCGAACTGTTTGCGCGTCCGGTCTAGCAATGCTTTGCTCGGTCCGCCAAGGTCACCCACGATGTCGGAAGCAAACCCATGCCAGGCCAAAACCTCCGGCGTGCCTCCTTCGGCAAAGACCGTCGCACCGGAAATGTGGTCGCGGTGGCTGTGAGTATAGAGGATCGTTTCAACCGGTTTGTCGGTGAACTGCCTCAGTTCTGCCAGAATATTTTCTGCCGCAGCCAGCGACTCAGTAGTGTCGATCAAGGCGAGGCTGTCATCGCCTTCGATCACATAGACATTGGAGGCCGCGTATCCGACAAAGGCCCGCACACCGCCGGCCAGCGTCAGGGTGCATTTGGGAAATTGCGCGGAATGGGTTACCAGCGCAGGATGGGCAGACATGGGCTGCAATCCTCTATCTGGAAGAAATCGCGGGACGGGGAAGGCCCCCGTCCCGCGCATCAGGTTCACTTGGCCGGGACCCAGCTCGGCAAGGTGAAATCAGTTGTCGCGTATTCCGGCGGATAGACCACGCCGACTTTGCCGTCTTCTTTCCACTGTATAACCACCATCGACGGCTGGGCAAAGTCATACGGCGCTTCAAGGTCGAAGAGCGCATTGTGCGGATAGGTCCGGCCGGTCACGGGCTCCACCGTGTCATAATCCCAGAAGCCATAGCGCAGCCACAGCTGGCCGTCTTTTTCCAGCTTCAGGTCCTGCTTCAGCATTGCGGCTGACCAAGCTTTGACGTCATCAAAGCCTCCGGCTTCGGTTGCTGCTGCCATGGCCTGCTTTAGGCCGTGATACGCATTGAAGCCGTTGAAATGCGGGATCTTCGGACGCGAGCTGTATTTGGCCTGGTAGGTGTCGACAAACGCCTGGCTGGCCGGGTCGAGTTCGAAGCCCACCGACGGGACCGGCGACAGGGTGGAAATCCCACCGCCCGCGCCACCAGTATCTTCCCAGTATTCGAGGCCCAGTGCAGCCACGTTCACGCCGGTCATGGCCATCGGCACCTGCAGCTTCACGTACTGGCTGGATACAACCTGCGAATTCACCGACGACACCTGATAGATGAAGTCCGCGCCGCTGGCCTGCGCCTTGGCAAAGATCGGGGCAAAGTCGTTGGTGTTGATGTCGTAGGTGATGATCTCTTTCACCTCGATCCCGGCCACCGGCGCCAACGCCTCGGTCACAAGCCCGGTGATCGCGCCGCCAAAGGCTGTGTCTTCAGCCAGGATGACCACGCTTTCAAACCCCATCTGCGCCTTGAGCACGTCCGCACCAAAGTTGATGTAGAGCGTCGCCAGCGCTTCGTCCGAGGCGATGTTCATGAAGTAAGGCGCCATGGTTTCAGGGTCTTCAACCACCATGTCGATGATGCCGATATAAGACGTCCAGGTGTCCAGCGTCGGGATCTGATATTCCTGCATTCGCGGTAGCCAGCCCAGCGAAACATCATCGATGGATCCGGAGATGATGAAATCTACCTCTTCGGTTTCGGCCAGGTATTCATAGGCCTTGATGCCTTCCGTCACATCTTCGCCGGTGTCAGCGCTGACCATGGTGATCTGCTGACCCATTACACCGCCTGCGGCGTTAAGCTCTTCAATAGCGATCTCGGCGCCGCGCAGGGTGCTGAGCCCTGTGTCCGAGCTGAGCGAGCCGATGAAGCCCACCTTGATTTCCGCATAAGCCCCGCTTGCCATCAACCCGGCTGTGAGGGCGACCACGCCGGTCGTCATTTTATAATTCATCGCACGCTCCCTGTCGCTTGCTGGTGTTTTGCAGCCTGTTCAGGCTCTTTCGTATCCTGTATACAGTACACAGAACTGCATTGACGGGCACGAGTCAACGTTCCTTTGCGCCGGAGTTGGGGGGATCCGGGGATTTTCGGGCACATCCCGGTTTTTGTAACACTTCTCACAAGCTGGCTGTCTGCGCTTCACGAGATTGCAAATTGAATGACAGATTTGAGTTTGGGCGTTTTCAATGACCCATAATCCGTGCGAGCGCCAGAACATCACCCGATCAACGGGACCCGCACAGGAAAGGGACAGCCGCCATGATCAGCTATTTGGTACTGACATTGGCCTTGGGCGCGTTCTTTATGGTGGGGCAACGTTTGTCGCGCACAATCATCACCGCCGCCCCAGCCGTCCGCTGGTATGGCGCACGCATGCACCGCAACGCCCATCCCAGCGCGCTGAAATCCTTGCCGGAGGGAACGACAACCGACCCCGTTTCGGGTTAGGACCACAATAGGAGAGCGATGGATGACACCCCAGTCCGTAGCCAAACTCAGCGCTTTGAAGGACCGCGACCCAACCTATGCGTTGGTCGGCGAAGTCGACTTGGTAGTCGTACGCTGGGACGATGAGGTGTCCGTGATGTACGGGCGCTGTCTGCATCGCGGCGCGCTGATGTCCGACGGGTACGTCGACGGCACAAACCTGATTTGTGGCCTGCATTACTGGGACTACCGGCTCGACAGCGGGGTCAGCGAGTACAACAATCACGAGGTCCTACCCAAGTTCAAATCCTGGATCGACGGCGATGACATCATGGTCGATGCGGATGAAATCAACGCCTGGGGCCGCGACCATCCGCAGCTCTTCAACCGGGATGCCTATCTGGGGCTTTATGCCGACACGTCCCATGGAACAGCGGAGGAACCACATAACGGGTTGATCCAGAAATACGCGAAATCCGGGCTCAGCAAGACCGGCCATCACGGGGTGGTGGACGCAATGGGCGTGCCGCAGAACGAATTGCCGAAATGGGACGACATCCAGATCCTTACCGCACAGTTGCATAGACCCCCGCTGCTGGAGAATGAACCGGTTGGCACCGACGTGGTGATTGGCCCACGCGCGCAGAAACCACTGCGCCTGAAGATCCCCCTGTTCGTGTCTGACATGTCCTTCGGCGCGCTGTCTGAACCGGCCAAGGTGGCCATGGCGCGGGGAGCGGAGCTGGCTGGTACAGGCATCTGTTCCGGTGAAGGCGGCATGCTGCCCGAAGAACAGGAAGCCAATTCACGCTATTTCTACGAATTGGCAAGCGCTCGGTTCGGGTTTGACTGGGATCTTGTAGCCAAGGCGCAGGCGTTTCATTTCAAGGGCGGTCAGGCGGCCAAGACCGGTACCGGCGGGCATCTGCCAGGCTCCAAGGTCCAGGGCAAGATCGCCGAGGTGCGCGGGATCGAACCGGGGGTCAGCGCAATCTCTCCGCCCCGGTTTCCCGATTGGGACACTCCCGCGCAGATCAAGGACTTCGCTGACGAGGTGCGCGACCGCACTGGCGGCATTCCCATTGGTTACAAGCTGAGTGCGCAGCATATCGAAAGAGACATCGACGCGGCGCTGGAGGTCGGGGTGTATTACATCATCCTCGACGGGCGGGGTGGCGGCACTGGGGCGGCTCCAGTTCTGTTCCGTGACAATATCTCGGTCCCTACAATCCCGGCACTGGCCCGGGCGCGGCAGCATCTGGACCGTATGGCCCCGGATGTGTCGCTAGTGATCACCGGTGGGCTGCGCAAGCCCGGTGATTTCATCAAAGCGCTGGCGATGGGTGCGGACGCGATCGCGCTGTCGAACGCCCCGATGCAGGCGATCGGTTGCATCGCCATGCGTGCCTGCCACATCAACAACTGCCCGGTGGGCATAGCCACGCAAAAGCCGCATCTGGTGAACCGGCTTGTGATCGAGAAATCCGCGCGGCAACTGGCGAATTTCTTCGAAGCGACGACGGAACTAATGCAGGTCATGGCGCGAGCCTGCGGGCATTCATACCTGTCGCAGTTCGGTGTGGTTGATCTGACCACGTGGAAAAAGGACATGTCGGATCTGTCCGGCGTCGCATTTGGAGGTGTGGGATGAGCGGGGGAGAAACCATTGTCTGGCTGGTCCAGATCTGGCTGACGGCCGGGGCCGTGGTGGCCGCGCTGTTTCTGATCGTGGGCATCGACCGGATCGACGATGACGCGCGGGGGGCGTACGTGTTCCGCCCGCTTCTGGTGCCTGCGGTTCTGTTGATCTGGCCCCTGGTGCTATGGCGCTGGTTCGTGTTGGAAACCGGGCGTGACCAATGGGCCGCGCGACATCGCCCGCCCCGACGCCAGCATCTGGTTGCGGCAGTGGGCATGGCGCTGCTGATCGGCTTTTCCCTGATCGCGGGGCTGTCCGTGCGGCAAATCTGGCCAGGCGACATTGCCCCACAGCAACTGACACCCCCGGCTGGAACGGAGGATTGAGCGTGAAATACATCCCCGTCCAATGGAATCCCAACAAATGGTATTACGACGCGGCGCTGCTGGTCGGCGTGGTCCTGTTTCTTTGGGCGTTTCTGTACATAGCACTCGGCGCGTTGAGCCATGAACGCCCGATAAACCCGCAAATCCACAATGCACGCGCCTTTGGGGCCTGCGCGTTCACCATTCTGACGGTGATCCTATGCATCGGCCCGCTGGCGCGACTGGATCGGCGGTTTCTGCCCTGCTTTACAACCGGCGGCATTTCGGCGTGATGACTTGTGCGGTGGCCATGACCCATGCGTTTTATGTGCTGAACTGGTATTTCGCCTTTTCCGGCACCGACAAGTACGCCAACGTGTTAGAGGCGAATACCAGCTATGGCCAGATCGCCGGGTTTCAGTTTGAAAGCCTAGGAAACTTTGCACTGATCTGCCTGATGATCCTGGCTGCAACCAGCCATGATTTCTGGCTCAAGTTCCTCTCCGCCCCGGTCTGGAAGTCACTACATTACCTGATCTACCCGGCCTACGCCGCCGTGGTCGGGCATGTGGCATTTGGCGTACTGCAGGACCAGCAGAACCAGACCTTTGCCTGGATGGTCGGTATCGGCGCGGGCACGGTGGCCGCGCTGCACATCGCTGCGGCGTTGAAGGAACGGTTTGCACGTGACTATGCCGGCGGCGGGGCAGAGTGGATTGATATCTGCCCAACCTCCGCCATGACCGAAGGCTATGCCAAGATCGCCAAACTGCCCAGTGGCGAACGGGTGGCAGTGTACCTCAACGAAGGCAAGCTCAGCGCGATCTCCAACGCTTGCGCACATCAGAACGGCCCGTTGGGAGAAGGCAAGATTATCGATTGCCTGGTGACATGCCCCTGGCATGGGTTCCAGTACAACGTCACCAATGGCCAGTCGCCCGCCCCGTTTACGGAAAAGTGCCAACCTACCGCGTGAAGGTGGAAAACGGCACCGTGCTGGTGCACCGGCAGGCCAATCCACCGGGCACCTATGTGGAGCCAGTCCCGCTGGTGCATTTGGGGGGGATGGCATGAAAAACAAACCTTTCTTTGTAGGCTACCTGCCCGTACCAAAGGCGCTACGCATGTTTCTCTGGGTTATCAGCGCCACGCTGGTCGTTGGCGCCGGAGCGGCAGGCTATGCCATTGGCACAACGCAGGACGATCCGGGCACTGGCGCGTTCCGGTTCGATTATGGCCGCCAGACCGTGACGGGCGTGATAGAACTGACGCCCCTGCCCCTACTACATGTCACGCAAGGCAACGACCGTATCCCGGCAGGGCGCACCTTGATGATGACAGCGGGTGGCAAGATGGGTGTACTAGGCCGCGCCGCACCGCTGGAGGGACAATTGGCCACGGCGTCCGGCGTACTGCTGGAACAGGGCGATCTGGACATGCTGCAACTGCGCGGCGGTCGGAATGGCCTGAAGGCCGCGGAAGGCACGGTGGAGACACCCGCGCCAGTGCCTCTGGGCCGGTGGAAGCTGGCGGGCGAAATCTGTGATGGCAAATGCCTGGCTGGCGCAATGCGGCCCGGGCGCGGTCTGGCGCACAAAGCGTGCGCCAATCTCTGCCTGATCGGCGGCATTCCCCCAGTTTTTGTGTCCAGCCAGCCAGTGCAGGGCGAAGAGTTTCTGATGGTGGTCGGCCCGGACGGGACAGAGATGCCACAGGCCGCCTATAATCGAGTTGGGCAGTATATCTCGGTCGAGGCGGACATCGCGCGGCATGGCGACCTTCTGGTCATGGCCATTGATCCTGCCACGATGGAGGTGCTGGACTGATGCGACGCCTGTTCTGGATGTTTTTGATCATCGCGCTGGGGGCTGCATTTTTCTATATTTCGCGGTTCTGGGATTTTCGACTTTGGGGGCGCGAGGGCCTTTTGGGGTTGGAATAGCTCCGGCCCCAAGGCGGTTTACTGGCCCGCTGGCTGCACGGCACGGACCTGGCCCCGTTCGAATTGTTGATCTGGGTCGTGGGGGTCTTTCTGATCCTGACCGGGCTGCAAAAAATCTTTGACCGTTTCACACGCTGAATAACAGGTACGCCATGGCGCAAACGTTGGACTGGATGCCGGTCCGGCACGTGGATAACTTGCCGGAAGGCCGGGTCAAGACAGTGACCGCGCGGACAACGTCGCTCTGCCTTTCGCATTTCGATGGCCAATGGGCCGCGATGGACAACCGCTGCCCGCCTCAGGGCGGCCCGCTTGGTGAAGGCTCCATCGAAGAAGGCGTGGATGGCAAATACTGGATCCGCTGCCCTCGGCATGGCTGGGATTTCGACCCGCTGACAGGTGCCCCGCCGGGCGGGTATGAAGACACGGGCCAGCGGCTGTATCCGCTGGAAATCCGCGTTGTTGTAGGGCTGGAGTTGGAGCCTTCTGCACCTCGCACCGTGTCGGACACGATACCGAAACCATTCGCAACCGCGTGGCGGACGGGTAGATGCGGTATTATGGCATCCGGCAAGAAGGCGCTGCAGCGTTCGCCCGCCTGTGTGGGGCACATGGCCACAAGGTGACCGATGCCGAAGACATCGACACCGCCATTTCCGAAGCACTGGCCGTAGACGGTCCCGCGCTGGTGGAGTTCATGACGGATGCAGAGCTGGTCTAAGGTGGCTCAGCGGCCCACATGAGCTGGCAAAATCGTCTGACGCGCAGCCCGCAGGATCAAACGAGGCGTCCGACGGAGGACGGCGCGGAACAGGGCCGTGTATTCCGCCCGGCCTGCCAGTACGTCCAGGTACATAGCTTTCAGCACGGTGGAGTTGCGGAAGGACCGCGCGAAACTGGCCTGCAAGGGGCGCGCGTAGATCACATGTCGGATCTGGCGCGCCATGCGCAGGCCACGATGCATGTCGCGCAACCGGGCGCGGTAGAGATCCAGCACGGTTGCGGGCGCATCGCTTGCCAACGCCTCCAGCGCGCTAAGCGCGGCGAACTGGCCGCTTTGCATGGCATGGGCGATGCCCTCGCCGGTCACAGGGTCCACCAGCCCCGCTGCATCCCCGGCGAGCAATACGGCCCCCTGCCCCGGCACGGCGCGAAAATCCCCCACAGGCAGCAAATGGCCTTTTACGGTGCAGGCAGCTGACGGGATGCCGCAGTCTGACAGGTAGCGGTCCAGCCCCGGCCGCATGTTGGGTGTGAGAGCCACCGGACCGCCCACACCTACCGTGGTGCTGTGGCGTTTCGGAAAACTCCAGCCATAGCCGCCCTTGACAGCTCCAAAGCTGACCTGCAGGTCCCCACCGGGACGCAGGTGCAGCGCCTCAGTCTCGACCTCCAGCGCGAAGCCGATGGTGGCCCGATCATATGCCTGCCCGAACAGTGCCCGTGCCACCATGCTGTTGACCCCATCCGCGCCGATCAGAATGCGCCCAGTCAGGCGGGTGCCGTCGGCCAGCCCGAGACAATTCGGGCCCGTCTCTACATTGGCGATACGCTGACCTGCAAAATCCACAGCCCCGGCAGCCAGAGCGAGATCACGCAGAGAGGCATCAAAAGGCCGCCGCATGGTGGTGAACATGGGCGGCACATCCTGCATCCGGTCCAGCGAGGTGCCATGAAAGAAAAATTCCAGCGCGGAGTGCTGATCGAACAGAGCCATGTCAATGTCATGGCCGTGGATCACGCTGAACACATTGCGCGCGCGCCCGGTGAAAAGGCCCCCGCAGAGCTTGTCTCGCGGAAACCGGGCCTTGTCGATCAGCGCCACTGTCAGCCCAGCTTTCGCCGCCGTTACCGCAGCATAGGCTCCGGCAGGGCCCGCGCCCACCACCAGAACGTCAAAAGCACGTTCGCTCACTGATGCGACAGCCATATGATCCGGTCCAGTGAAGACAGGTAAGGCACCAGCATCGCGAGACCAAGCGCCACCCAGCTGGCTAGCGCGGCAGGTTCTGGCGCAAACTGCAAAGCGAGCTTGGCAGCTGACATGTCAGGTCCGGAAAGGGACGCCAGCGATGCCTTCACCCCGCATGTCGCTGGGTGCGACCCAGGTTTCGGGATCAGCGATCATATCGGCGAGCCCGACGGCGCTTGCCTCCAGCATCGCTTCGCCCTTTTCCAAGCTGGCCTTTTCCGGCGCGCCCGCAACGCCATTGGCGGTCATGTGTGGGAAGGGCCGCCACCGGTAGGACGCCTTGCCCGCCTTCAGGAACCGCACGCCGCCTGCCATGTCGTTGGTGAGGCTGGCCAGATCAGACGTGTCCACCAGATCCGGCTCGCAGGCCAACATCATGGACGTTTCTGCCTCGCAGGCGTGCCCGACCATGGTTTGGTCTTCGAGCAGGTCGGCAAAGGCATCGGCCACCTCCATCGGGTAGGTCGTGCCGACCAGCGTGGCATCCAGCTCCGGTGCCAGTTCGTCCAGGATCTGCTGCATGGCGATGATATTGCCACCATGGCTGTTAGACACGAGGATATCGCGAAACCCCAGCCGGATAAGTGTTTGAATGAGGTCGCGGATCAATGCGCGAAAGGTAGCGTGGCTGATCGTCAGAGTGCCGCCAAACGGCATGTGGTGTTCGCTCAGGCCAGACCATACTACGGGGGCCACGACCGTTGGGCGGCGGTCATATGCCTTGCGCGCGGCACGCACGGCCACTTCTTGACCCAGCCGGGTGTCCGTCATTGTCGGCAGGTGTGGTCCGTGCTGTTCGATCGAGGCAATAGGTAGGATAACCACCGCGTTTTGTTCGGCGAGCGCACGCAACTCCTGCGCCTTCATACGCGACCATTCGACTTCGACCATGAGCTTTTTCTCCCTTCCAAACCGGATTATCCCGATTAAGCCTGAGGGAGACAGGAAGGTCCAGAGGCGCGGTACGAGACCGCGCAGCTGTCAACCGCCGACGTACACGCCGCGCTTTGGGCGATAGAACTCTTTTTGATTGTGCAGACGGCCCAGCAGATCCTGAATGGTGCGGACGTGGCCTGGTTCATCCTTAGCGGATGGACGGCTGTCCAGCATCTCTAAAGACAATGTGCGCTTTTTCTCGATGAGGGCAGTTTCGATCAGTTCCAGATCGTCGACGGTCAGTTCAAATGTCGTGTTTGCCTGTGTCATGTTCTCTTCCCGCACCATTTGTTTCGCATAGTAAACACGGTGAAAAATATGCGAAAAACGACACTGGTAAAGCCGAAAACGACGACTTAAGCTGTTGATATCCCTCGTATTTACATAATACTGTCGTATACAATGCGGTATGCAGCGGTACACCTGGCATTTTCCGAGTCGACGCCATTGAAGCACCCGCAGTTGACGCGATCTCAAACCACATGCGAACCGCATGATGGCTCGAACGACCTGCCGTGCGCTGCAAGGTGCTGGAGTTCATAGCCGAACTTGACGGCAACGTGCGTTGAACCCTTCACAGTTTTCGGTTTGACCGACCCAAACGAACATATTTGCCTGCCAATGCAAAATAACGCAAAGCATGGCTGTTCAAAATCTGGAATTTGAAACGGTCACTGCGGTGAACCCCAATGGGCATGACTACTTCCGACACAGATCCAGCGGCGACACTGGACGAACTGGCGCCCGAGCAGCGAAAGGTATCAGTGCTGCATCTGGAAGCGGACGGCTTTGAAATGCCCGCTGTCATGAGCGCAGCGCGGATCATCCGCGACAACGCCCTGGTGCTGGTGCTGGAGGTGGTCGGCCCGGACCATCACAGTAATTATCTGGATCAGTTGCGCGCAACGTTCCGCATTTGAAAGCCGCCTATGTCAGCATCTCACCCTCCAGCAACGCGAACAAACTTGAAAACGAGCGTGAGGCAGGTCATCATGGGCCCTCAATAAACCAATTTGCGACAGTTTAGTTTAGAGGCTGTTTGAAGAGTCGACATACCTGTGACGAGTTTTATGCCTAATTTCGCCAGACCTTCTTTAATATACCGCTCTCAGCAAGCCCTAAATTGGGATGACGCAAGGTCCAAGAATTTCACTCTGAACATTTACAAAGATAGAAAAGTGCACTGTTCAGGATTCTGGTGTTTGTAACCAGCTTCGAACGTTGCCTCGTCAGACAATTGAAAGGCGTTGTTGCAAAAGTCTGACGACCAAGGATTCACTTCGTGAATCCATGGCGTTAGATGCGGTGCATGAGCAAGCCATCTCCCGCCCGCTATCGCACGACGAACTGGTCCAGCTACAACGCGTCGCTCAGGAAGCGGGGG
>JAEPNQ010000127.1 GCA_017643305.1 Marinibacterium sp. | reverse complement strand
TCCTTGGCGGGCTGAAATCCGACATGGAAGGCACCAAGGCCGTGTATCTGGAGGCCTGGGCCAAGGCGCAGGGCCGGTCTTTCCTGCGGTTTGACTATTCCGGTCATGGCCAAAGCTCCGGCACGTTTGAAGAAGGATCCATCGCCGACTGGCATCAGGACACGCTGGCCGCGATTGATGTACTGACCGACGGGCCACTGGTGGTTGTCGGGTCCTCCATGGGTGGCTGGCAGGCGCTACTGCTGGCGCGTGCGCGGCCTGAACGGATTGCCGGCATGGTCACCATCGCCGCCGCGCCGGATTTCACCGAAGATGGCTACTGGGCCAAGTTCGACGCCGATCAGAAGGCCGCCATCGACGCGGGCGGGCATGTGGAGCTGCCGTCGGATTACATGGAGCCTTACATCGTCACGCAGAAGATGATCGTCGATGGCCGAGCGTCACTGGTGCTGCGCGCGCCCTTGCGGCTGCCGTTCCCTATCCGCTGCCTGCAGGGCACTGAAGACACGGCCGTCAGCACCGAAACCGCGCTGCGCCTTCTTGATCACGCCGATTGTGATGACATGCGGCTGACCCTGGTGCGCGGGGCTGATCACCGGTTTTCTGACGATGCCTGCCTGACGTTGATCGAACAGGCCGTGGACGAGGTAACTCCGCCCACTGCACAGTAACATTAATAACAGGCAGGGAGGAAATGCCAGTCCATGTGGAGGTTGATCAGGGTGCTGTTTCAGATAATCACGGTTCTGTCCGTGGCAGTGATTTCTTTTTGGCTGTTTGGGCCTCGGGAAAAGGTCGACCTGACGGCTGATTTTGACCCGCGCAAGTTTGGTGAAGGCGTGCAGGTCTATTTCGAATCCGTCGAATCCGAATTTGATGACATCACGCCGGGCGTTGAAAAGCGCGTGATCTGGCAGGATGGGTTCAAAGAACAGCGCACACCGGTTTCGATCCTCTATGTCCATGGGTTTTCCGCCACATCCGAAGAAATCCGGCCCGTGCCCGACCGCCTCGCCGGCGCACTGGGGGCCAATCTGGTTTATACCCGGCTGACCGGCCATGGCCGGGGCGGGGATGCGATGGCCGAAGCCACGGTTCACGACTGGATGCAGGACACGGCCGAAGGGCTCGCCGCCGCGCGAGCCGTGGGCGAAAAGGTGGTGGTTTTGTCCACCTCCACCGGTGGCACGCTGGCGACCGCTGTGGCCCTGGACGCCAAGATGTCTCAGGACGTGGCCGCGTTGATTTTTGTGTCGCCCAATTTCGGTGTGAACGATTCCTCCGCCCCGCTGTTGACCATGCCCGGCGCGGAATGGTTCCTCCCGATCCTTGCGGGTAAGAGGCACAGTTTCGAACCGTCCAGCCCGGAGCAGGGCACTTATTGGACCACTGAATACCCGGTTGTGTCGCTGCTGCCGATGGCGGCGCTGGTCAAAACCGTGGTCGCCATGCCGTTTGAACAGGTGCAGATCCCTGCGCTGTTCTGGTTTTCGCCGCAGGATCAGGTCGTGCGCGGCGACATCACTGAAGACATCGCTGCGCGATGGGGGGCTGACGCACAAGTGCAGCTGGTCGAGCCTGGCGATGGCATTGCCGCTTCGATGCATGTCATCGCGGGCGATATCATATCACCTGGCGGAACGGACCCTGCAGTGGCTGGCATGCTGCACTGGCTGCGCACACAGGGGCTCTGACATGCGCCGTCCGGGTAGTATGTGGAGCCTGGAAACCCTGGGCCGCGTACGCCTGTCGCGCCATTTTTTCATGCGCGATTTTCTATATTCCGAGGTCGGCAATTTCCACGAAAAGCAGAACCTGCCGGACAATCCCGACCTCGCCATCGCCTGTGGCCGCGCGTTTTGCCAGACCTTGCTGGACCCGTTGGAGGAAACCTTTGGTAGGGTCGCTGTGCGATCAGGATACCGGTCCCGGTCGCTGAACCGGTTCGGTAATGAAAACGGGCTGAACTGCGCCCGTAATGACAACCCGCTGGAATGCCATATCTGGGACCGAGGCCATGGCACAGACCGGATCGCAGGTGCATCCATCGTGGTGCCGTGGTTCGCCGATCGGTATGCCCAGGGCCGCGACTGGCGCGATCTGGCGTGGTGGATGCACGACCATCTGGATTATTCCGAGATCTGGTTTTTCCCCAAACTCTGCGCTTTCAATCTGGTCTGGCGACCCGCGCCATTACGCCGGATCGACAGCTATATCGCACCACGCGGTACCCTTTTGGCGACAGGGGCGGACCCCGCCGAACCACCCGACCAGCGCCGCGCCCGCTACGCGGATTTCCCGGTCTTTCGCGGGATCGCATATCCCGACCTGGCCCCTGATCTGCCAACAATTTAAGCGCGATCCCATGCCCGCGGGCGTTGACTTTGCGTCTGGCTCTGCCAAATGTGCGCCAAGTGCCGGACAGAGGATGACCTGTGATGAAAGACCCTCTGGTACTGCTCCCCGCCATGATGTGCGATGTTGGTGTTTTTGAGCATCAAATCAGCGTCTTATCGCGTGACCCTTCGGTTATCGCTGCACCTGTCGGGCAATTCGAACGGATCGAGGAAATCGCATCGGACCTGCTGGATGCCCTGCCTGCGCGCTTTGCCGTCTTTGGGTTATCTTTTGGCGGCTTGGTTGGGATGGAACTGATGCGCCGCGCGCCGGACCGGATCACGCGGATCTGCCTGATGGGATGCAGTCCGCTGGCCGAATCCCCGGTGGAAGCCGCCGCGCGCGAACCACTGATGATATCAGCCCGCATGGGCAAGCTGGAAGAGGCCATGCGCGGCACGCTGTTGCCCGATAATCTGGCCCCCGGTCCCGGACGCTTCCGCATTATGGGTGACGTGATGCGCATGGCCGCCGCGCTGGGGCCGGAGGTGTTTGTCCGCCAGTCTCGCGCATTGCAGAAACGACGCGACCAGCAAGGCACGATGCGGCGGGCCAAGATCCCCACGCTGATCGCTTGCGGGGAACTGGACACGCTCGTGCCGCCCCGACGCCACCATTTCCTCGCGGACCTGATGCCAAATGCCGAACTGCACGTCATTCCCGGTGCCGGGCACCTGCCACCGTTGGAACAGCCTGATGCAACGCTGGAAATGCTGCGCGACTGGCTGGCCGCCCCTTTGGTCCTGCGCTGAGCCTGCCTAAATTCTGAACTTTTAGGTCCGCTACCTGCGCGAAATTAGCCCTTTTGCAGTCCATTTAAAAATTTACCAATTGATAAAATTTCTGATTGTGGCAGTCTGAGGCCAGCTAAGACGCCAACAGGAGGCCTGAATGTCATTGGGTCAAACAGCAGCAGGCATCGTCGCGAATCGTTTGGAGGCAGAAGACCTTGCCACCAATTTTAGCGACCTGCATGCACCTTTCGATGGGCACGAGGCGCTGGTTGCCGCAGACCGATGCTATTTTTGTTATGATGCACCCTGCGTGACAGCCTGTCCGACGGATATCGATATTCCGCTATTTATTCGCCAGATCCAGGCGGGCCACCCCGAAGGCGCGGCCAAGACCATTCTGGACCAGAACATCCTTGGTGGGATGTGCGCCCGGGTCTGCCCGACAGAAACGCTTTGCGAAGAGGTCTGCGTGCGCGAGACAGCTGAAGGCAAGCCGGTGGAAATCGGCCGCCTGCAACGCTATGCGACTGACACGCTGATGGCCTCGGGCGCGCACCCATTCAACCGCGCTGCACCCACCGGAAAATCCGTGGCTGTGGTGGGGGCGGGTCCTGCGGGGCTGGCCTGTGCGCACCGGCTGGCCATGCTGGGCCATGATGTGGTGATCCACGAGGCGCGGGAGAAATCCGGCGGACTCAACGAATATGGCATTGCCGCCTACAAGACGGTGAACGATTTCGCAGCCTCCGAGGTGGATTGGCTGCTGAAGATCGGCGGCATCAGCATTCAAACCGGCTCCCGACTGGGGGCGGACATTACTCTTGAAAGCCTCAGCGCAACCCATGACGCGGTGTTCCTCTCCATCGGTCTGGGCGGCGTGAACGCGTTGCGTGCACCGGGTGAGGAGTTGCCGGGTGTACGCAACGCGGTAAATTTCATCGCCGAATTGCGCCAGGCCGACGATTTGTCAGCTCTGCCCATTGGCCGTAATGTGGTGGTGATTGGTGGCGGGATGACGGCCGTAGACGCCGCTGTTCAGGCGCGGTTGCTGGGGGCTGAAAACGTGACCATCGTCTACCGCCGCGGGCGCGACGCAATGCCTGCCAGCCGGTACGAACAGGACCTCGCTGCCTCGCACGGGGTGAAGCTGATGTTCAATGTCATGCCTGTGGCCGTGCAAGGGGCTGACAATGTGGCTGGGATCGAGCTGGAATACACCAAGGTGGAAGGCGGCCGCGTTGTCGGCACCGGCGAAACGCTGACGCTGGCCGCAGATCAGGTGTTCAAGGCCATCGGCCAGACGCTAGACAGCGCACCGGATGTTGTGGCGCTGGACGGCGGTAAGATCGCTGTGACAGGTGCCGGACGCACCAGCCTGGACGGGGTCTGGGCCGGGGGAGATTGTGCCGCTGGCGGGGACGATTTGACCGTGACCGCCGTGGCCGAGGGCCGCGACGCGGCCATGGACATTCATGCAGCCCTGACCGGGGCGTGAGGAGGGACGTTATGGCAGACCTGACAACAAACTTCCTGGGCATCACCAGCCCCAACCCTTTCTGGCTGGCCTCTGCGCCGCCCACGGACAAGGAATACAACGTCCGCCGCGCCTTTGAGGCGGGCTGGGGTGGGGTCGTATGGAAGACTCTTGGCGAAGAAGGCCCACCCGTGGTCAATGTAAACGGCCCGCGCTACGGCGCCATCTATGGCGCGGATCGGCGGTTGCTGGGGCTCAACAATATTGAGCTGATCACCGACCGTCCGCTGGAGGTAAACCTCGAAGAGATTGCGCGCGTCAAATCCGACTACCCCGACCGCGCCGTGATTGTTTCGATCATGGTGCCCTGCGAAGAAGCGGCCTGGAAACGCATCCTGCCGCCAGTGGCGGAAACCGGGGCGGACGGGATTGAGCTGAACTTCGGCTGTCCGCATGGTATGAGCGAACGCGGTATGGGCGCGGCCGTGGGGCAGGTGCCGGAATACATCGAAATGGTCACACGCTGGTGCAAGGAAAACTACGACAAGCCGGTGATCGTGAAACTGACACCCAACATCACCGATATCCGCTACCCGGCGCGGGCGGCGCGTAATGGTGGCGCAGATGCGGTTTCTCTCATCAATACAATCAGTTCCATCACCTCTGTGAACCTCGATTCCATGTCGCCGGAACCGACAATCGACGGCAAGGGCAGCCATGGCGGCTATTGCGGCCCGGCGGTCAAACCGGTGGCGCTTAACATGGTGGCCGACATCTCACGCGACCCCGAGACAGCCGGCCTGCCGATTAGTGGTATCGGGGGTGTCACCACATGGCGCGACGCAGCGGAGTTCATGGCGCTAGGCGCGGGCAACGTACAAGTCTGTACGGCGGCGATGACCTATGGCTTCCGAGTGGTGCAGGAGATGATTTCCGGCCTGTCGGGCTGGATGGACGAAAAAGGCTATACCTCCACGGTGGATTTCATAGGCATGGCGGTGCCAAATGTCACCGACTGGCAGTACCTGAACCTGAATTTTGTCACCAAGGCCCGGATTGATCAGGATGCTTGCATCAAATGTGGGCGCTGCTACGCGGCCTGCGAAGACACCTCCCACCAGGCGATCTGGATGCATGAAGATCGGGTGTTCGAGGTGAATGACGCAGAGTGCGTGGCGTGCAATCTGTGCGTGGATGTCTGCCCCGTTGAGGGCTGCATCACAATGGAGCAGCTGGCCCCGGGCACCATCGACGAGCGGACAGGCAAGCCGGTTGAGGCGGACTACGCCAACTGGACGATGCATCCGAACAATCCGATGGCAAACGCAGCGGAATAGGCGGATAGCCCAAGATTGTTCGGTGGATAATCTTGGGCTGAAAAAATGTCGCCCAAGTTTCTCAAAACATAGTGCGAACGGGGCCGTCGTGGCAGATAACCACGGGCAGATCTGCGAACTTTGCGGCGAACATATGGCCCATGCATGTGCTGTTCAGGTGCAGAGCATACTGCACTGCCTAACCCTGAAAGGATCTAGAATGATCCGGGGTTAAGGCGTCAAAAGCCGCCGAAACAGCGTTTCCACAAACTCCGGTGCGCCATCGAATGGGTCTTCGTCGCCCAGAACCGCGCGGACCTGGACGTCAAAATCCGCATAATGCTGCGTCATAGACCAGATTGAAAAGATCAGGTGCTGTGGATGCACGGGCGCAAGTCGCCCATCATCGATCCAGCTGCTGATCACGTTGGATTTGGCATCGACCAGAGTCTTCAATTCACCCGACAGCGCATCGTGGATCCTTGGGGCGCCCTGTACGATTTCATTGGCAAACAGACGGCTTTCGCGCGGGTAGGCCCGGCTCATCTGCAACTTCCGCCGAACATAGGCGAGGATTTCCTCCAGCGGGTCGCCATCGTGGGCCAGCGCGCGCAGCGGGTCGAGCCAGGTGTCCAGCAACTGTTCCAAAAGCGCGGTGTAAATAGCTTCCTTGGACGAAAAGTAATAGAGCAAGTTCGGCTTGGACAGCCCCGCCGCCTGCGCGATCTGGTCTACCGTGCTGCCGCGAAAGCCGTGAGTGGAAAAAATCTCCAGCGCGGCCTCCAAAATGGCCGCCCGGTTTTTGACCTGAATTCGTGTTGGTGCACGATCCTGAGGCATTCTCGGGCTCTTCCCGTTGCTGCTGCTTGACTGGCGGGGTCTCCGTGGTAGCGTGACTTTGACCACTTGGTCAAACTCTTTGAGACGCAAGCAAGACGGAGACGCCAAAATGCGTCCTGCAGCAAGTGCAACTGTTCAGGTGGACGATGCGAGGGTCCGGGTCACGCGGTTCGATTTCGAACCGGGGGCGGAAACTGGATGGCATGTGCATGCGCATGACTATGTCATTACAGCATTGACCGATTGTGAGATGCTGCTGGAGGAACCGGGCGGCGGTAAACGCACAGTGACCGTGCCTAAGGGTGACAGCTATCGCCGTGCGGCTGGAGTAGAGCACAACGTGATCTGCGCCGGGCCCGGGATGAGCTTTGTCGAAGTGGAATTGAAATAGGGAGCGGGCATGGCCATAACGATCGGCGACAACCTGAAAATTAATAGTGAACGGCTGTGGGACAGCCTGATGGAAATGGCCAAGATCGGTCCGGGCGTGGCAGGCGGCAACAACCGCCAGACGCTGACCGACGAAGATGGCGAAGGCCGCGCGCTGTTCCAGCGCTGGTGCGAATCTGCGGGTTGCACCATGGGCCTCGATAGCATGGGTAACATGTTCGCCCGGCGCGAAGGGACGGACCCTGACGCATTGCCGGTTTATGTCGGCTCGCACCTCGATACTCAGCCGACCGGTGGCAAATATGACGGTGTGCTGGGCGTGCTGGGCGGGCTGGAAATTGTCCGGTCGCTTAACGATCTAGGGATCAAAACGAAACACCCGATCGTGGTCACCAACTGGACCAACGAAGAAGGCACGCGCTATGCTCCGGCGATGCTGTCATCGGGTGTGTTTGCGGGCATTCACACCGAGGACTGGGCCAAAGACCGGGTGGATGCGGATGGCAAACGATTCGGGGATGAACTGAAGCGGATCGGCTGGGAAGGCGACGAACCGGTCGGCGCTCGCCAGATGCACGCATTTTTTGAGCTACATATCGAACAGGGTCCAATCCTGGAGGCTGAAGGCAAGGACATTGGTGTCGTGACACATGGCCAGGGGCTGAGCTGGACGCAGGTCACCGTAACGGGCAAAGACAGCCACACCGGCTCTACCCCCATGCCGATGCGCAAGAACGCAGGGCTGGGCATGGCGCGAATCCTCGACAAGGTAGATGAGATCGCCTGGTCCCACAAACCCCACGCCGTAGGCGCGGCGGGGCATATTGATGTCTACCCCAATTCGCGCAACGTGATCCCCGGCAAGGTGGTGTTCACGGTCGATTTCCGGTCGCCTGAACTAGACGTCATCACCGATATGGAAAACCGCCTGCGGGAAGAAGCGCAGGCGATCTGCGATGAGATGGGGCTGGACGTGGAATTCGAAAAAGTCGGCGGTTTCGACCCGGTGGCCTTCGACGAAGGCTGCGTCAGCGCCGTGCGCAATGCGGCAGAACGGCTGGGCTATTCTCACATGAACCTGATCTCTGGCGCCGGGCATGATGCCTGCTGGATCAACCGCGTGGTCCCGACCTCCATGGTGATGTGTCCCTGCGTGGACGGGTTGAGCCATAACGAGGCTGAGGAAATCTCACTTGAATGGGCGGGGGCAGGGGCGAATGTGTTGTTCCATGCGGTCGTTGAGACAGCGGAGATC